>DFFT01000112.1 GCA_002372325.1 Succinivibrionaceae bacterium UBA3769 | reverse complement strand
CCCCCATTTCCGACCATTTACAAAAATTGAAGACTATTTGCACAACGCATCCAGAAGCATTGTGAACTTTTGTGTGGAACACAAAATCGGTACAGTGGTTATTGGAAGAAACAAACAATGGAAAGACTCCATTGCACTAGGTAAACGAACCAACCAGAACTTTGTATCAGTTCCGTTCTTTAAGTTTATAAATATGCTTAGATACAAGTGCAAAATGGCAGGGATAAATCTTGCGGAGCAAGAGGAGTCTATACCTCCAAGTGCGATTCACTGGCATTTGAATCCGTTGAAAAGCACAAGGAATACAAAGGCAAAAGAATTTTCAGAGGCTTGTTTAAATCATCTACAGGCAAAGTTTTAAACGCTGATATAAACGGCGCTTTAAATATAGTCCGAAAATACTTAACCAAGTTAAAAGTAGCCGATGAGTCCTTTGTAAAAGGGATAATTGGTAGAGGTCTATTCACTAGGCCACATATAATAACTTTCTAGCTGTTTTATGGAGAGTTATTCCCTATGAAATGTTTCAGATCAACTATAGACTGAAACAGAGCGATGAGTTATGGCGAAAGCTGTCTCTTGATGGGATCATAGATGCGTCCGGCGCAAAAGTACGAATATGGTGCTTTATGAAAATCGAATTGATAAAATAAATGCTGTGATCAGTAGATTATGATGATCATGAGTAATCATAGCGTTAAACTCTGTGTAACTTCTGGTGATGAAAATGATGAATAATCCTACGCCATAAATAGCTGTCAGACCTAATACAATAGAGGCTATGAGTATGTTTTCTCAGTCGGGGATTATGTTAATTTTAGAAGTAGTTTCATTTTTACGGAGATTGCTTTCTAATGATAATAAATAAGATTAAATTGGAAAACTATACTGTTTTTAACAGTATTCAAATTGATTTTGATCGCGGGATTAATATATTTATTGGCGAGAATGGCACTGGAAAAACACATCTTCTGAAAGTATTATATTCAGCATGCCAATGCGCGGATCCGAAGATTTCATTCGCTTATAAGATTGTTTCTGTAATGCTTCCGGATGATTATAACATTTCTCGTCTGATTTCCAGAAGGCAAGGTAATCGCAGAGCGTCTATTCGTGTTACTGCTATAGATGAATTACAAGATTCTCCGGAAAACAAGCTTTTGACGGCAAGCTTTTGCGGAAAAACCAGCAAGTGGAACGCTGATGTAACAGGAGAACAAAGATGGGAAGCAGCTTTTAAGGGGGCGAGCAGTATTTTTATTCCTGCAAAAGAAATTTTATCTCACAGTTATAATCTAAATGCTGCTGCCGAAAAGAATAATGTGCGTTTTGATGCAACATATACTGATATTATCAATGCCGCTAAGATCGATATTTCAGTTGGGAGAAACAGCATTGCTAAAAACAAAATGCTTTCGCGTATTCAGGAGCTTATTCATGGAAAGGTTTACTATGATGCTAAACGCGATGAATTCTATCTGAAGAATGAGAACTCAAAACAGGAATTTAATTTGGTTGCTGAAGGGATCCGTAAAATAGCTCTGCTTTGGCAGCTGATAAAGAACGGAACAATGGAAAAAGGTTCCGTATTGTTCTGGGATGAACCTGAAGCAAATATAAACCCTGCGTATGTTTCAGTTATTGTTGAAATGCTGTTAGAGCTTCAGCGAAAAGGTGTTCAGATATTTGTTTCTACGCATGATTATATGTTAGCCACTTATTTTGATGTCAGGAAATTATCTTCAGATAATGTTTTATTTCATTCTTTGTCCCATAATAGTGATACAGGAGAACTGAGATACGAACATTCGAGCAGTTTTTCTGATCTGAAAAATAATGCTATAATTGCCACATTCAACAAACTTCTTGATGAGCTTTATGATTTTGAGGCATAGCGATGGCTAAAAATTTGATAGAAGAAAACGGAGTTTATCTTTTTTGATTGTAATCGGGCATTGTGGTGCAGCGGAGATATGCACGATGATTATCGATCTGCTCATTTACATCTGAGTGATGCTGATTTTATTATTGAAACTGATGATAGAATTCTTTTGGTTGAATATAAACATAAAATTCCCAGCTTTAGGTACTAATCAGCCCCCTTCCTATGCCTGAAGTGTGGTCACACATCCAATCTTCTCTTCAATCATCATAACACGTCCTTCTAATTCGCCAACCCTTGATTTCAGTTCTTTACGAACACCTGTATTCAGTCAGAGTTTTCACTTTTTTTGAGTTATCTATTTCATTATTTATTATTTTTGGTATAATATGGGAGTTAGTACCAATGATACTAGCCTTCATTTTTTGTTTTTAAATAACTTTTATTAGATAAATACCATGGCTGTTTTCTATGACCTTAGGGTTAAAATCCCATCTGAGCGCATCACCATTAACCGCGGGGATAATAATCGGGTACTGTATGTTCTCGAAGCTCCGTATGACAGCAAAAAGGGATATCCTGTTCCTAAAAGAGTGACTATTGGTCGCGTATGCAAAGACAGCACAACGGAGATGCACCCGACGACTAAGTTCAAGGATTTGTTTCCGAATGAATGGAGCCTGCTTCAACAGAAGCCGGCTATGCCTATGCTCAAGAAGATAGGCCTTTACTGTGCCGTAAAAGCAGTGGACAAGAAGACAGACATTATTGACTTAACCCAGAAGGCATTTGGTCTTGAAACATCTCAGGCACTTCTGGATTTTGCAATGTTTTCAATATTGCACAGATCATCTGCAGCCTCTCAGTTTACTGCTTCCATGTCTGACCAAATGTTATTCAGCAGCGTCTGCCGCAGCGACAGTTATTATTCTGATCTGTTCAAAACAAAAATATCCAGCAGTTCTATCATTGCCTTCAAAAAATCATGGGCACTTAAATGCAAAGAGTCGGGAGTAGAAAAAGTTTGGCTGTGCATCGACGGTTCAAACGACGATTGTGAAAGCACTGGCGTTGAAATTGCAGAAAAAGGGCACGCAAAATCACATAAAAATATTAATATTGTTAGTTTTACTTATGCGGTTACTGAATCAGGATTACCTGTGACTTTTGATGTTTACCGCGGCGGTTTGGTTGATTCAAAAGCCATGAAATCAATCATTGATTTTCTGTCTGAGGTTGGAATTTGCATTCGAGGGGTTATTCTTGATCGTGGATACTGTAATGCAAAGGCACTTGATTTACCTAATTCAAAATAAAATACCGTATATCATAATGGTTAAGGGGATGCCGCAAGGCGCCAATAAAATCATTGAAGAATATGGTGAAAAAATAAAGATGAATACTGAATTTTTTATTAAGGGAACAACGCTGTTTGGCATTCAAAAGCCTTTTCAAATTTTTAAGGATTTTGTTCATCAGGATTATCTTACCCTGTTTTATGACTATAAAAACGCCGGCGATAGAATAACTACGCTGATCGGCCATGTTAACAAGGAATTGCAAAGATTACATGAAGCTTTGACAAACTATACTGAAAACCTAAAGAAGTACAATAAACGTCTCGCTGCTGCGAAAGAAAAGAAGGAAGATAAGCCAGTTCCTCCGGAATTTCCAAAGGTTAGCGTGTCTATGAAAAAGTACGTTTATCTCAGACATGTCAAAGGGTCAGTGTATGAACCGGAAATCATCAAAAAAAATCTTCAAAATGACATAAATGAAAAAGGATTGTATAATATTTTATCTTCAGAGAAACTTGAACCTAAGCAAATTGCAGATTTGTATACTTCACGCACATCATCTGAAATCCAGTACAAAATAATTAAAACAGAACTGGGGTATGGAACAGTCCGCATTCATTATACAACCAGTCTTTATGCCAAGTTCGCTTTAGGATTTATTGCCACAATCATTCGTTACCAATTTCAATGTTATGCCAGAGGTATTTCCAAAAACACAAGTGATATTATAAGAGAATTGAATTTAATTTCAGCAATTAAAATTAATGACATATATGCCCACCCTCATACTGAAAACGAACGTCAGCTTAATTTCTTTAATTTTTTTGACTGTGATGAATCTTTAATTGATGAATGTATCAAAGAAGAGAATAATAGAATTGCAGGACGTATTCCAATACCAAGACATCGCAAAACTGGTGTAAAACCTGGGCAAAAAACAACAAATGCAAAAAATTCGAAACAGAAACAAAAAACTGATACTAACAATGAATTAGATATTGTAAAATCTGATAATCAGGATGCAGCTAACAAAATTGATTCTGTTTCACAACCGGAAATCAGTCAGGAAACACTTGGTAATAAATCAGAACCTAAGAAAAGAGGTGTAAAACCGGGAACCAAAAGAGGGGACTTTAACAAAGATGGCTCCCCTAGAAAGAAGCCTGGTGTACCACAGGGGACTCATAGGGGAGAGTTTAAGAAAAATGGAGAGCTCAGGCAAAAACCAGGCCCGAAATCCAAATCTGACGCATCTCCAAAAATGGGCGAGTAGGCTCCCACACAGGGCCTTGATCTCGTCCTGTTAGTACCAATTTTGGGGCATTTTATGTATAAAAACACTTGCATACCACAGGCACTAAATCATGTTAAGGATCAGGATGTGTATAATCCTTTTCATAATGATAAATATGACAAAATTGTCAGGAAATTTTACGATTCGCTGCATTATTTACGATTAATTAAAAAACTGGACAAGCTGGTTCATTACGTTTTTGTTTTGTAATATCCCAAAGATAATTCAGTTCTGCGGCGTAAATTCAGAGAACGATTAAAGAAATCCCTGCCTTTTGAACTTCAGAGAAAACTCAATACCGGAATTCAGCTGATCGCTTCCGTAAGCGTTGTGAATATTGAAGAGTGGAATCAAGACAAGGTGTTCGGAATGTTTCCGATAAGGCCTGTTGATTACAATTTAGAACGCTAGCCAATATCAGGGCTGAGGGACATCTGCGGCAATTCTGCGGAGGAAGCAATGAAACGCAAGGGTGTTCCTAAACCGACCAAGCTGTGTACCAGAAACTATTGCAAGAATCCTGAAGAAATAACCGGAGATATCTCATTCTCCTGAAAATTGATCGCCGCCGGCATACCAGCCTCCGCCCTCTGTCCATTCCTCCGGTGATCTCTTTCCCCCGGCTTTTTTGCGGCCGGGGCTCCATTTAACGCAGGGAATGCTTCCCTGCGCCCGCAAAAGCTGAAATAATCGGCCTGAGTCCGGGATGCCGGTTTCAGGAAGCGCCTGACCGTCTCTCGAACGACGATAAGGCAGGAGCCTTATTTCATAACCTTCCCGCAGCTTCATCTTTTACTTTCCATGGAGTATCCAACATGCCCAGGCACGCAGTTTTTTCCAGAATGGCCGCTCTCATAACCGCCATTGTCATGTCATCAGGCTCCGGAGCTTCTGCCGGAGAACCGGACTGCAGCTTCGGACAGGACTGCGCGGAGAAGGGCATCGCCATCGGCAGGGCGGGAGATTTTGTCACGGCCGAGCCCCTGCTCCGCAAGGCCTGCGATCTTGAGAACGCTCTGGGCTGCTACAAGCTGGGGGTGATGTACTGGAACGGCAACGGAATAGAAAGAAGCATTCCCGAGGCCCTGAGCGGCATGGAGAAGGGCTGCCGGCTCAGAGATGCTGAGGCCTGCCAGTCTCTGGGGGATCTCTACCTTATGGGGGATCAGGAGATCCGGAATACAGCCCGGGCCGCGACCTTTTACAGCTCCGCCTGCGATTTGGGATCCGGCGCGGCCTGTCTCAGCATGGGACGCCTCGCGGGTCAGGGAGCTCTGGGGCAGGAGGGCCGGGAACAGGAGGCTCAGTATTATGAGAAGTCCTGCAAGCTCGATTACGGCATGGGCTGCGTGAATCTGGGTTATCTTTATGCCGAGGGCATCGGCCGGAAGCCGGATCTTTCCCGGGCTGAATTCCTGTATGACAAGGGCTGCGGCATGGGAGCCGGGGAGGGCTGCAACAATCTCGGGGTGATGTACGAGCACGGCCGGGGTACGGATCCGGATCTCGCCAAAGCCCGATCCTTTTATGAACAGGCCTGCAGCCTGGGAAGCGGCCTTGGCTGCAGCAATCTCGGCGCGCTCTATTATTACGGCCGGGGCATCCCCCGGGATTACGGGAAGGCCGGCGAATATCTTGAGCAGGCCTGCGGACTTAACTTCGCTCCGGGCTGCGTGAACCTCGGCCATTTGTTTGAGGAGGGCGCAGGCAGAAAACAGGATTTCCTGAGCGCCGTCCCCTTATATGAAAAGGCCTGCGGCCTCGGGGACAGTCAGGGCTGCGTCCTTCTGGGCTATTATTTCGAGCGGGGGCTGGGGCTTCCCCGGGATGCCGTAAAGGCCCGGGAATATTATGAACAGGGCTGCCGCATGGATGACGGCCTGGGCTGCAGCAATCTCGGGAATCTTTTTCTGAACGGAGACGGCGCGCCCCGGGATAATGCGAAGGCGGGGGAATATTTTGAGAAAGGATGCCGTCTGGGATCCTTTGAGGGCTGCAGCAACCTTGGAGTGATGTATGAGCAGGGCCGCGGCGTGAAGGCGGATCTCGCCCGGGCCGGAGAGCTTTATGAAAAAGCCTGCGCCGGAGATTACGGCATTGCCTGCTGCAATCTGGGGAATCTGTTCCTGAGCGGCAAGGGCGGCTCTCAGGATTACAGCAAGGCTCTTAGCCTTTATGACAAGGCCTGCCGCCTGGAGAACGGCCAGGGCTGCAACAATCTCGGCTATCTTTTCTGGACCGGCTCGGGAGTTGCCAAGGATCCCGACAAGGCTCTCGGCTATTCCCGCCGGGCCTGCGATCTCAATAACCCCGCAGCCTGCGCCTTTATGGGCAAAGTTGCTTTGAAGCGCGAGAATCGGGAGGAGGCGGCCCTCCTTCTGGAAAAGGCCTGCGCTCTCGGGGAGCAGGAGAGCTGCGCCCTCCTTAAGGAGCTTCAGCCCGAGACCCCTCCGGCAAAACAGGACGAATCCCCCAAACTGCAGCCAGTCCCTGAGCCCGGCTCTTAAAAAAACGAATTTTCGCAAACAGTCTGAGAATGAGAAATTCATCAAGGTTTGCCGGCGGGAGATGATCTAATGCGATATGATGGCCGGCCGCCTTCGGCGGAGACCGGCTCTGTCAGCCCGCGGGCGCTGCCGGGGCTCGCGCGCTGTCCGGCCCCGGGGAACACCGGCATCCTCAGGCGACGGCTTAAAGGATCTCTCTAATGAACGGAAGAGGAATCACCAGACTGGCCTTCGCCATTGTCATTCTCAGCTTTGCGCTGTCCACCTTCGTTTCCATGTGGTCCCTCAGGCTCCTGGCGGATCAGAACCGCCGGGATCTCGCCCGGGCTCTTTCCTTCCGCATTTACGATTCCATTAAAAGCGAGCTCTCCGAGCCTCTCACGGTGGCCCGTTCCATGGCCCGAGATCCCTTTCTGATAAAGGCGTTCAAGGAAGAGGATCCGGCCTGCGGCGCATCCTCAGAACAATCCCTGGCCCGCTACCTTGCCGCCCAGAAGAACGCCTTCGGCTTTGAGGCGGCATTTGCCGTTTCCGCCGCTTTCATGTGCTATTACTCCTATGGCGGCATCAACAAAAGGATCGATCCCGCCGCGGATCCCCGGGACAGGTGGTATGACTCCTTTGTTTCTTCCGGCAAACCCTATGCCCTGAACTCCGACCGGGACGAGCTCAGTCAGGGGCGCGGCAGACTGTCTCCGGAAATCCCTGGAGCCCTACGGGGAAGTTTTTCGCATCGGCGGCGATGAATTTGCCGCCGTCCTCCATCTCAGCGAAAGCCAGCTTGCGGAGGTCATGGCCGAATTCCGCCGGAGCGCCGCGGCCTTCCGCGGGGACAGTATCAGCGAGATCTCCGTGTCCTGCGGCTCAGCCGGAGCCCGGGAATTTCCCGGGAAGGATCTGACGCAGCTTATCCGGATCGCCGATGAACGCATGTACGCTGAAAAGAAGGAACACTACAGGAGAACCGGCCGGGAAAGGCGGGAGACCCGGCAGTAAAAGAGCGGCCGGAAGATGAATCCACCTCCCGGCCCAACCGCAGCCCCAAACCCGTCCCCGGGATCAGTACCCCAGAGAATCGTTCACCAGAATGACGTGGATTCTGTCCTGATGCCGGGAATATCTGGTGATGAGGAACTGACAGCAGATGGTATCCGGAGATTTGCAGTCCATGCAGGAGCCGGTTCTGGCGCAGGGAGTGCTGAGACCGAATCTCTGGGCGTTAATGGGAGCGGCCACATTCCGGGCCCGCTTAAGAGCGCTGTCCGTATCCCGGCACACCTTGTTCATTCCCGCAATGATAAGCACCTTCCGGGGCCCCTGGGCAATGGCGGAAACCCGGTTGGAATTGCCGTCGATATTGACAATGACGCCGTCCTCGGTCATGGCGTTGGCGCTGGAAATAAAGAAATCGGCGTCGTAGGCGGCCAGCATGGCGGCCCGCTTGTCCGCGTAATTATCCCGGTCGATGAAGTTATAGGAGCCGGCCTTCAGAGCGTCCGTAAGACCGATTTCCCTGGCGGACATGCAGCCTCCCATGGTAACGGAGCTTCCTTCGGGAATCAGGTTCAGGGCCAGCTTCAGAGCTTCCTCTCTGGTGGCGGCATAGTACCCGGTCATATTGCGGGACTTCAGGCCCCGGATAACCCTCTGGGCCAGAAGGGCGTTTCTTTTGGTGATCATGTCAGTCATGGCAGTTCTCCGTGATGAAGGCGCCGGCAGCGTGTGTTTGCCGATCATGCCGGGGCAGATCCCGGTCTTGCCTATTGTGGCCCAAAGTCAGATTATTGTAAACCGGAATGCCGCCCCGGATTTTTTCAGGAAAAATTGCGGTTTGTAACATATTCCATGGCTGCGGTTACAAAAATGGCGCTTTGCCATCAAATGATGCAGGAAATAAAGAATCGGAGGCATCAAAGGCAAACAGAATCAGGTCAGGGAGCTTAGCCTGAGCAGTTATCAGGTATTTGATAACGCCGCTTCAGAGGGCAGTCAGGGGAATGCTGATGCGGCGGTTCCGGACAGCATATGTCAATAATATGAAGAACGCTTTGTAAAATCCGCATATAATACAGCCTAAGCAGGGGTTCTGAGGAGATGCTGATGCGGATCATCCGCAGATCCTGCCGTTTTTTAGGCCGCTCCTAAGACACGGAAGCAATCAGATTTTTCCCTGCATGTCCATGAAATCCCGGCGCGGCGCCGGCTTCCGGGCGGCGAAATTTCCCCTCGCAGCTGTATTTTTTTGCTGCGAATTGCGAATGAAGCAGATTTGTTTTTACGGAGTACGAGTGAATGGAAGGAAGTGAACTCATAAAATTTTTCGGGAAAAGCATCGGTTTGGAGCTGGAGCTTGATGAAAGCAATTCGTGCTCTTTTGCGGCAGACGAGTTTACAGTGACTTTTACGGATCTTCCGGAGTTTCGCGCTGTTGCTCTTATCTGCGATCTGGGGGAACCCCGGGTGGACAATAACGAGAAGCTCTACAAGGCCATGCTGGAGGCTAATTACGTATTTAACTCCACGTACGGAGCCACGCTGTGCCTGAACGGCGAGAGCGGACACTGCGCCATCAACAAGGTGCTCCCCTGCGATATCCTGGATAACGACAAATTCATGGCCGAGGTGGAGCAGTTTGTCAATATCGGGGAGTTTTGGAACAACGTGGTGCGGGGGTATGCGGAGGCGGCAGATCAGGAGTCTCCCGGCGAGGACGCCGCAGCCGATGCGGGATCCTTCGACGCCGCAAACTTCATGCCGGTATAGGGGACGCCGCGATCCCCGGGCCGGGAAGACCAGAGTTTCCCGGCGGGACGCAGGACTGTTTTCAGCTTATTTGAAGGGCGCCAGCACCAGGGATCCGTCCATGCCGCTTTCGCTGATGGTGAACTTCCGCACCTTGCCGGCAGCGTCTTCAAAGGAGATGCCGTAGTTCGGGATGGAGCCGATGAAGGTCAGACGCACCAGAAGCGGCTTTGCGCTGCTTAATTCGGCCGTGTGCCAGATTTCCTTTTCGTCAAAGTAAACCTGGCCGTTATCATCCGCATCCTTGAAGGTGAGGCCGAGCACCCGGAAATTTTTAAGAGGCTCCTTCGGCGCAAAGTAGATGCCCACCTGCGGCTCTCCGTTATCTGCCGTAAATACCTCATAGCTCTGATATTTTCCCTTGGCTTCGGCTTCGTAGACGGCTCCGGTCTTGGTCAGGGCGTCAAAATCTCCGGCTTCTGCGGCAAAAGCCATGATTCCCAGCAGCCCTGCAAAAAACAGGCTTAAGATTTTCATGTGATTATCCCCTTGTTTCCCGCGGCAAAAAAGTCCCCGGGAGCTTCGGCGCTGCCGCTCCGCCGGGGCTCATGCTCCCGGAGTCATTATACCCGTTCCCGCCGTTTCCGGAAAAGTGTCCCGCAGTTCCTCCCGGGAATCACGGATACTGGTTCCGGAATTGGCTGCATACCGCCCAAAAAACGCTGCGGTCCGGTTTTTCAGCCATCCGCAGCACTTTCTTCTGACAGTGCCGGCACTGTTAATTCTGGAGGAGCTCCCTGATAATCGTTTCAGACGAATGCTGCATCTCGGAGGTGCTGGAGGAGATGGAATTCACGGCAGTCCTGATATCCGTCTGCGCCGCATTGATCTTTTCAATCTGGGCGTCGGCGGCGGAAATAAGGCCGGACTGCCGGCTGGCATAATCCGTAATCTTCTTTGCTCCCGTGCTGGTGGTTTCGATCTGACTGATGATGTCGGTCAGGAAGGCCACAGTCTCCTTGTTGCGCTCAATGGTCAGGGTGCAGTCAGCGGTGCTTTTCGTGACCTTTTCCAGAGTGCTCTTCATGTTGCCGATCAGGGCTTCCACTGTCTTCTGGATCTCTTCTGTGGATTCCCGGGTCTTAACGGCCAGGTTTCTCACTTCATCGGCTACTACCGCAAAGCCGCGGCCGTGTTCCCCGGCGCGGGCCGATTCAATGGCGGCATTGAGCGCCAGGAGGTTGGTCTGTTCGGCAATGGTCTTAATGTTTTCCGAAAGCCGGGCAATTTCATCGGTATGCCGGGCCACGCCCTGAACGGCAGACTGGGCGGAGCTTATGGAATCAGACAGACTGCGCATGGCGGTTTCGGTTTCAGCCACAATGGAAAGTCCGTTGTTGGAAGTGGTGTGGATATTATCGATGCTTTTAATGGTGTTATCGGTTACATCCATAATATCGTGCGTCACGCTGTGGATATTCTGAATGATATCCACAACCCCGGTGATATTTTCATTCTGGTTGTTAATTTCACTGGAGATCAGCTTGTTGTTGGCATCGGCCATGCTTACCGATTCCCGCATCTTGTCGCTGAGCTTGATGATGTTGTCATGCTGCCGCGCCACGAAGGCGGACAGGGAATTATTCATGGACTCGATTTCATCCCCGGTGGAAATTATCAGGCGATCCGTAAGATTTATTTCCCCGTCGGACATTTTTCTTAAATGCTCGCTGACATCCTCTATGGGCTTAACCAGCTTGTTGTAGATAAAGAATCTGGTAATGAAGTAGAACAGCAGGAAGAAGACTGCAAAACCAATAATAAATGAAATCATGGTTTTGTTGTAGGAGCCGTAGAAATAATCCTTGTTGATAAACACAAAAAGCTTCCAGCTGGAATTGGCAATGGGCATGCCCATGACCATCATGGTTCTGCCGTCGCTCAGAGAAACCTCCATGGGGTTGCTGTCAGCAGAAGAGGCCAGGATTTCCTTACTGAGTTCCGTCGTAAGATGGCTGTCCAGAGAGTCCAGAGGCTGATTGATAAGCTCGGTGTTGCTGTAGGCTAAAATCTGATTTTGGGCGCCGAAGGTCAGCACGGCAAAGCCGTCGCCCGGAATGCTGAGTCCGTTTATGATGTCCAGGATGTCATGAGTGGTGAAATCAGCTCCCACCACGCCGTTTTTGGCGCGCTTGGCCACCGTGATGACCATCTGCTTGGTGATCACGTCTATGTAGGGCTCGGAGAATATGGCATGGTCGGGAGAAGCCACGGCATCGGTATACCAGGCGCGTTTTCTGGGATCAAAGCCGGAATTAAAAAGCTCCTCCGTGCCCTCAGTCAAATACAGGCGGCCGTCGGATTCATCGGCAAAGTAGGCTGTTACCGCGCCGGAGGCATTGGTCATTACCCCAGCCAGAGTCGGATTGCTCAGACTCTTCAGCTTTAGCTTCTTATCCTCCGGCAGGGCGGCATATTTTTCCATGGCGCTGGCATTTTTCTGCTGCCAGTAGCCGATATAACTGGAGCAGCCTGCCAGGATGCTGGAAAATATGGAACGATTGGAGGAATCAATGGTTGCTTTATTTGATATTGAGATGCCGCATACGGAGATGACGGCAATTATCAAAAGCGGTATGATGAAGCTCATGGAGAGCTTGTGATTTATTTTTGACATAACAGCAGAGCAACAAAAAAACAGAACAGTCCGTTAACCCGTGTGCCAGCGCTGACCGCGTCAGCAGGCATCATGCAGTTTGAATTTTCCATAACAGAATGTTTTTGCCTAGCGGGGCCGCATAAAAACGTGTGGTAATTCACAGCATTTGCGAGATCCTCCCCAGGTGACTTTGAAAGGTTTTCAGGCCCCATAATAAAAGGACTTGATCACAGATCCTCAGAAGTCAGCCATTATTTGGCCGTTCCTGCAACGGAGTTCTGCTATACATGGAACACATGGAACACATGGA
>DFFT01000172.1 GCA_002372325.1 Succinivibrionaceae bacterium UBA3769 | reverse complement strand
ACAAACTAAATTAACCAACCACAATAATCCTTGTGGAATAAGCGTTTGTGCCATTGACAGTTTCATTTTATAATTGTATAATCAAATCAACAAAACCGCAGAATAGATTTTTGCGTAATAAACAGCTTCTATAATTGCAAATTATATTCAACAAATTTGCAGAATATAACAAGGTGAATTATGGGCAAAGTTTTCTGGAACAAGCCGGCCATCCCCATCCCGCCGGAGGCCTACATCAACCGTCATGACGGAACTGCGTTTATTTTCGTTCTGGGGAACGATCAGAAACGGCATTCCGTGTGCATTGGCCGAATGGCTTCCGAGTCAACCATGTTTCCTAACAGCACCTTTCGCGATAAGTATCGTAATGAGTGGGTCAGGTTTTATGGAGAGGAAGAACTTAAGCCTGCGGAAATGCACCTTGGCATGTACGCTCTGACTCTGGGAGTAAGCACCGAAATCTCTCTTTATCCTTTGCTTCAGGAAGTATATGGCCTGGCCTGCGGCAACATGCTGCTTGACTACTGCATGTTCAGTTTGCTTAATCGCAGTTCCGCAACTGAGACATTTTCGGAAATTATGCGAGATGAAATCCTGTTTTCCAGACAATGCCCGGATGATTCAGCCTACTCCAGACTTTTTCAGGATCTGACAAAGGAGCAGCACCACAAATTCAAGGTCAAATGGCTTGAACACTGTAAAGAAAAGGGAGTTACCAAGGCATGGATCAGCATTGACGGTTCAAATAATGACTGCGAGGTTAAGAAAAGCGAACTGTCTGAACCCGGTCATGCCAAAAGTCACAATAAGGGCGGGATAGTCAGCTATATGTACGCAGTCAATGCACAGGACGGGCGACCCATAACGTATTTTGAGTACGAAGGCGGGATGGTTGACAGCAAAGCCTTTCATCAGATTGCTCTCTTTCTCCATGGGGCAGGAATTGAAATTGAAGGCATCATTCTGGACAGAGGTTTTTGTACGGATGATGTTATCAAAACAATCCGGGAATGCGGCTATGATTTCATTGTTATGATGCACGGTGATCATTTTGGGCATACAGCAATGGTTAAAAAACACGGAGATACCATACCATGGCAGCCGGAATTTGCGGTGAGTGATGACGGCGTCTTCGGCATTACAGAAGAAACGCAGCTGTTTAAACTCCATCCGGAGACCACGGGATTTGTGAATCTCTACTACGACGGAGCCAGAGGGTGCCATCAGTCAATTAAACTGATCCGGGAAATAAGACAGGAGAAGCGTCGCATTGAAGCATTGATCGCAGCCGGCAAAACAGCCTCAGTATCAAATGGCATGGGAAAATATGTTCATATTGATACAGACGATAACGGTACTCGGCATGTTAGCTTTAACTACGAAAACTGGAAGCTTGCAATGAATGGCAAGGGATATTTTTCTCTTGCCTCGTCCCGGGATTACGGAGCAGAAGAGTGTCTTCGGATATACCACCTGAGAGATACTTCAGAAACTCAGTACGCGCTCATTAAATCTCAGGAAGGCTTCCATGCAACAAGGGTTCATTCGACAGAAAGCATTCGCAGTAAATTTGCAGTTGCCTTCTTCGGAAGTATAATCAGAACAGAGATCATGCTGGCGTGCCAGAAACTGAATCTTGACACCAATGTCATGATTCAGAGAATGAGCCGTTTGCGTTTGCTCCAGATGGCTAATTCTCTGTATTCGTATACTCGTACTCACGGAACTGCCGAAATGAGTCTGCTGAATGAATTCGGGATTTCCGCGCAGCATCTTGAAATCATGGGGAACGAGTACAACCAAAGAATTAACTCCAATATCGATGACCAGATCCGGAAAGTTCCAAAATGCGAAACTGCGGTTTTTGAAAAGAGAAAACGCGGACGCATCAAGGGCAGTAAAAACAAAAAGACTCTGGAACGGGAAGCTGAAGAGGCCAGGATAAACGGCTATCGCCCAAAAGAAGAAAAAGAGAAAAAGAAAGCTGGAAGACCTAAGGGCAGCAAGGACAGCAAACCGAGAAATCGAAGAACTAAAGCGGAAATGCTTGCTGCAAAACAGGGTCAGAATTCTTCAGAGGGATAAAATTAAGAAGTTGACAGATGTTCGAAATTTGAGCAATTTTTAAAATTGCTCAAACTATTACTGCGGTTTTTGGAGAAGTTTACGATAATTCACATGATATTTTCAGCTTTCCGTTTTTCATCAGACATCATTAAAGCATCAGCTCTGGCCGCAGCTTGCCTGCTGCTTCCGGCCGCAGCCATGGCAGACGGCTCGGAAATTAAAACCGGCCGTTATGCCATGGGCCACGGAGCCAATCTAGACAGCTTTACCTGCGCCAGTACCGCCCCGGAAGACTGTGAACCTCTTTTTGACATGAAGGACAAGCTTACCAAAGAAGAGCAGGAGCACCTGGGAGAACCCGGCGAAAGAGCATACCTGGGTGACTTTGTGGTTGCCAAGGAACCCGGCAGCGAGGATCTTTATTCCGTGAAGGGCGGCATATTTATCGGCCGAGTCGGCGCCTACAACTTCACTTCCAAGGATGGGGACAAGGCTTTATGCCAGCTTCAGGAACCCAATAAGCTGGTCTGCAGCGTGTATGACAAAGACAGTGAGATGGAAAGCACCGCAACTCTTACCTTTGCCGAAAAGAATAAGGCAGAGCTTAATGTTGAGGCAGCCGGCGATCCGGCGAATGCTGATGCAAGCTTTGAGGAACTTGTGCGGTTTGTCGATGGTCAGACCTTCTCCTTCGAGACCGAAGAAGAATACGCTCATGACATGTACATCAGCTCCAAGCTCAGTTATCTTCAGGTTGATGCCGATCTCAACAAAAAATGGAAATCTCTGGACAAAAAGGTTCGGGATAAGCTTCTGCCGGAACAGAGAAAATGGATAAAGGAGAAGGAAAATAAGTGCGGCGCCGTCACCATGAAGGGTTCTGAAAAGGAACTTACCGCAATGTATGACTGTCAGAAGACCATGACCTTAAAGAGAATGTATGAGGATCTCCCCGATCTTTAAGCCCGGGCGCGGTAATGCCCTTCGGTTTTCCGCTCCCTGAAAGTCTGATTCAGCATGAGCCGGGAAGAAAGTCCCGGCTTTCGTTTTCGAAAAGGGAATCCGGTTTTCCGGAACCGCCGGAAAAAGTCTGAGCAGACTCCGGAGCGCTCATTATTACCTCTCTCCCCCGGAAAACCCGGTTCCCCCTGAAATACCAGTCACCGAAACCGGCTCTGCCGTTTTCCGAAGCCTTAAGGCATCCTTCCTGAATGAGTTCTTCCCGGATTCCTGCCCCTGACCGCGGATAAAACCTTCTTCAGACCATTTCCGATTTCAGCGGGAGATCTCTTTAAGCTTATCGCAGCCGTCCTGTTCCCCGAGAGAGCAGGCCTGGTTCAGATATTTCACGGCCTTCCGGGGATCCTTGGGCGCTCCGACTCCCTCCAGATAATTAAGGCCCAGATTGCTGCAGCCGGTGCCGTTTCCCATATGGCAGGCTTTTTCATAAAAGGAGTTGGCTTTGGCCGGGTTTTTACTGCCCCCCCGGCCGTTAAAATAGGAGTAGCCCAGGCTCACGCAGCCATAGCTGTAATCCAGAAGGCAGCTTTTCTCAAAAAATCTGGTGGCTTCGCTGTTGCTCTGCATGGTGCCCGAGCCGTCCCGGAGCGCCAGTCCCACATTGCTGCAGGCCCGGCCGCTGTCAAAGTCGCAGGCTCTCCGGTACAGCACTACCGCCTTCCGGAGATCCTTTTCAAAACCCTTGCCTTCCTCATGGAGCATGCCGAGCCGGAGACAGCCCAGGCCGTTTTCTTTGGCGCAGGCCTGGTCATAAAGAGAGGCCGCCTGCTGAAAGTCACCGCTGCCTTCGTAAAGCCGGCCCATGTCAGCGCAGGAATCCATGTAGCCTTCATCGCAGCCCTTCTGGTAGAGCGCCTGAGCATCGGCCACGGACTGCGGAGTGCCAATGCCGTCTAAGAGGGCATCGGCATAATAATGGCAGCCCGGCAGGGATTCCAGCCGGCAGGCCTTGGCGTACATCTGCACCGCCTTCTCCGGAGATCTTTCCCCGCCGGTGCCGCGCATATAGGCTTTCCCCAGCCGGTAGCAGCCTTCGCCGCTGTCCTTCTGACAGCTTCTCTGATAAAGGCGCAGGGCCTCATCGGGATTTATCGGAACGCCGTGTCCCCCGAGATAGGCATTCCCGAGATAAGCGCAGCCGTCGGGAATGTTCTTAAGACAGGAGCTCTTAAACTGCTTTATAGCTTCATCGTAGTTTTGTCTCACGCCGGTGCCGTTCCAGTAGGCCACCCCCAGATTGTGGCAGCCGTTCTCTGATTTCAGGGTGCACGCCTTCCGCAAAAGCTGCACCATTTTGATAGGGGATTTCGCAGTTCCGGTGCCGTTCCCGTAGCTGACTCCCGCCAGATTGCAGCCCTCGCCGCTGTTCAGGGCGCAGGCAGACTCGTAGTACCCGAGAGCCCGGGGATATTTTCCGGCCTTCCGGCAGACCTGTCCCATCTGAATACACTCCGCAGGATTACGGCATTCCCTTTTACCGTCGCCGTCCTGGCAGGCAAATTCCCCCGAAGCGGCGGGGGAGGCCTCTTCGGGAGCGGCGGGTTCGGCCAGGGCCGATCCCGCCGGGATCAGCCATAAGGCAAAAATAGTTCCGGACAGAAAAGTCCCGGAAATGAGATTAGCTGAAAAGAGTGATACAGGAGAGGTTCTTGATTTGACAGGCTGCACGGGGCGAGGCTCCTTGAGATGAAGCGGTTTCCGATAATCTCAGATTATAATCCCGCGGCTTTCCGGCATTGTGTGTTACCTGTCAATTTTCCGCTTTCATCTTTTTAAAACAGTACTGCCCGAATCCGTCCAAGGCTCTTCAACGCCAAAGGCTCTTCAAGGCGTCCGTTTCCGGAAATGGCGTTTAAATTCCGCAAAATGGTATCCCCTCCATGCGGCCGGCGCATGCGCTATGACAGGCGGGCTCCAGCGCAGCGTCTCATGAGAAATCCCGTTATTTTTCAGTTTCTCTCCGGCCTTGCCAGACTGCGTTCCGGAAGGAACAAAAATCCCGGCTTCC
>DFFT01000113.1 GCA_002372325.1 Succinivibrionaceae bacterium UBA3769 | reverse complement strand
TAGCGGGGCTGCTTTATATCGGATACGCCAAGCTGACCTCCGGCAGCGCGGCAGAACCGGGAGCGGTAATGGCGGGAGTTACCTACCTTGCTCTGATCCTGAACGGCCTCATGATGCTGGTGATGATTTTTCAGAATGTGACCAGGGGGATGACCTCCTGGAAAAGAGTCCGGGAGGCCCTGAATCAGGAGATCGCGCTTCAGGAGGGCTCAGTTACCACCGGCAAAGCTCCGGTAGAAGTGACGTTCCATGATGTCAGCTTCCGTTACCCCGGACAGCCGGAGGATGCGCTTTCCCATATCTCATTCACGGTCAAAGCCGGGGAAACTCTGGGCATTACCGGTTCCACGGGCTCGGGGAAGACCGCTCTGGCCTCCCTGATCCCCCGGTTTTACGATCCCCGGGAAGGAACGGTGGAAATTGCCGGAATCCCGGCCCGGGAGTGGCAGTTTGCGAGTCTCCGTAAGATCACGGGGACAGCTTTTCAGAAAGCTCTCATCTTCAGGAAATCCCTCCGGGACAATATCACCGCCGAGGCTTCGGGGTACAGCGAGGAGGAGATTCAGAAAGCCGCCCGGAATGCCGCGGCTCATGACTTCATTATGGAAAAGCCCCGGGGCTATGACACCGTGCCGGGATCCGGAGGGAGCGGACTCTCCGGCGGTCAGAGGCAAAGGATAGCGCTGGCCCGGGCTCTTCTGAGAAAGCCGGAAATTCTGATACTGGATGATGCTCTGAGCGCTCTTGATTATGGCACCGAAGCTCTGGTGCTGGCCAATCTGAAACGGGAATATCCCGGAATGACTCTGATCCTGATCTCCCAGCGGATCTCCGCTCTCAGAAATGCCGGCCGCATTCTGGTGCTGGAAAAGGGCTCTCTGGCCGGGCTGGGCACTCACGAGGAGCTTCTCAGAACTTCAGAGACCTACCGGGAACTTTACAGCACCCAGAACGCCGGACTGGAGGATGCCCATGACTCATAACCGCCATGCTCCCGATGACCTGAAGATCTCCGCCTCTCCGGAACCTTCAAAAGGGTTCAGAGGCTTTATGGGACGGGGGCCGGGCTTTCAGGAAATACCGGAAAACGCCCGGGCTCCGAAATCCGCTCTCCGGCGTCTCCTCCGCTATTTTCGGCCGGATCTTAAAACTGCGGCCGCTCTTATTGTTTCCGCCTCCCTTGCCGCCATGCTGACCGCGGCGGCTCCGGCATTTATCGCTGAAGCCGTGGATGCTCTTGCCCGGGGAGACACGGGGGAGATCCCCGGTATTCTGATCGCGCTGTTAACGGTGTATGCCTTTGCGGCAGCGGGGAGCCTTGTTCAGGGAGCGGCGGGAGCCGGACTCTCCGCAAGGCTCATTAAAAGACTCCGGCGGGATCTTCACGAGGCGGTAACCGGGCTTCCCGCGGCTGAAATCAGCAAGCGCTCCCGGGGTGATATCCTTTCCCGCATGACATCCGATGCGGACATGGTATCGGATACCGTCAGCATGTCCCTTACGGCGCTGTTTTCCGGAAGCCTGCTCCTTCTGGGCACTCTGGCGGTCATGTTCTGGTACAGCGTTACCCTGACCCTCATAGCTCTCGGGGCGATTATGCTGACCATGGTGATCACCAGGCTGCTGACCCGCTTTATGAGAAAGCAGCTTCTTCTCCGGCAGGAGCTTCTGGGGGAGGTTAACGGCATTGTGGAGGAATCCCTGACCAACTATCAGGCATGCGTGGCCTGCTCCATGCAAAAGGCCAACCAGAAATCCTTTGATGACTCCTCCGACAAGCTTACCAAGGCTGCTGTGCTGGCGGAACCCTGGCTAATGCCATGGGGCCTCTTATGAATACCATCGGAAATCTCAGCTTCATTCTGGTAACTGTCATCGGGGCCGTGCTTGCCATTCGCGGGGTTATTACCGTAGGCACCATTGCCGCCTTTGCTGTTTATGCCCGGCAGCTGGCCCGACCGGTAAACATGCTGGCTCAGGTATACGGTCAGATCCAGACCGCTCTCGCCGGGGCGGAACGGATCTTCGAGATCATGGATCTTCCCCGGGAAAGCGCGGCCGGAGCAGAGGTTCCTGCCGGCGTCCGAGGGGAACTGGAGTTCCGCAGGGTAACATTTTCCTACGTTCCGGGGACTCCGGTGCTTAAGGATTTCAGTCTTCGCATCGCCCCGGGTGAAAAGGTTGCCCTGGCGGGAGCCACCGGAAGCGGAAAATCCACCCTCATCTGCCTTCTTTTGCGGTTTTACGAGCCTGATTCCGGGGTGATCCTCCTGGACGGCCGGGATATCAGAGAGTTTGCGGTAAAATCCCTCCGGAAACCCTTGGGCACCGTGCTTCAGGATACGGTTTTGTTCACTGACACCCTGAGAAGCAATCTTACCGCGGGGGCCCCGGAGATTTCAGAAGAGGAGCTTCTTAAAAAACTCCGGGAATGCGGCGCCGATGCCCTGATTGCCCGGATCCCCGGAGGCCTCGATGCGGAACTCGCCAATGCCGGATCCCGGCTCTCTCAGGGGGAAAGACAGCTTCTTTCCGTGGCCCGGGCCTATGTGGCGGATCCTCCGGCGCTGATCCTGGACGAAGCCACCTCCAGTCTGGACACCCGCACGGAAAGGCATATTCAGGAAGCTCTCAAGACCCTCACCGGAAAACGCACCTGCCTTATCGTGGCGCATCGTCTTTCCACCATTCTGGATGCGGATCGCATCATCGTCATGGATCACGGCCGCATTGCCGAAGAAGGGCGGCACCATGATCTCATGGCCCGGGACGGGATCTACCGGAAGCTTTTCCGGAGCCAGTATGCCGGAGAGGCTACCTGATTTCGAATCATCTCTCCAGTCCCGGAGAAGATGACGCCAGAGATACCGGGAAAGGATGCTGCAAGACTGCGCTGGATTGAACCAAAAAGGATTTTGCCATGAAAGTAAGAGGAAATACTGTCGTTTCCGGGCTTAAAGCCATGTTCAAGGAAGAGTTTGGCATCAGGGCCCGGGTATATAACGGATGTCGCCTGGCGGAGGATTCAGCTTCTCTGGCTTCTTTCAGAAAGGGCGGCGCCGCTGAAACTGGCGACCTGGAGATCCGGAACAGCATGGAGGTCGGCGCTGCCGAAAAGCAGTTTAAAGACGCATTCGGCATTACGGTTAAAATCGAAGACAGCACGGGAAAGCTTGCTGACAAGAGCGTCACCATCGCCTCTCTCAAACCGGAAAAGGCTGAAAATGATGTGAAAGAGGCAGGCAGGGGAACGGGGAAGGCTTCCTCCCGGAAAGCATCCAGCCCAAAAATTAAGAAGGGCGGCTATGTCGAGTTCGGCAGCTATTATCAGGAAAACTCCGCTGAAAAAACTCCCATAGTCTGGCTGGTGCTGGAAACCTCCGGCTCGAGAGCGCTTCTTATCTCCCGCTCCGGACTGGACTACAGGGAATACCATCATGAAGAAGCTGACGTCACCTGGGAAAACTGCGATCTTCGGAAATGGCTGAACACCGAGTTTCTCAGGAACGCCTTTACCCCAGAGGAGCAGGAGAAGATTGCTGTAACAAATATAGCGCCTCATGACAATGCTGAGGATGGCGCCGCGGATGGTTCCAGAGACGAAAACAGCACGGAGGATCGTGTCTTCTGCCTGAGTGCTTCAGAAGCGGAGAATCTTTTTAAAAACGCCCGGGCCAGACAATGCGCGCCAACGCTGTACGCAGATGATAAAGGAGCCAATGATTATTTTATTACTGGCAAAGGCACTGACTGGTGGCTGCGATCGCCCGGAAGTCTCCCTAAGAGCGCCTCGGTAATCAGCTGGGATGGTTCGCTATATCACGCCTGGGCAGAACATTGTCGTGCTGTGCGTCCCGTTTTATGGGCGGATCAGGATGCTTTAAAACCGGTCAGGCCTGCAGCTCCGACGAATATCAGGCACGGAGATCTGGTGAAGTTTGGCAGCTATCACCAGGAAAGCGGCAGCAGAAAAACTCCCATAGAGTGGGTAGCCCTGAAAAAGAACAAGACCGAAATCCTTCTGGTTTCCCGTTATGTTCTGGACTGCCAGCCGTACGACTATAAGCGGTCTGCCTCGCCCAGGCATGTGAACTGGGAAAACTGCGATCTCCGGAAATGGCTGAACACCGAGTTTCTCAGGAACGCCTTTACCGCAGAGGAACAGGAGAAGATTGCGGTAACGAATCTTCATAACGATTTATACGGGGACTTCGGAAGATACAGCGCCGAGGATCGGGTATTTTGCCTGAGCTTTCAGGAAGCAAGCCTCACTCTGAAGAAAAGGGGCCGGAAATGCGCTCCAACACCGTATGCTGCAAATAAAGGGGCCTATATCGAGGAAGATGACGAGGACAATCTGGGCTATAGTTTGTGGTGGCTGCGGGACTCCATTCCCTGGTACGGCGCCATGTTTGTGGAATCAGACGGCTCCTCGGAAGAGCATGGAGACGTCAGTTCCTTATTTGGCGTACGGCCGGCCTTATGGGTCAGCCGGAGCGGTGTAAGACCAGTCAGGCTTGAGCCAAAGCTCGAGCTCGTTAACACCGAAGACAGGAAGTCGGTCCGAAAAGAACCGCCGCCGGAAATTAAGAAGGGAGACCGCGTCGAGTTTGGCAGCTATTATCAGGAGAACGGCAGCAAAAAAACTCCCATAGAGTGGATCACCCTGGACATCAGCGCCGGGAAGGCGCTTCTCATTTCCCGGTACGGACTGGACGCCGTGCCGTACCATCATGAATATACTGACATTACCTGGGAAAACTGCGACCTTCGAAAGTGGCTGAACGGGGAGTTTTTCAGGACGGCTTTTACTGAGGCAGAACAGGAAAAGATTGCGGTTACCGAGCTTCGCAATGGCGGCAGCTCCAATTATGGCTCCAGAGGAGGTAACAGCACGGAGGATCGGGTGTTTTGTCTGAGCCTTAAGGAAGCCCGGGATCTTTCCAAAGCGAAAAAGGGCCTCCGGGAGTTCCGAAAATGCGATCCCACGCCGTATGCCATTAAAAAAGGTGCCTTTGAAGACAGCACTGCCGAATATATCGAGTTCGGAAGCTGCTGCTGGTGGCTCCGGTCGCCGGGAGACAGTCATGACATGGCAACGTTCGTCGAAGCGAACAGATTATTTTGCCAGGAGGGGTACTGGGTCGGAAATAAAAGCTTCGCGGCGCGGCCCGCTATTTGGGTAAATCCGGATAATCTGAAAGCAATCAAGCCTGATGAATATGTCTGTTTTGGGAGCTATTACCAGGAGAGCGGCAGCGAGAAAACTCCCATAGAGTGGCTGCCCCTGAAAAAATCCGGAGGACGGACGCTTCTTCTTTCCCGGTACGGACTGGACTCAAGGCCGTACCACTATGAATATACTGACATTACCTGGGAAAACTGCGATCTTCGGAAATGGCTGAACGGGGATTTTCTCATGACCGCCTTTACTGCCGAGGAGCGGGAGAGGATTGCGCTGACGATGCTCCCCAATGACGACAATCCGCTGAACGGCACCTTTGGCGGATACAGCACCGAGGATCGGGTGTTTTGCCTGAGCCTTGCCGAAGCCAGGAGCAGATTCAAGGTCAAAAATCCGGATAAAAATTCCCTTGGCGATGACAGCTTTCTTTTTAAAGACAGGGAGTCCCGGAAATGCATTCCTACCCTCTATGCAGCAGAAAAAAGGTACAGGAACCATTCTTATGACCTCCTTGACGGCAAACGCTGCTGCTATTGGTGGCTGCGTTCTCCGGGCATCAAGGCGTGCCGCGCATCGAGCGTATGCGCGGACGGTGAGCTCCACGCTGACGGCTGCTATGTCTTTGACCATCTCATAACCGTGCGGCCTGCTTTATGGGTGAATCTGTAATCGGGATTTTCTCAGCCGGAATCCGACGCCCGGCTTTCCGATGCGTCCACGCCCCCGACATTCCGGGATGATATTTTTACGGTGGCTATCCCGCCAAGAATGATTATTACGGCGGTTTAACTATCCCTTGTCAGGCAATGAAATGAGGAAGCTCCTTTGAGGAATTTCTTTGCTGCGGACTTGGCTTTGCCGGAAAAGATCTCAAAGCCTTCACGAGCGTGATAAAACATCGTGCCTGAAAACGCATGCAAACACGAAATGGAAAATTTCAGGCATCTGATGCGTCCGGCAAAAATCAGCGATAACTGATTACATGCTCCCAAGTCTTTGTTACCATGAAAACAAAGGATTGGGAGGCGCTTATGATAGTAACGGACGGTTCTTTTTTCTCAGGATGCCTGATAGTTTTTTGCCTGATAGTATTTGCTTTGTTTTTTATGGGGTATTTTGTAAGCAAATGGCTTGGTTTGTTGGGTACGCATTATGATATGTTGGGCCCGCTTATTGTTTTCTGCGTTTTGTGGTGGTTTATCAGATACCGCAGAAAAAAGGAAAAAGAAAAATCCAGAAGGTATATCGAAGGCCTGGAAGACTATGATTAGCAATGCGGAAAGCGCCTCTTAAGGGCGCTTTTACTTGTACTGACGACAGAAATGAACAATGCAGCTCTCAATGTTTGCGCCTGCTCCCGACATCAGGAATCCTTTTATACCCTGAGTTCGCAATATATCACTGCCTTATAATGTCCGGAAAAGACAATCCAAGGATCGGGAAAGTCCTTTGCAAATGGCGATCTGAAGAATGAGGCAAGGTCGGAGCCCCGTACCGAACCCGGATTTCCATCAACTCTGCTTATCCCTTAACCAATAGCAGTAACCGCAGGAGATACCATGACACCCGAAAGATTGAGCAGGGCAGTAAAAGCTCTTAAATTTAACTCCGCTCTTCGGAATAGCGTTTTCGGGAGAATCAGAAGTTCCCTGATAGCTGTCTTTCTGGCTCTGCCTCTCCTTTTCTGCGGAATTTCGAGCCCTGCCGCCGTGCTGGACTGCACCGTAGCCCGGGTGCTGGACGGGGACACCCTGGACTGCGACAACCGGCGGGGGCGATATCGCATAAGACTCCGCAGCATTGACGCTCCCGAAAAGTCACAGCCCTGGGGCCGGGCCTCCGGCAAAAACCTCAGGAGACATGTCCTCGGAAAACCCGTCCGCATCGATATCCCGGGACGGGATCGCTACGGCCGGTATCTCGGCACCGTTTACCTCCGGGGCGTCAACATCAACGGTCTTCAGGTACGGGAGGGGATGGCCTGGGCTTATCGCCGCTATCTGGACAGTCAGGATTATCTGCGCTGGGAGGATCTGGCCCGTTCGGAAAAGCGCGGCCTCTGGCAGGATCCCCATCCCGTTTATCCCTCGGATTACCGGAGAGCCCGGAGAAGGGGGATAACCCGCCCTTATGCCTTTCCCCGCTAATATGCCTTCCTGCGATAATTTGCTTTCTCCTGATAAGAGAAGAAGAGGCAGAAAAATGCGGCGAAAAAAATTCGTCAGAGAAATAATAAGCACAAGGCCGATCCGGGATGGGAAATAATGAAGAAAAGAACCGGGATTGACAAAAGCCGGCGGGACTGGGACGGCCAGAGATCCGGCTCATTTAAAAAGTATCAGGAGATTCCCCGAACCTCAGGAACGCAGGGAGGCCTCTTCAGCAGAGCTCCGGGATTTCAGGAGATGCTTGTTTTCATACATTGTCCGGTCAGCGCGGCTGAATACCGCAGTAACGCAGTCATCGGTTTCCGGGTTAAACCTGGCAATGCCGCAGGCGATAACAATACCGCCGGACTTCAGGGCCTCTTCATTATGATCGGACACCATCTTCGCCAGTTCATCGACCCTTTCATATTCAGATCCCCTTATCAGCACCGTAAACTCGTCGCCGCCGATGCGGTATACCGGACAGCGTTTGAAGATCTCGCAGATAATGCGGCAGGCATCCCGGAGATACTGATCCCCCGCCTGATGCCCCTGATTATCGTTAATGGCTTTAAGATCGTTGAGATCCAGGAGCGCCAGGGCAAATGGCGGAGCATGACGCACCCGGATCTGGAGATTCAGGGTGCGTTCCTCTTCCATATAGGCGTGCTTGCTCTTCACTCCGGTAAGCGCGTCCACATTGGCCTGACTGAGAGCCTGGGTAAGCCGGCGGGCGTAATCCTCCTCCTGCCGCACCTGGAAGTCCACATCGCTGATCCCCACAATCAGACTGCGGGCATTATTTTCGGTAATGGCAGCCGCCCGGAGCTGCACATAGGTAGGTCTCCCGGCCATGGACATGCGGAAGCTCAGGGCGTAAATCCCGCCGCTTTCCAGTTCCGCCATGACGTTTTCCCGGGTAAACAGGGAGATAAAGCGATTAACATCGTCGGGATAGACGTTATGCTTGGTAATCTCCCGGGCGGTCTCGAAGAAGTTGCTGCCGTTTTCAGGCAGGGACAGTACTTCATAGCCCGAGGTGATGCTGAGCAGCCGATAGGATCCGGAAACCGGATCCACGATGTAGACGCAGAGATATTCCCCGGTAAGCGCATTAAGACGGGCATAGGCCACATGCTCCTCCCGCATCTTTTCCGCAGCCAGCCTCTGCTTCATCTGATCGTCAATGTCGGAAACCCCGATGACGATATAGCGGTTATCGTCCTTGATCCGGGAAACCCGCATGGTTACATATACCGGCTTGCCGTCTACCAGACGGCGGTAGGTCATGACGAAGAGCCCGTTTTTGTTGAGGGCGTCCATAAGAGTGTCCCGCTCCATGGCCTCTGAAAAGGTTTCCATATCATCCGGATAGACGTTGGTGACGGCTTCGGGGCGGCAGCGGCTGAAGAAATCAGTATCGGTTCGCACCTCCTCCAGCATGCCGCTTTCGGGATCGGCCCGGTATTCCGTAAAGCTGCCGGTTTCCACATTGACATAAAAAAGGTCGGTATAGCCCCGGGACAGCGCCTGCGCGATATGGTTGTAAATCAGGCTGAGCACCCGGGCCTTTTCATAAGCCTTCCGGGTTTCGATGTTTTCCCGCTGAATGCGCACCATGTCCGAAACGTCCTGACAGGTGCCGACAATGCAGAAGCGGCCGGAAAAATCAAGATACTTCTTCTTGGTGGTCTGATACTGGCGGATGTTGCCCTGAGCATCGGGAAGGTGTTCATAGAATATGTACGGGCCGTCCATGGAAAAGGCGATCCGGTCATCTTCGGCAAACTGATCCGCTGTTTCATGCTCAAAAAGCTGAGCGGCCGTATGCCCGATTACCTCCTCCGGAGATTTCAGGCCGGCAAATTCAGCAAATTCGCGGTTGCAGGCAATGTACTTTCCGGTAGCGGCATCCTTGGTAAAGGCCCGGCCGGGGAAATTGTCCATCAGGGAGGAAATTGCCTGGTTCATCCGGCGGCTCTTTTCCGCTTCCAGAAGCTCCAGGCGGTATTCCTCCTTTTCATCGGTGATGACGAAGGTATGAATAACGCAGATACCCAGCATGTAGGCGATGGAGTAGAGCGGCAGGTAGGGGAACCACATCTGCAGAAAGAGAAAAACCGACATGATCATCCCGAAAAAAGCCAGAGTGCGGCCGCGGCGTCTTCTGGCGGTGTGATTTTTGGTTATGGCCTGATAAACGGCATAGCAGGAGATCAGAAACAGGAAAATGATTTGCACCGCCAGCATGACATGCCGGAGGGGCAGCGGCTCGTAAACGGCGGCGGCATCCACGGTGAACAGCACCGGAAGGTAGACATTGATAGCCGCCAGTCCGATAATGGTTGCGGCAATGGCGTGTCCCGCATAAATCAGAAAGCGGCCGCAGTTATTGCCCTCCATGAGATAAACTACGGTATACTGCGCCCAGAAAAACACCCCCGCAGCCATGGCCGCATAGTAGACCGTGGTATCGGCAAACAGAAGAAACGCCAGCTTTTTCGCTTCCAGAAAGCCCCAGAGAATATCGGTGACGTAGTAGATAAGCACCGCAATCAGAAATCTGCGGTAGATGAGCCACGCCGATTTTTTGAAGGCGCCGTTGCGGTCGATTATGATATCGCGGTTCTCGATCAGCAGAATCAGGGCTGCGAGCATGCCAACCAGCGAATAATACATATCAGCTATCCTTTGTTTCTATTGCAGTCCGTTCGTTCATGCCTGTCCCGGATTCCGGCGAAGATCCGCGAGAACAAGACCAGCTTTGCCGCCGTTAAAAAAATAAATCTGACGATCCCGTTTTATTATAGCATAACTTCCGATTTCCCTGTTTGTTCCGGATGCAGAAAATTAGCGATGCGACCATTGCCTTCCTGCGCGGCCGCCGGATATGGCCGCCCGGCCGTCTGCTTTGCCTGCGGGTTTTCCGGAAAACCGGAAATGCGTCTGCTCTCGCAAAAAAATGACAGAATGTCCTTTTGCTCCTAAAATACCCTGTCAGTTCATTTAATTCAGGAGAATCGGACACATGGGAAAATTTTTAGCAGCGCTCGCCGTGATGTTTGCCCTCTTATTCGGGGTTATCGGCTACGGGGTTTCACAGTATAACACCATGGTTGAGCTCAGCACCGGTGTGGAGGAGTCTATGGGCAACATTGACTCCTCTCTGGAAAGAAGAGCGGATCTCATCCCCAATCTGGTGAATACCGTGAAGGGGTATGCCGCCCATGAAAGCGGCGTGTTCAAGGAGGTTGCCGAAGCGAGAAAGGCTCTTATGAGCGCCGGCAGCATTCAGGAAAAGGCCCAGGCCAACGAAGCCCTGAGCGGAGCTCTGGGCCGGCTTCTGGCCATTTCCGAAAGCTATCCCGAGCTCAAATCGGACAAGGTTTACATCGGCCTTATGGATGAGCTCGCAGGCACGGAAAATCGCATTTCCTATGCCCGGGATCAGTACAATGCCAAGGTGAAGAGCTACAACATCTGCGTTAAGGGCTTCCCGGGATCCCTTTTTGCCAGACAGTTCGGCTATGAGGCTGCGGAGTTCTTCAAGGTCGATGAAAAGAAGAAGGCCGTGCCCAAGGTAGATCTCTAGGGCGGATCTCTGGAAAAAGCGGCATGAGGAGCTCGCATGAAGCCATGCTGAGCTGACATGAAAGCTGCAAAAGCTGATATGAAAAGGGAGGGCGGCCTCCCTTTTTTCATGTTCCTGACATGATTGAAGACGGGCATGATTTGAGATCGATCCGGCGCCGCATTCCTCGCCAGCATCCGGAAGCGGCAAAAGCCCGCATCATAATCCCGCAGAGCCTCCTGAGAGGGCGTCCTCCGGAGCCTTGCCCTCGCCTATCTTTTCACCCTGAGTTTTGCCTCGGGGCCGCTAAAATTCCCGCTATCTCTCAAATTTGATAATTGATTTCATGATAATAATGCCGAAGCGGGGAGTTGCCTTTTACAATCAGCGAAGGCCGTCATGATCTGGATGTGACCAGATCGTGATGAAGTCGTGCCAATCGTAAGCGCCGGACAGGAAATCACCTATGGATCTCTCCGAAATCAAAAAATTTAACACCGACATCTTCAGCCTTTTCGATGACCGCTGGGCCGTCCTTACCGCGGGATCCGGAGACAGCTTTAACGGCATGACCATAAGCTGGGGCTCTCTGGGCACCATCTGGGGACTCCCGCCCCGGGGGAAGCCCGTGGCCACCGTTTATGTGCGGCCGGATCGCTATACCTTTGAGTTTCTGCAAAAGTCCTCCGCCTTTACCATCTCCTTCTTCCCGGAGGAGCTTAAGAAGATTCATCAGGTCTTCGGCAGAAAATCCGGCCGGGACACCGACAAGCTGGCGGAAACCGGACTCCATGTCCGGGAAAGCTCTCATGGCATTGTCTATGAGGAGGCGGATCTCACCCTGATCTGCCGGAAGCTTTATACAGGGCCGTTTGATCTTGACGCCATCGCCCCGGAGGTACGGGAAAAGTTCTACAGCGGGGTTTCTCCGCACCATATCTTTATGGGCGAGGTTACGGATATCATTCAAAAATAATTTCCCGCCCGGGAAGTTTGACAACTCCGGGAAAACAGGGATTTCTTTCATTTATTTACGGAGAACACCGAAATATGACTATGCACAGCTATGACTATTTCGTGCCCACGCGGCTGGTATTCGGCAAGGGCCGGGTGAGCGAGCTTCCCAAATATCTTGAGGGGCATGGCAAGAAAGTGCTTCTGGCCTACGGCGGCGGCAGCATCAAGAGGCTGGGACTCTACGACACCCTGAAGGAGCTTCTCAAGGATTATGAGGTTTTTGAGCTTCCGGGAATCGAGCCCAACCCCCGCATTGAGTCCGTAAGAAAGGGCGTGGAGATGGTGAAGCAGCAAAATATCGACTTCATTATCGCAGCCGGCGGCGGCAGCGTTATCGACTGCGTTAAAAACATTGCCTGCGGCGCCAAATATGACGGTGATCCCTGGGATCTGGTAATGGATGCCAGCCTCATCAAGGGACATGTGCCGTTTTTTGCCGTGCTGACCTTGTCAGCCACCGGTTCCGAATACGACGGCGGCGGCGTCATCACCAATCCGGAAACTAATGAAAAGAATGCTCTTCTGGGGAACATTTTCCCGGAGGTGTCCTTTATGGATCCGGAGTATACCTATTCGGTAAACGCCTGGCAGACCGCCTCCGGTTCCGCGGACATCATGTCCCATGTCTTTGAGTCCTATCTGGTGAAGGACGGCAATATCTTTACCGACGGCATCTGCGAGGCCATGCTCCGCACCATTGTGGAATGCACTCCCAAAGCTCTGGAGCATCCTGATGATTACGAAGCCAGGGCTCAGCTTATGATGATAAGCTCCTTCGGCTGCTGCGGACTTCCGGCTATCGGCCGCACTCCGTCCCCGTGGGTATGCCACGCCATTGAGCATGAGGTGTCCGCCTTCTATGACATTACCCACGGCGCCGGTCTCGCCATTCTGACGCCGCCTCTCATGAGATTCTGGCTCACCGAGGAAACCGCGCCCCGCTTCGCCCAGTACGGCGTCAGAGTATTCGGCCTGGATCCGAAGAACGCTCCCATGGACAATGCCCAGGAGGCCATCCGCAAGACCGCGGAATTCTTTAAGAGCATCGGACTTCCGGGCACCCTGAGGGAGGCGGGCATTGACTCCGACGAGCATTTCGGGGAAATGGCCGACCATATCATCGCCCACTGGTTCGGCAACTTCAAGGACGCTCTCCGCCCCCTGAACCGGGATGACATCATCGGCATTCTGAAGGCGGCTTTTTAAGGAATTGCCGTCTGGCGAAGATTAAGCCGAACGATTAAGCATTGTAATTAGCCTGAACCTGCCGGAAACAATGCGACAGGGCTCAGAAGAGAAATCTCCCGGGATTAAGGTTCCGGGATTTTTTTTGCTGAACTAAAGAGACCTGCTTTTGGAGTCTCTTATTTTAGCCTCGTATTTCACCGCTTCACCGCCTTGCTGCCTCCGCATTCTTCAGGTTTGCCCCGGGAGAGACGGTCTGCTCCTGCACTTTCAGCTGCTCGTTTTTCCCGCTTTCTGAGGTATTTAAGTTTATCTAGCCATTTCTGACTATTTTTTGCGATTTTGGCTGAATAAAATTTAGTAAGCGACCTAACTGATTCGCTTTTGCTGATTGTTTACATCATTCAAATCCTGATTAAAGGCCATTATATTGATTGACATAACGCAATTCCCGAATTACTCTTATTATGCTTGTTTAGCCAATTTAAAACAAAATTGACTGAATTGGCTAAATAAAAAGAAGGACGGAATCATGATCGGAAGAGAATGGGAAAAACAAGAGCTACTTCGCAGATATCAGAGAAAGAAGGCGGAGTTTATAGCTGTTTACGGACGACGCCGTGTGGGGAAGACTTTTCTGATAGACAAAACTTTTGAAGGGAAAATTACTTTTCGCCACGCCGGTCTTTCCCCTGCTGATGATGCAAAAACCGGAGAGCTGGCCCGGCAGTTAAAGCAGTTCCATTTTACCATGCAGCGTTACGGCATAAAGACGGAACACTGTCCGGCAAGCTGGATGGAAGCGTTTTTCATGCTGGAAACATGGCTTGAGAAAATTGATGACGGCAGTCGGCAGGTGGTCTTTCTGGATGAGCTTCCCTGGCTTGATACTCCCAGATCCCATTTTGTTTCCGCGCTGGAAAGCTTCTGGAACAACTGGGGGTGCCATCGGGATAACTTGATGCTTATTGTGTGCGGCAGCGCCAGCTCCTGGATGGTAGATCAGCTGATAAATAACCATGGCGGTCTTTATAACAGGCTAACATGCCAAATACGGCTTACTCCTTTTAATCTGAAGGAATGCGAACAGTTTTTTGCCGAAAATCAGGTTCGTCTGTCCCGTTATGACATTGCTCAGGGATACATGATTCTGGGCGGGATTCCGTATTATCTGGATTATTTTGCTCCCGGTCTCAGCCTGCCGCAGAATATAGATCGGATTCTGTTTTCCCGAAAAGCACTGCTGAAGGAAGAATATGATCGTCTTTTTACATCCATTTTCAATAATCCGACTGCGATAAAGGCAATTGTCAGGTTTCTGGCTACCCGCCGCAGCGGATATACCCGAAATGAAATTGCCGGTAAGCTTGGCTTTTCGTCCGGAGGAGCATTGTCGAATTCCTTAAAGTCCCTCGTTGAAAGTGACTTTGTGATTAGGTATGTTCCATTTGGAAGAAAAAAGAGCGAAGCTCGTTATATGCTCACGGATCCGTTTTGTCTGTTCTGGATTCATTTTATGGAAGAACCGCATAAACCCGATGAACACTATTGGACAAATAACCAGAATGCATCGAGGATCGTTTCCTGGAGAGGCTTGGCTTTTGAGAATGTCTGTTTTCAGCATATAGATCAGATCAAAAAGGCACTGGATATATACGGCGTTCAAACCAGTCAGTCTGCGTGGATCGGATCGGATGACGAATCAGGCAGCACGCAAATTGATCTGCTTCTGGACAGAGCTGATCGGGTGGTGAATATGTGCGAAATCAAATATCATGGAGGACTGTTTTCTGTCGACAAAGGATACTATCAGGTTTTATCAAACAGACAGATGATTTTGGCAGCGAAGATTTCTCCCAGAAAAGTGATTCGTCATACGCTTATCACGACTTACGGATTGGCGCGTAACGAATACAGCGGGATATTTTCAAATGTGATCACTCTTGATGATTTGTTTGCCTGTTAGCCGCCTTTCATAACAGGCAATAACACATGCATGGCAAGAACGGGGCATTGAACGCCGCACGATATGCCAAAGGTCCCTCGAAAGCTTCCGTCTTTCTGCTGTCGT
>DFFT01000124.1:11286-12272 GCA_002372325.1 Succinivibrionaceae bacterium UBA3769 | reverse complement strand
ATTGACAAAATATACTGATAATCTATACTTTGGGAGAATGTTTTCACCAACAGTCATTGAATGAGGTTTTTTCATGACACAAGAAAGTACGCATCTCGCCAATGTTATGGATGTTACCAACCAGAAGAAGGTACGCTGCGACGCCGCAGCCAAGCAGGTGCTCAGCAACAAGGATATTCTGGCGATCATTCTGAGAGAGGTCGTTAGGGAATTTCGAAATTGCGACAAGGACTTTATCAGAAGGGAATGTCTTAAGGACGGGGTACGCGTTGACGAAACTCCGCCGGACGGCGATGATGCCACAGACAGCATTGTCGGGCTTAATACCGATGATGTGATGCTGCTGGAGGGGCGGAGGGGTTTTGATCTTCTTTTTGAAGTTCTGGTTCCGAAAGCAAATGGCAAACGCCCGGGCAAGAAGAAGCGGCAGGGGGATCAGAATGCTGCGGCATCAGGAACAGAGGCCGCTTCCTCTTCCGATGAGCCGGAAAAAGCTATTTTGATAGTGAATCTGGAAATCCAGCAGAATACCAGTCCGAATTATCCTCTGGTAAAACGGATGATTTACTATATGTGCCGGGTGGTGGTAAAGCAGAAGCTTTTAGTGAAGAACTTCACTTACAGCAAGATGCGCAAGGTTTATTCCATATGGATATGTCCGAGTCCCAGGAATGAAACAGAAAATTCCTTTGAAACGTTAAAGTTTGGTTCGAAAGGCAAGGGCCGAAAGAAGTTCATCAAAAAGAAGGACTACGATTTGATGGAGGCTATTGTTATCCAGGTTCCTAATGATGTCACGGAGGATGATGAACCGATCATTAAAATGCTGAGCACCCTTTTTTCACTTAAAAAATCAGTTGCTGAACGGAAGAAAATTTTGGAAAATGAATTTGGAGTAGCTATGACAAAAAATTTAGGCGAGGGGATTGACACTATGTGCAACATGGGACAAGCCTTGTTTGAAGAAGGCAAAGCGGAAGGCAAAG
>DFFT01000124.1:0-11214 GCA_002372325.1 Succinivibrionaceae bacterium UBA3769 | reverse complement strand
GGAAGGTATCGTAAAAGGCCTTCTTCGAGCCATTGTATCTATTGTCAAACACTACGGTGTTACCACGGAACAGGCGATGGCCGATCTCGGCATTCCTGAAAATATGCGCGAGGAATACAAGGAAATGCTGGAGAAAGATGGGGTGGTTTTGACCTGACAGCGGCTCCGGGATTAAGTATTTGCTGTTTCCTTGTTTATGCATGCGGTGGGACGGAGGCTCTAAGCTCTTTCGTCCTGTCGCTTTTGATGTATATCGAGGGTACTCTCAGGGGCCGAAGAGGGGATGGACAAAATGTGCAATTTGGGACAAGCCTGGTTTGAAGAAGGCAAAGCGGAAGGCAGAGCGGAAGGCAGAGCGGAAGGCAAAGAGGAAGGCAAAGCGGAAGGTATCAAAACAACTCAGCTTGGAAACATAGTGTCTTTATGTAAAAAATTGGGATGTACCATAGAATATGCGATGGGTCTTCTCAGCATTCCTGAAAATATGCGCGAGGAATACAAGGAAATGCTGGAGAAAGAGGGACTGGTTTTGACCTGACAGCGGTTCCGGGATTAAGTATTTGCTGTTTCCTTGTTTATGCATGCGGTGGGACGGAGGCTCTAAGCTCTTTCGTCCTGCCGCTTTTGATGTATATCGAGGGTACTCTCAGGGGCAGAAGAGGGGATGGACAAAATGTGCAATTTGGGACAAGCCTGGTTTGAAGAAGGCAAAGCGGAAGGTAAAGCGGAAGGTAAAGCGGAAGGCAAAGTGGAAGGCAAAGAGGAAGGTATCAAAACAACTCAGCTTGGAAACATAGTGTCTTTATGTAAAAAATTGGGATGTACCATAGAATATGCGATGAGCCTTCTCAGCATTCCTGAAAATATGCGCGAGGAATACAAGGAAATGCTGGAGAAGGAGGGGCTGGCTTTGGCCTGACAGCATTTCCGGTTTTAGTATTTGCTGTTTCCTTATTTCTGCATGCGGTGAGACAGAGGCTATAAATGCTTTCGTCTTACCGCTTTTGAATGCATATAGAGGCACTCTCAGAAGCAGAAGAGAGGATTAACAATATGTGCAGCATAGAACCACAGCATTGGGCAAGCCCTGTTTGATAAAGGCAAGCGGAATGAATACAGAGGTTACTTCCCTGCGTTTTTTGCATAAAGCCGTCCGCCATTTACCCCAAAGAACTTAGAGTTCGGGGATGATTTTTTGAGAAAAACAGAATTTGCGAGTCATATCACTCACGGCAGGATGCCCCCCCCGAATCGCAGACAGGCGATCGGGGAGAGCAGGGAAGGAGTCAGCCAGCCGTTTTGTTCTGCCGATTGCTGCTGATCTTCATTTGGCGAATCCCGGCCTTATATCTCAACGGAATTCCACGGGATCCGCTCCTTAATCAGATCTCCTTCATCAAGCCGGGAAGCGGTTTTTGCCGCTGAAATCAGCCTCGAGCACCGGGGCTTTAACCGCCTGATGTTCGGGGAGCTTCTGAAAATAATAGCTTCCGGCATCCATGAAGACGATAAAGGCCCCCTTGAAGGACATTTTTCTTTCCTTGAGAACGCGCTCATCCGAAAGATTCCGGAAACAGCTGCTGAGAATCTCCTTTCCATCGCCGTCGAAGATCTCCGGATCATGACAGATGCCGTAGCAATAGACATGACAGTCCCACCGGGACAATTCCTTCAGCATCACGGGAATGAGATTGCTCTCCTGTTCAAATACATGAACGATGAGCTGCCGCTTCTCAGGAGGCTCAAAGCTCCAGGCGGAGTTCCGGAAAAAACAGTTCCTCTTATGCCCTGCCCTCGTATGCCCCGCCCTCGTATGCCCGGAGTTCATATCCTCGGCACCGGAACGGATCCTGAGAGCAGCATGAGGCTTCATAATAACCGCGGATACGGCCTTGAATACTTCGATTTCTCCGCTGTAGTCTCCGCAGGAATCATTGTTAATGCTGCTTGTCGGGAAAAAGCAGCGGCATCTTTTCTTCCGAGTCATTTCAGAATCAAACAAGTCCATGTCCCGGTACTGCAGAAAGCCCCGGTAGCAGAGCTCCCTGCTGGAAAGAATATCCGGCCGGGACAGCAAATCAAGAAGCTGTTCTCTTCTCTGACCTGACAGGGGCGGCATATCATCGAAATCAAGGTTCTGGTATCTGGTGATGCTGTAGCAGTTCTGCTTCCGGCAGGCTGCGATGTCATCTCTTTTTCCGGTCATGGTGTTTTCTCCTGTGATTGCGGTTAATTCATAGCGGCGGAAAGCGCCTCATGTTTAATGATATTTCCGGAAGCGCCCCGCTCCGGACAAAAAAAGTGCAAAAAAGATACCAGGAGATTTAGCCCCGGAACCGGACTCATCTTCAGCGCCCCGGGGCTTAACGGCGTGTTACCCTCTGCTCCGTTTATGAAGAGCCGGTTTTATCAGCGGGCAAAATTGCGGTAAAATACGGAAACACTAACAGCCAGAAAAGACATCACAGATGTCACGCATCACGATCCCGCTATGAATAAGGCTCTGTTGCAGATGATAGTTGATCCGGCAAGACCCTGATTTTTTGAACGATGTAAATATCTCTAAAAGGGTTCAAAATGATTTTAAGCACTTGCTTCTACATAGACAACACAGGATGGTTCAAAGAACAGTTTGAACTGTCAAGGTGCTTATTCAATCAGGCCAGATACTTCTTTAGAGATTACTACGACAAAAACAAGTCTATTGTGAATCAAACTGACCTTGAAAAGGTATTAAGAACTCAGGATACAAAGCTGAATTACTACAGAAAACTCTGCAAGGCTAAACTTGCTCAAACAATTGTAATCAGCCTATATAAGAATTACTCCAGTTTCTTTAGTGCTATTAAGGAATTTAAAGTTCATCCGGAGAAGTTCAATGGAGAGCCTAAAGCACCTAAATACAAGGAAAATCCGAATGTTCTGTATTTTGATTATCAGTCAGCTAGAATTAAAGGACAGTTTATAATATTAAATAAAGACATAAAAATCCATATTCCCCATAATATCTTTGAAAAATACAAGGGTGATTTAAAGAATTTTAAAACAATTAACTTTATTCCAAAATTTAATAAAATCAAAGTCTGCATTTCTTACGAAACAGAGGAATTGAACTCTGATTTAGATCAGAATCAGTATTTAGGCATTGATCTAGGTCTGAACAACCTTTGCAGTTGCGTTTCGGAATTTGACTGTTTTATTATAAACGGAAAGCCCGTAAAATCAATAAATCAGCATTACAATAAAGAAGTTTCAAAATTAAAATCAGAAAAGCCTTTAATTGGAGACAAGCAAGACTTTAATTACAACAAATTCAATATTTTTAAGTTAGGGTTTAAACGAAACTTAAAAATTGAAGACTATTTGCACAGCGCATCCAGAAACATTGTGAACTTTTGTGTGGAACACAAAATCGGTACAGTAGTTATTGGAAGAAACAAGCAATGGAAAGACTCCATTGCATTAGGTAAACAAACCAACCAGAACTTTGTATCAGTTCCGTTCTTTAAGTTTATAAATATGCTTAGATACAAGTGCAAAATGGCAGGGATAAATCTTGCGGAGCAAGAGGAATCCTATACGTCCAAGTGCGATTCACTGGCATTTGAATCAGTTGAAAAGCACGAGGAATATAAAGGCAAAAGGATTTTCAGGGGCTTATTTAAGTCATCCACAGGCAAAGTTTTAAATGCCGATATGAATGGCGCTTTAAATATAGTCCGGAAATACTTAGCCAAGTTAAAAGTAGCCGATGAGTCCTTTGTAAAAGGGATAATCGGTAGAGGTCTATTCGCTAGACCGCATATAATAACTTTCTAGCTGTTTTACGGAGAGGTATTCCCTATGAAATGTTTCAGATCAACTATAGAGTGGAAACAGAGCGATGAATAAATTTGTTCCCCTTGCCTCCCTGAAGGAGGAAAGCGTCATTTTCCGGTGCATCCGGTTTGCCGCTGTGGCCCTGATTCTGTGGGTTGTATATCTCATCGGCTCCGGCATTGAGAGCCTGGAAACCCGGCAGTTCTACTGGATCTTTGCCATCATACTCCTGTGGTATGCGCCCCGGGCCATCTATACCAGATATAAAAGAGTTATCCTCAATGAGGAGCTGGGCACCGGCTGGAAGGCCCGTAAAATCAGCGAACGCCTGGTCTATGCCACCAAAAAGCAGCTTTCGGAATCCTTTATCTTCGTGCTGACCGGCCTTATGGCCTGGTTCGGTCTCGTGATTAAAAGCCCGGAGGCCGTGCAAACTCTGGCTCTGGCCGGAGGGGTAACCTTCGCCGTCAGCCTGCTGATGATGCTGCCGCCCCTGAGCCGCTTCTACAAAGAGGACAAATACCCCTCAGTATTCCCCTTCTACAGAAGAAGCATCGCCGCCATTGCCGCCGGCGTTGCGTGTTTTCTGCTGGCCTATCTCCGCTTCCAGCCTCATCTTGACGGAGAGGCGGCCTTTAAAACCCTGACGATTTCCGTTACCCAGACTCCGGAATCCTTTAACGGCTTCCTCACCGCCATCCGGGACTCCATGAACATCTGGGCGGCCCTGATGAACTACGGACTGTCCTATGCCGATGGCACCTCCTGGTATGCCCTGACCCGGGCCTTTCTCATCGCTCTCCCCTACGGCATTCTGGGAGCTCATTTCGGGATTGTGCTGGGCGTGCTTACCCTGCCGGGATACTCCGTGAAGGCTATCATGGCCAGACAGCAGTGGATAAAAACCGATCGCGGCGTATTCAAGCGCTACTGGAAGACGGTAGCCCTGCCGCTTTTCCTGATCGCCTTCTTCGGCGCCGGCATCCACTACGGCTATCCTTACTACGTGAAGTATCAGGACAAGATCATCATCACCGCCGACAGCGATGAAAGATACGGCAAAATCGACATCATTGAGGACAAGTACTACAAAACCGGCACCATTAAGAGCATTGAAAACGAAAAAGCTCATGCCGTAAGCCGTCTCAAGGGGCTGGTCAATAACGCCGTGAACGAGGTGAACATCGTATTCTCCGAGGCGGAGGATAAGCTGGAGCCCTTTGTGGAATGGTATACCGAGGAGCGCAAAACCCGGAGATTCCCGGTGGGCAACGAGCTCCTCAAGGAAACCTATAAGAACTCCCTGGATCTCTTCAACCTGAACCTGAAGCTCCAGAATATCCGGAAGGAGCTCGGGCAGCAGGCCTCCCGGGTGTATTCCGATCTGGGGATCTACATCGACACCCTGATGAAGAACAACGAAATCGCCCTGCCCGATGATGAAGAAACCAGCGTGGGCCGGAAGTTCACCATGGAGGAGATCAATACCCTTAAGCTCCCCGGCGGCAGCTTTGTGCCGGTACGGCAGACCTTCCGCATTAAGACCCAGCTTCCGGAGGTGATCATCGATCTTCTGGATGACTTTGACGTCGCCGCCACCCCCTGGTTCCAGGAGGTGCTGAGCAAGGAAGAACAGCTCATGGAGGATGACATCTTCGGGGATCTGGAGAACGGGGAAGATTCCGATGCCGCTCCGAAGCAGGATCAAAAGGAAAACGGCAAGAAGAAGGATCAGAAGTCTGACAAGGATCAGAAGAAGCCGGAGAAGCAGGAAAAAATGTCCGCGGCTGAGGCTGAGCTTCTGGGTCTTGCTCCGGATCCTGAAGACGCCGCCGAAAATGCCGGGGAACCGGGAGAAGCCGGCGATCGCGAGGGGGCCGAGGCCGAAGAGCAGGAGGATAACGGAAATCCGCTCCTGAAGCACGGTCTTGCCATGATCCGGAAGGAAAAGAACCTCGTTATTCAGAGCCTCTACGACGGACTGGAGATCCCCTATCATGTGGCCGAGGAACAGGATGAAGCTCCTTCCGGCAAGATCGAGCCTGAAGATACCGAGGACAATGATGCCGGCGGACTGACACCGCAGGATGAAAGAGAGCTTTTCGGGAACGAAAGCGACTGATGCTGCAGTCAGACTGAAAACTGACTTATGAAGCCACTCTGTAATTGCGAGGCGGGTCTCCCCGCCTCGTTCTTTTCCGCAAAGCCGCATACGGCAGTGCCCATGCAACCTCCCGAAAGAATACTTATCTGCCGGATTCCCGGGCCTCACAGAACCTGAAAAAGGGATCTCGCAAATGTCGCCATAGCTCATAAATACCGTGATTGCAAGATAGTGTGATAGAATGCACACACGGAGGTGGCTTTATGAAAGTGGCAGTGTTATTAAGCGGCGGTCTGGACAGCTCTACCTGTCTGGCCCTGGCGGTAAAGGAACATGGCGCGGAAAATGTGCTGGCGCTTAATATTCAGTACGGCCAGAAGCATCAGCGGGAACTGAAATCCGCCGAGGAGATCTCCCGCCATTACGGCGTTACCTATAAGCTGCTGGATCTCTCTCAGGTCTTTGCCGACTGCCAGTGCTCTCTTATGCAGCATTCCAAAGAGGAAATCGTTCATAAAAGCTACGCCGAACAGCTTAAGGATCTGGGGGGCACCGGCACCGTGTCCACCTATGTTCCCTTCCGGAACGGCCTGATGCTGTCTGCCGCGGCAGCCTGCGCTCAGGGACTGGGAGCCAGCGAGGTCTGGTACGGCGCCCACCGGGATGATGCCGCGGGCCGGGCCTACCCGGACTGCACTCCGGAATTTGCGGCGGCCATGAATACCGCCATTTTCGAGGGCACCGGCAGGGAGATCCGGCTCCGCACTCCGTTTATGGACATGAACAAGGCAGATATCGTAAAAACCGGACTTGAACTGGGGGTTCCCTACGAGCTTACCTGGAGCTGCTACGAAGGCGGCGCAAAGCCCTGCGGCCGGTGCGGCACCTGCATTGACAGACAAGAGGCGTTTCGAAGGAACGGGGCGCGGGATCCCCTGGAAGCGCCGGAAAGGATTTAGCGAGCATGTTTAAAATCAAAAAAAGAATCATTATCAGCGCCGCGCATTTTCTGAAGCTGGACTACAACAGCAAATGCTCGGGCATGCACGGACATAACTGGATCATTGACGTTTACCTGAAAAGCGCGGATCTGGACAAAAACGGTATGGTCATGGACTTTTCAGTAATTAAGGAAAAGGTAGCGGGCGCTTTGGATCATAAAGTGCTCAACGAGGTTATTGACAGAAATCCCACCGCTGAAAACATCGCCCTCTGGGTTTGCGAAACCCTGGGTGAAAAGTGCTATCGGGTGGAGGTGCAGGAGAGTCCGGACAATGTTGCCGTCTACGAGCGCGATTAATCAGTCGTTCCGCAAGGAGGATGCCTTCACCACCGGCGGCCCCGCCTTCAGGGTAAACGAAATTTTCATCTCCATTAACGGCGAGGGGCCCCTCACCGGCGAGGCCGCCATATTTCTGCGGCTGTCCGGCTGCAATCTCCGCTGCACCTACTGCGACACCCAGTATGCCCGCAGCATGGAACATGGCATGTTCCTCCAGACCCGGGACATTCTGGCGGAGCTCGGGCGCTTCCCCGGCATCAGAAACGTCACCCTCACCGGAGGCGAGCCCTTGTTTGCCAAGGATGTGGGGGTTCTGATCACCGAAATTCTCCGGGCCGGCTACTATCTTAACATCGAAACCAACGGCTCCATTGATCTCTCCCCCTTCATGGAGCTGGATCCGGAAAGAAAAATTATTTTCTGCTGCGATTACAAGCTGCCCTGCTCCGGAGAAGAAAGCCGCATGTATCTCCCGAACATCAGCATGCTCCGTCCGGGAGATGCCCTGAAATTCGTTATCGGGGAGAGCTCGGATTTTGAGAAAATCTCCAGCATCCTGCAGGGCTACCGCCCCCGCTGTCTCGTCTACCTGTCACCGGTTTTCGGGAAAACCGATCCCCGGGAAATTGTGGAAAAAATGCTCTCCTGGAGCCGTACTACAGACGTTTCCCGAATCAGAGTGCAGCTGCAGCTCCATAAGTATATCTGGGAGCCCTGCGCCCGGGGAGTCTGATCCGGAGCGGGTTCTCCGGGGAGGAAATGCCGGGAGAGACGGTTTCCGGAAAGATCTTTGCAGGAAGGAGACCCGCGAAAATGCAGGACAGTCTCCGGCGGGTTTTCTGACAGACATCATTCCTGAGCGGCCCCTGACTTGTAAAATGCCGCTCTCAAAGTATAATAAACACCGCGCGGAAGAAAGCTGCCTTTTCGGGCAAATTTTCCTGCGCATGACACATTCTCAGGGCGGGGTGAAATTCCCCACCGGTGGTACAGCCCACGAGCGCAAGCATGACTGGTTGCAATTACCAGGCCGACGGTAAGAGTCCGGATGAAAGAGAAGTTCACAATCAACTCCTCAAGCTTAAACCTGCCCTGACTTACGTATGATATGGAGATATACTGTGAGTCAAATCAATATGCTGGACATTTTTGACAGCGATCCTCTGAAACGCGTGGAACTGGCTCTGGAGGCCTTCAGGGCCGGCAAGGGAGCCCTGGTGGTGGATAACGAAGACCGGGAGAACGAAGGCGATATTATCTTCCCGGCGGAGACTATCACCGAAGCCCAGGTGGCCATGATGATCCGCTACTGTTCCGGAATTATCTGCGTCTGCATGCCCGGGAGCCGGCTGGAACGGCTGGAGCTGCCCCAGATGGTGAAGAACAACACCAGCTCCTACGGCACTGCCTTTACCATTACCATTGAAGCCTCCAAGGGCGTCACCACCGGCGTCAGCGCCCATGACCGCCTGACTACCATCAAAGCTGCCGCCAATCCCAATGCCGTGCCCTCGGATCTGAACCATCCGGGACACGTGTTCCCTTTGGCCGCCCGGGAAGGCGGCGTGCTGGAAAGAGACGGCCATACCGAAGCCTCGGTGGATCTGGCCAGACTGGCCGGCCTGACTCCCGCCGGCGTGCTCTGCGAACTCACCAATGATGATGGCACCATGTCCCGGCTGCCTCAGGTAGTGGCCTTTGCCCTGAATCACGGCATGACCGTGGTCAGCATCAGCGACATTATTGCCTACAGAAAAGCCAAGGGCGTCTAATCTACCTGTACCGCAAAAACAAAGCCGGCCTTCGGAGCTATGGGCTTCTGCGCTGACAGTGGCTTCCGGACGGGATCGGCATGCGCCGGCTCCTCCGGGACGAATGACTGAAGGACACAAGACGGTTCCTTGAAAAGGATCCTCCGGAAAAGCAAAGAAGATCATGGAAAAAACCAGGATCGCATTTTCGGAGGATCCCTTCAAATTCAGGAAACATTGCCGGTTTAGTTCCATGCCTGGTGTTGCACGTTCCGAAGAGCTCTTTTCAGGCCATAAGATCTCCGGATGCCGCAAAATACCATAAAGACGGAGACGAGAAAGAAGTTTTGCTTATCGGGCTTGACTGCAGTTCCGCAACAACAAAAGCATCATGACGTGATTGAGAAAATGCAGAACAACAATGAGGGAACTTTTGATGCTTGAGCATATTATTGAACGCACCAATGATTTTCTTGCCGATTTTCCCAAAGCTGTCCGCAAGAAAAAAGGACAGTTCTTCACGTCAGCGGAAACAGCAAGGTTCATGTCCGGCATGTTTGATTTGTCAGGCTGCGGAGACAGCGTATCCCTGCTGGATCCCGGGGCCGGCTCCGGAATACTTTCCGCCGCTCTCATTGAAAGACTCTTTTCTGAAAAAACCGGTATCCGCATTTCACTGACCTGCTACGAAACAGATCCTGATATCCTGCCTTTGCTGAAAGACAATTTGGAATACCTGAAGCGGGAATCAGAAGGCAGGCTGGAATATGAACTGAAAGCGGAGGACTATATTCTGTCTCAGGACTGGGAGTTCAGCAGCCTTGCTGACACATCCCGGAAATTTGATTTCATTATTGCCAATCCCCCTTATTTAAAGATCGGCAAGGACGATCCCCGCTCTCTGGCTATGTCTGATGTTGTTCACGGAGCACCGAACCTCTACTTCCTGTTCGCATCCATGTCTCTGTTTAATCTCCGCCAGGGCTCGGAAATGGTTTACATCATCCCTCGGAGCTGGACATCCGGAGCATACTTCCGGGCTTTCCGGAAATATCTCCTTTCAGAAGGCAAATTAAGACGCATTCATTTGTTTGTCAGCAGGAGCAAGGTATTCGATGCTGAACAGGTGCTTCAGGAAACCATGATCATCATGGTCGCAAAAGAAGCCCGCTGTCCGGAAAGCGCTCTTATTACCTCTGGCGGTTCTGGCAATGATTTCAGCAATATTTCAAGTCTGGAGGTTCCGTACCATGCCGTAGTCTCCGGGAACGAGCTTTATGTCTGTCTCCCCGCCAGTCAAGCGGAAATGGAGGTGATTCGGAAAATCAGCGCCTTCAGTTCAACCATGCCGGATTCCGGCCTCCGAATGAAAACCGGCATTGTAGTGGATTTCAGACAGGCGGATGAACTGAGAACCGCCCCCGGCGAGCATACCATTCCACTTTTTTACAGCCAGCATATTCGGGACGGTAAAGTAAATCATCTCCCTTCCGGGAAAGGCTATGACTGGATCCTGGACAGAAAGCGGGGACTCATTCAGAAAAACAAGAATTACGTTTTTGTAAAACGGTTCACGGCCAAGGAGGAACGCCGCAGGCTGCAATGCGGGATCTATTGTCCTCATGATTTCGGGCAGTATGAGTATATCGGTACTCAGAACAAGATTAATTTTGTGGACAAAACAGACGGCTCTGAAATGGATCGCAAAACGACCTACGGAGTTTATGCCCTGTTAAATTCAACACTTTTTGATATGTATTACAGAATCCTTAACGGCAGCACTCAGGTAAACAGCACCGAAATGAACAGCATGCCTTTTCCGTCCGCTGACATTATCAGGAAAATTGGAGAGAAGGTGCTTTTATCTGAGGATTTATCCACAGCAAACTGCGACAGAATCATTAAAGAGGTGGCTTCCTGGCGTCGCTGCTGAAAAATCCGGACGCCCCCGGAATTAACAGAAAGCGACAAAACGGGGCTTTTCCAGGATACAAAGTCAGGCGTGCCGCCCCGCGGAAAACATAAGCCGTTCCCAAAAAGCTCCCGCTATGACTGTTCTTCTTCTGATAACGGCATTTCTTCGGGTGATGCGTCTTCATCTTCGTCATCGCATTCAAGGAGTTCATCCAAATCCTGAGCGATGACGGCCAGCTGTTCCGACAAATCCTTCAGCGTCCGGGAGAGCTTTTGCGCTTTCGCTTTGAATTTTCTTCCGGTTAACAATGAAGAAGAAGCCGCCCTCTTCGCCCGTGATTCCG
>DFFT01000090.1 GCA_002372325.1 Succinivibrionaceae bacterium UBA3769 | reverse complement strand
TGCCAAGCTCACCCCCGAGGATCAGAAGCTGCTGTTTTCCGGCGACAGAAAATACGAAACCCTGATCGGAAACGTTCTGGACGGCCTCCGGGATCTTTATGCTCCGGGATCCCGGGAACGGGGGAGCATCGATCTTATGAAGCAGCATCCCCAGGAGACCCTGAAGCTTCTGGATTCCCTGGGCTTTTCGGCGGATCTCTTCGGGGAGTTTATCGGAGACAGGGACGCTCTTAAGCTGTACTTTAAAATTTCCGACGCGAAGCCGGGCAGCATTTCCGACCAGGATTTCAGATCCGCCATTAACAGCTTTGCCGCCAAGGTGTTCGATCCCCATCTCAACGATGACAGCTCTCTTCTCCTGTCCATTATCAAGGGCATCAGCCCTGAGCGCATGTCAGATTCCCAGAAAATCATTCTGGAGCATCTCCCCCAGAAGCTGGAGCTCACTCAGGATGTGTTCGAGTGTCTGTCCTCGGTGCTTTCCGGCCTTGATATCGCAAACGGCCCCCTTACTCCGGGCTCCATCAGCCTGGATAATCTGAAAAAGGCCTACCAGGCGGTCTGCAATCCCGGGGACGAGCTTAAGAGAATCATGAGCGAGCATGGCGGAAAGATGACCTTCCGGAATATGGAAAGCTTTATCCTGAGAGCCGCCTATCACCAGTTCCGGGCCGAGCACGCCGCGGACTCCCAGGAGAACTTCGGGGGCGGCTTCCGGGATAATGCCGAATTCCGCAGGGCCATGGGCATTGCCGACAGGGGAGATACCTCTCCGGAAAAGCCGGTGGACATTTCCCGCTACGAGGGCTTTGATCCCCTGAACGTGAGAATGGATGACATGTCCGCGGGCGGCTTTATCACCAGCTTCAACATTCTCTGCGCCAACAGCGATTTCCTGGAGGCCGCGAAGAAGCTTCCGGCGGTGCATCTGGCAGACCGGGTGGCTCAGGCTCTTAACATCGATCTTAAAAGAGCCTTCGAGGGCGATCCCGCCCTGAGCCAGAGCTATGAGGCCCAGGAAACCCCGGCTGACCGCCTGGAATGGTTCCGCAGCAATCTTCCCCGGCTCACGGAGCTTTATCTCGCCGGCGAAGGCGCTCTGGTAAAGCAGATCGAAAATGAAAACCGCGCCGAAATCGAAAACCGCAGAAATGACATCAATGCTCTCAGCCTGCAGGATCTTGCCGATCTTAACAACATAAACGCCGGCAAGAACGGTCTCCGCCCGGTGTCCAGCGTGGAGGAGCTCCTGGTGAACACGGACGGCATCAGAGGCGGCAAGGAAATCGGCTATCTGGTGTCCTTCCTGAATCAGATCAGAGCAGCCTCGGTCACCGATTTCATTCCCGAGGGCAAAACCTTCCTGGGACTCAGGGGATCCGATTTCCTGAACCCCGCCTGCACCGAAAAGATCCGCAAGGCTCTGGCCGAGGCTCCGGAATCAGTGATGACCTCTCCGGACTACAAGGATGCCTTCCGGTTTTTTGCCAAAATGCAGAAGGCCATCGCCCGGGCCGCTGACAAAACCGCCATGCTGACCGCCGGGGATATAGGCAGAATCGCTCTTAAGAAGAAGGACATCAATGCCGCCCTGAATATGATTACCGGCGCCAAAACCGTCTATAAGGCGCAGTACCAGCACCGGGACGAATTTGAGGTGCTGGACCGGAAGGATTACCTCCTTTCCGATCTCCGGGATTACTGTCTCGGAAAGGAAAGCATCGGCAGAACTCAAAGGATGGAGATGCTCGGAAATCTCAATATCACCGAGAAGATGTTCGATCCGGAGAACAATATCTTTGTGAAGGACAAGGAAGCCGGCAAGGCCAAGTGCCAGGCCATCAAGGCCGCCGTGGCCGAAGCGGTCAGGGAATTCAAAACCACCGCCAGAACCTCCCGGGACATCATGAGCGATCTTATCCGCAAGGTGAATGCGGAGCTGGCCGGGGACAAGACCCTGAATATCGCCCGGGCGGTGACCATGCTTGTTCCCCACAATGAGCACGAGGTGCTTCTGGATCCCCGCCACAGCATTACGGAAACCGTGGCAAAGGATATCCGGGGACTTTTCAAAAAATCTCTGGCCACATCCCATAACCCGGTGTTTCGGGGTGTGGTTGACAATGTCAGCATCTACAGCCGGGACAACATTTTCTTCGTGAACACCATGATGGAGAGCCTCAAGGAGTTCAGCCTGACCAAATGCGCTTCTCTGAATCAGTCGGTGAAGCAGAATCGCTTTGCCTCTTTCATGGTGGATCGGGCTCTCCGGAAGACCGCTTACGAGAACGGCTTTAAAACCATTGCCGACATGAAGAAGGCCTTTCTCAGCGACGAGGGAAAGGGCAAGCTGACCAAGAATCAGCTTATTGACCAGGCGGTCAACGAGCTTAAGAAGGATTTTGCGGCTCTGGACGAGAACACCCTTCGCAATATCGTCCTGGGAGCCGTGGAGTCCGACATCTACGGCCGGGATACCGGAAAATCATCCCGGATCTGGGCCGGCATCAAGAAGATCGGCCGCGCCATGAAGAACATGAAGCTTCTGAACATGTTCAAGGGTCTTTCCAAGACCACGGCGGTTAAATCCGCCGCCCGGGCTCTTTACCGGAAGACCGCCGGGGAAACCCGCCATCTGGCCAAATCCATGCTGGAATCCCTGGACAGCGGCTCCGCCATTGTTCATAACATCAGGGGAGAGTTTTCCATCGGGGTGGGACTGGCTCCCAGGATTCCCGGAACAGACGACGATACCTTGAAGCTTAAGGCGGGCATCGCTCTTACCGACGGCCTGGATCTTCAGGTGGAAACCGACGGAGAAGGCAAATACCGCTTTGTCATGGGAGCGTCCCTGGGGGGCAAGTTATTTGCCGAGGGCGGTTTCAAGGCGGGAGATGCCGATATTGCCGAAGTCAAGGCCGATGCCAAAGCCGGCTACCAGAGAACCTACGAGGTCACCTTTGACAATCTGGACAATGCAGCCGCATTTCTGAGCAAAATCATGATTGCGGATCTGACTCAGAAGGACATGGCCGCAGCCAATGAGGTGAAGAGCAGTCATACGGGCAGCCTGGGCGCCAGCATCTCCGGCAAGGCCGATCCCCTGGCCGCGGGGCAGAAGATCGCCGGAAAGGAGATCAATTCCGCCAAAAAGCCGGTTACCGCCGAGATTTCCGCCGGCGCCGGAGCAGAAGCGGAGTGGACCTATGAACGGGGCGTCAACCACTACCGGCATTCCGTGCATACCGCCTTTGACGCCAATGCCGGGTTTGAGGTGTCCCTGTCTCCCCGCAACATCGTTCTGGGCGATGCCGACAAGGAGTCCCTGTCCCCGGAGGATAAGGAGGCTTATGAGAAGAAGGAAGCCGCTCTGGATTTTGCCGACAGGTTCATTAAAACGGCTCTGGCTCCGGACAAGGCCGCCGAGGATTATCTTACCGGCCCCATGGCTGAGGAGTTCATGAACCTCATGGGGGATCATCCCTACAGCGACGAAGAAAAAGAAGCCTGGGGAGAACTCACCGACATGGCCAAGTTCCAGGCTGACCGAAATCGCTACTTTGCGGAATGTCTGGCCGGATTTGCCACGGGAACCGTGGCGGAACCCGCCGTGAATGACGTGATTTCCCTCAGGGACTATCTCCTTAAGAAGCTTCCCGGAGCGGAAAAGGCCGGAGAGCTGCTGGAGTCCGTTACCGACTTCTTCGGACGCATGGCTTCTAAGCTGGACGGTCCCCATGCTCGGTTCAGCTTCGAGGTCGCTCTCGGGGAATCCACGGAGAAGATTCTGTCGGTAACCGGCGGCGTAAAGTGTCATTTTGAAAACACCCTGAGCTACGAAACCAACGCTTTGGAAACCTCCCTGCGCTCTGCCGAAAGGGTAACCAGAGTCATGGCGGAGAACAAGGGCGGCAGCGACAACGTGAAGCAGAAAAACACTGATTTCCTGAAGGCGTCCCTGAAGAAGCTGGGGGTCAGCCGGAACGAGATCGCCAAGGCTGTGAACTACCTCAGCGCGCTGCAGAAGGATCGGGACATAACCATCAGCGATTTTGAAATCCGCCGTACGGCAAAGAAGAGTTCTCTTCATGCGCTCCGGGGGAAGATCAAGGATGACCAGGCTCCAGGGGAACAGTACAAGGGACTGGTGAAGAGCCTTAAAAACGAGGACTTTGAGCTGGCTGAAATCGTGTTCCACACCTCAGAGGATGTGCATGAAGGCGAGTACAGCTTCGGCGTCAAAATGGTTGCCGAGCTCGGCACCAAAACCGCCGAGAAGCAGGTAAAGGTTGAAAGTCACACGCTCCGGTTCTGAGAATTCCGGAAGTCCCCGAGAGGATGATGAGACCTGGCCAGACCGCATAGGGCGAAGCTTATGCGGCCTGGCTTATTTATTCGGGGGCCGGATCCGGAGGTGATATTTTGCATGGCGGGAAGAAAACCCGGTGAGGCGTTTACTGCTTAAGCATACATAAAAAGAAGCCGGCAGCCTGCGGGGATATATTCCCTGTCCTGCCGGTTTTGCTGTTCTTTTCGGCAGCGCAGAGAGATTCATGGCCGCAGCGCGGATCTGGTGATAACAATCTTGAAATATCGCCTGAATGCGCGGTTTTAAGCCGTCATTTTTCTTTGAATCACTGATTCTTCAAGGGGGTATATCATTTTAGCGCCTGCCTTAGCGTCCTGAATTCCATGTGTTACGGACGATTCCCAAAAAATAGGTTTACAATTTTCCTGATCAGGGGGCAATCCCATGCAAAGGAGGCGGATTCATGTCCGGAATTGCGAAGACCGCAGCCACCATGAGCAGTAATTGTTCTCTGTAACCTTGGGGATATGAATTTTGGTCAGGGCCGCAGGCTGACACTTCCTTTCATCGTTATTCTTAAAATACCGTTCCGCCTCCGCAAGACTGAGGCAGAAAATCCGATCCCGGGTATTATTTCCGCCGCTGGTGCCATATTTCCGGTTACCATCATTCACCACATCCGAGAGCCTGATCCTATGCTGTTCCTCTTCGGAAAACGCCATCTCCAGAAAATCGGCATTAAGCCACTTCCGGAGATCGCAGTTCTCCCAGGTAATCTCGGTAAACTCATGATGATACCTTTTGCAGTCAAGACCATAGCGGCTCACGAGAAGAGCCTCATTGCCGTTAACATCCAGAACAAGCCATTCTATGGACTCTTTGACCGCAATGTTATTCTGGGGGGGGAGCTTCCGAACTTAACATAATCGCCTGTCATCAAATTGTTCATGCCGCCTCCCATGCAGTTCTCCTGCCCGGTTTGTATTTCCTGCCGGATACTCATCATTAGCCGCTTGCCATTCACCCGACCGAACCATTCACCGCTTAACAACTCATCCAGTTGTTCTGTAGTTTCCCGGCTTTTCCCCCGGCTTTTCCGATATTCATAACCAGAATAGCTAAGGCCAGGAAGTTGAGCAGGATAGCAGAGCAGGCTTCTCCTGACACTGTAACGGTTTGTTGTTTTCCGCGGCTGGCTGGGCCGCTTGTTAACAGTCCGCATACGAAAAGTTACGGCACAAACGGGAAGCCGTCAGTAGCGGTCTCCATATTCTTTGCGGGCTTTTGCCGTCCATTCGGAGATGAAAGCTGTCTTGGCATAGGTATAGGCATCCCGGTCATGCTCATATTGCTTCCAAAGCCTGAGCTTCAAGGTTTCATATTCCTTTGCCACGGCAGGATGCTCATTCAAATAATCACGGAAGTACAGTTCTTCATTGTCCCCGGCGTAGCGCAGATGGATGTGATACACCCTGTCAGCAAATCCGTTTTCAGTATATCCCCTGTTGAGGGAAATGCGGTTTGCCCCGGAGGACATGATGGTAAAGCCGTTCTGTTCCAGTATCCGCGCCAAATCTTTCATGTCGGCGCTGCAGGGAATCTCAGCCATCACATCCACGATATTCTTGGCCCATATTCCCTGAATGGCGGTGCTTCCGATATGACTGATCCGCGCAACAGGCTGAGCAACTAAAAGACCGGTCAGCGTTTGCCTGATCTCATTGAAGCTATCTTTCCACCGATCATCGTGCGGCACAAGAAAGATGGGAAACAATGCCCATAACTCTTCCAATGTCATTTTAGATAAATCTTTTCCCATGCCAAAGGCCTCCATAAATCCCGATTCTTAATTCCATCACTCTCTTGCTGCCTTT
>DFFT01000143.1:54708-55927 GCA_002372325.1 Succinivibrionaceae bacterium UBA3769 | reverse complement strand
AAAATGGGGGTTTAAGACCTAATACCAAATTTTTAACCTCGCAACAAAACCCTCGTAACAACGCTTATCCTAATAAACTGACCATCAATTTATTAAACATTAATTCAGGCGTATTAAAAATCACATAATTTGCGCAGCAGAAAGGGGCTTAAACCGAAACTGCCTGGCAATACCTAATCCGGATCCGTCAGTGCTGCAAAACGCCGTCCATATTGATATTTTGAGCAAATTACCTATAATATTTTATAAGATTTTGACACCATGCGCGCATTGGCAGTAAATCATACAGCTTTCGCCAGTTAACGGCTTTCGCTCTTTAAAGGTTCCCGGCGATGATTGTTAATGCAGAAAGCATACTATGCTCATCGAGCCGGAAGATAGCGATATTTCAGCGCCTTCAACCTAAGAACAGATTAAAATTCCGGAAGCATAAAAAACAGACCTGTTGTTCCCGATGAATAAAATCCAGAACTTACTGATGAATAATTTAGACGGTGATACACCGCTATCATTAATTATTTAATAAGTTATCAAATATCACTTATCTTCTTATTTTATACCATACAATGATAAATTCAAAATCAAAAATAATCCTAAGGGCATAAACTTAATAAACAATAACTCAGCATTACTAAAAACAGCTAAATACTGACATATAGTCTGCAGCATCAGCCGGAGCTCTGCAATGATGGGATTTAAGGATTAATTATGAACGAAAATACCGTTAAATTGTTAAACAACCCGTATGGACAGGTCAGTTATGAAACATTCCGCGCTGACCGACGTGCCTTTGCGGATAAAAGCGCCATCATACAATCGCTTGATAAAGAGGACATGACTCCCTACCCCGTTCTGCTTCGTCCGCGACGTTTTGGGAAAAGCACTTTTATCCAGATGCTGAAATGCTTCTATGACCTGTCATACAAAGACAGATATGATGAAATATTTTCCGGAAAGGATATCTACAAAGAAAATCTTCCCAGCCATAACACCTACCACGTTATTAATTTTGATTTTTCCAGAGTTAACACTCAAAGCATCAGCGCTATGCTTAACAGCTTTTTTTCAGCTGTGGAAAACGGCATCAGCAATTTCAAAAGAAGATATCCTGATTTCACTTTCGATTATCAGGAGCTTGATCAATCTGACTCTGTCACCCTGTTCAACAAATTCACATCAGCCTACTCCGATTATGCCAGAGCAAATTTAAGTCTTGATG
>DFFT01000143.1:30538-54608 GCA_002372325.1 Succinivibrionaceae bacterium UBA3769 | reverse complement strand
GAATATGACAATTTTGCCAATCAGATCCTTTCCAAGGACTTAAAGCTGTTTCTTTCCATAACCGGCGACAACGGTTTTCTGAAAGCATTCTACGCTGCCATAAAAGCAGCGACCGGAGATTCGGATTGCATTGCCAAAACCTTCATTACCGGCGTGTCATCAGTATCTCTTGATTCTCTTACTTCCGGATTCAATATTGCGCTAAATGTAACCGACTACAAATGCTTCAATGAATATGCCGGCTTTACCGAAGCAGAACTGGCTAAATTGATACCGCAGCTTGTGGATGTCAAGCAGCTTGGAGTCAGCGCGGATGAAATCATAGCCAGAATGAAGCCGGTCTATGATGGTTACTGCTTCAGCCACCAGGCCGAACACACTGTGTATAACTCATCCATGTGTCTGTACTATCTTAACAAGGTCAGTCAGCTTGGGGAATTTCTGCCTCCCGAAGAATATACGGATCCGGCCTCAGACCATGACGGCGCTAAACTGCAGCAGCTATTTGAAATTTCTGAGCCCGGCCTTTCTGATACGCTTATAGATACCTGCTTAAGCGGTAACAGTTTTTTCCTGAAAAGTCTGGCCGAAAATATCAATCTGAACAAAGACCGGAAGTATAACCGGGTACAGCTTTTGTCTATGCTTTACTATCTCGGCTATCTTACTATTGATAAAAAGCTTTCCCGCACCGGAAGATTAGCTCTTAAGATTCCAAATATGTTCATGTCCAGGCTGTTTGCTCAATGCACCGCGGATATGCGATTAAAACCAAGCAAGGTGTTTGCCGATTCTGTATTGGACATATCGGCATTGCAGGCTGTTAAGGATGACATTTCAACGTTTGCCGCCTCCTGCACTGAATTTCTGAGCGGGATTTTCACAAACCAGGTGCTGACTCACATGAGCGAAATGGCGCTTAATCTTACACTCTATACAAAACTCGATTCTATGAATGAGGTATTTGCAGAAATGCAAAAATCCCTGCGGGCAGTCGGAGACGGAGAAAAGTTTGCAGATCTGGTAATTACCGTAAACGAAGGTCAGGATAACGAATGCGTTTATCTTATTGAACTTAAGTACGCTGCAAAGGCCGAAGCCACAGAATCAAAGATCCGGAGTCTCGTAAAGGAGGCTTCAGATCAGGTGCTTAAATACAGATCAGCCCTAGAATTCAGGGATATCCGGGTTAAGGCCTATGCCATGGTCTTTGCCGGGGCTAAATGCGTTCATTGCGATATGCAGACTTCTCAGTAACAATATCATTACCAAGGAAGAAAGCTAAACATCAGCGTTAAAGTTCTAATCAATATGATTGCATGGTATCGTGGCAAACTGCATCAACGCTAATAAACGCAACAATAGTTCGTGTCTTGCATTTTTACCCGTTAACAGCTTATTAAAGAAATCGCCGCATAAGATAAGAAAAAGGAATCAGGATTCATTATGAACAAAGATACAGTTAAACTGTTAAACAACCCGTATGGACAGGTCAATTATGAATCATTCCGTGCTGACCAACATGCCTTTGCGGATAAAAGCGCCATCATAGAATCGCTTGATGATAAAGGCATGACTCCCTATCCAGTTCTGCTTCGTCCGAGACGCTTCGGCAAAAGTACTTTTATCCAGATGCTGAAGTGTTTCTATGACATCTCTTATAAAGACAGATACGATGAAATTTTTTCCGGAATGGATATCTACAAGAAAAATCTTCCGAGTCATAACACCTATCATGTTATCAATTTTGATTTTTCAAAAGTGAACACTCAGAGCAGCACTGCCATGCTGAACAGCTTTTTCACGGCTGTGGCAAATGGCATCGGCAACTTTAAAAGAAGATATCCTGATTTCATTTTTAATTATCAGGATCTCGATCAATCTGACTCTGTCACCCTGTTCAATAAATTTGCATCAGCTTACTCAGATTATGCCAAAGCAAATTCAGATCCTGAAAACTCTAAAAACAAAAAAATCGGCAGACTTTATGTAATGATTGACGAATATGATAATTTTGCCAACCAGATCCTTTCAGAGGATTTAAAACTCTTTCTTTCAATAACAGGGAAAACAGGTTTTCTGAAAGCTTTCTATGCAGCCATGAAGGCTGCAACTTCTGATGGTGACTGCATTGCCAAAACCTTTATTACCGGAGTGTCGTCCGTATCCCTTGATTCACTGACTTCCGGATTCAACATTACCATTAATGTAACTCCATACAAGTGCTTCAATGAATATACCGGATTTACCGAAGAAGATCTTGCCACTTTAATACCTGAACTCGTTGATACTGAAAAGCTTGGTGCCAGCGTTCCTGAAATCATAGCCAGAATGAAGCCGATATACGACGGCTACTGCTTCAGTCAGTATGCCGAACGTACAGTGTTTAATTCGTCCATGTGTTTGTACTACCTTAATGCCTTGCGGCAATCAAATACTTTTCTTCCCCCCGAAAAGTATCTTGATCCCGCATCGGATCATGACGGATCTAAGCTTAAGCAGCTCTTTGATATCGCCAAGGACGGGATTAGCGATGTGATTATCGCTGCTTATCTGGAAAATGATCTGTTTTTTTTGGAAAAACTGTCGGAAAACATCAATCTGAATAAAGAAGCCGAGTATAACTATGACCAGCTCTTGTCAATGCTCTATTATCTGGGATACCTCACTATCGATAAGGATGCCTCCGATGACAGCGCTTTGGCTTTAAAGATTCCGAATCTATTTATGTCAAAGCTCTTTGCTCAGTGCATTGCGGACTTGCGATTAAAAACAAGCAGAGTTTTTAATGATGCTGTATTGGACATATCGGCATTACAGACTGTCAAGGAAGACATCTCAACGTTTGCCGCATCATGCACCGAATTCCTGAGCAGCATCTTCACAAATCAGGTACTGACTCACATGAGCGAAATGGCTCTTAACCTTACACTATTCACAAAATTGGATTCCATGAAAGTGTTTTTTGTGGAAATGCAAAAATCCCTGCGAGTACCCGGAGACTGTGAGAAGTTTGCGGATCTGGTGATTACGGTCAATAAGGGCAAGAAAAATGAGTGTGTATATCTCATAGAACTTAAGTACGCTGCAAAGACCGAAGCCACAGAATCAAAGATCCGGAGTCTCATAAAGGAAGCATCAGATCAGGTGCTTAAATACAGATCAGCCCTGGAGTTCAGAAATGTCCAGGTCAGGGCCTATGCCATGGTCTTTGCGGGAGCTAAGTGCATGCATTGCGAGATACAGCAATAAGAGCTTCCGGAAACGAGGCTCTTTAATTGATAATGATATCGGACCAAAAACCACTGGTTAACCTGGCCCAGTGGCTGAAGCCTTTATAGATCCCAGACAATAAGTAAAGGATTCGAGTACGGCATAACAGAACTAAATCTAGATTTCTAGGCTTTCGGCAATAATTTTGGATCAACTGAAAATTCTGAACAAACGAAGCCTTACGCCACTGAAAACGTAATTTCTGAAGCAGTTATTTGCATTTTTTCTTCAGCGCCCCCCTTCATGACCCCGCTAAATAACCTCCCTTAACCTCAAAACTTTTCAAGCCTCTCTTTTCAAAACCTAATGCACAAGGTTGTCCAAAATCGGCAAATTTATCGGAAAACACAAAGATCTTCATCATCACCGGAAAAAATAGTCAGGATTATCATTCATAATCTTGCCTATTTTTTGATCAATAATCTGTTTTGATATATTAACCAACATAATTACACCTTTCCTTTAAACGAAGACACTGCATTTATTTTCAACAGTTTAGGGAATTTAGTATAAAATATAACCAACTACCCAGAAATATATTAAATCAATATAATACATTAATATTACATATTATTCAAGATAATAAATTTTAATTTATACTTATTATTAATCTGTACTTACAATTCATCTTTATATTTGAATCGATAATTACCTTTTCCATTTCCTGTTACAACCACTAGCACTCCCATTTCTTTAAGCTTGTTGACAAGATTTCGAGCAGTTCGTTCAGAACATTTCAATATTTTTACGATATAATTGGAATCAAATATTTGATTATCATCAACATGTTGATATATTAATCTTAAACTTGAATTAATCTTTTCAGAATATGACCTATCATTTAGCAATTCATCAAAAGATGTGGCAGATAATTTTATCGTTTTTGCTATGTTTATATTTGATTTCATCCCACAATCGGCAGATTTTTCTTCGCCAATAGGCAATTCTGACTGCGAATCGGCAAGTTTTTCACCACCAATCGGCAATTCTGAGTGCGAATCGGCAAGTTTTTCACCACCAATCGGCAATTCCGCCTGCGAATCGGCAAGATTTTCTCCACCAATCGGCAATTCTGACTGCGAATCGGCAAAAATATTCTTTACACCAGACTTTGAAGGCCATGCCGATGCGCTCATTACCGTTGTTTTGAGTATGAAGGAACTGTTGTCATACGCAGGGCAAGGAAGTCCGATGGCCTCAAGTTCGTTGCACATGCGATCAACGCCTTCACCGTACTCTTTCACATAGGCATAATCTTTCAAGAACGAAGCTATTTTGGGATTTCTGGAAAAGTGAGTGTAACGAATATTCTCTTTCTTGACCATTCCCGGAAAAACACCAGGACTATCAACTTCAAGCCTGTTATCAAACATTTTTATTTGAATATCAGTTCCTTTTATCCCGTAATCCCTATGCGCAACTGCATTTACAACAAGTTCCGTACGAACAAACTTGCTGTATTCTTCTTCGGTAATAAAAACTCCGTTATTGCCGAGATATGTTCTTTCTTTCATTTGATTTTGAATGAATGCTACAGCTTTTTCTACTTGTTCAAGAATTCGTCCTTCAAAGATTACATCTTTAACAACATTCATATCTTTTCCTACCAAAGGTTCAATCCCATCATAACGGATAAAGCGAATGAACGCCCTTGGGAAAAAGAGCTGAGGCTTCTTTCCAAAAAGCAGAACAGCAGCAACTGAAACCTGTTCTTTGCCATTCTTGATTGTTACGAATTTTTTATTTTCTCGGACGTATTGTTCAGGAGTTTTTCCATAACCTATTTTCGTACAATACTGGCCGATAAAATCCATGTCAAGATCTGCAATTGAAGCATCAGCAACCGGTTCATCCTCATAATAACGAACACCTTTAGCGTACATTAGCATCAAGCGATCATTAAAGTCTAATTTTTTACTTTTATCACCAACCCGAATATAGGCTTCATCTGCTTGATTTGCATGAAAAAGAGGACTAGCTTCAATATGCATTAGCAGAACATGATCTTTCTTTCCGTCAGAATTAATGCATTCAACAAATTCTACACTGACAGGAACTGAAGGAACACAAAAATCAATTGGTGTTCTTAAAATTTCATTTAACTGCTCTGTATGATAATCAATACCTTCAATGCGTTTATGTTTATCTGAAATTCCTATTGCGATCGTACCTCCGTCTGCGTTGGCAAAAGCACAGATAGTTGCGGATAAATCAGAAGGCTTAATTTGAATACTTTTACGATCAAAGATCTGTTTCTCATCCATAGCTAGGATTTGTTCTATAGTCATCATAGAAATCACCATTACCTTATATCGCCAACACTAGACTGCAAGATTTGCTGCTATTCCTGATATTCGTTATGAGATGAATCTGCTGTACTCCGTTATGTCCTCAAGTTTTGGTTCCTGCCACTATGAACAATGCAGCAGTTTTTTTGATTTCCGAGGGGTTGTACTGATTATGCCCCCGCCGTTTTTTCATTGTTTTCTGAAAAGTACATTACTTTTCACATCCAAGATTAGGCACAATTCACGCCATTTCCTTCCGCAAACGCAAAATGGTATCTTTCCGCCTTAAAGTGTTTTCACATACAGTCAAAATCGCTCTTTACAGTCATGCTCAAAAAAGCATCAAACTCCGCAAACCCTTTGATTTCAAGGACTTTCAGAGCCGGTCTATTTTGCCCTTGATAATAAAACTACGGTCTCGACGTGACATGTATGCGGGAACATGTCAAAAGCATAAAGGCATTCCAGCTGATAACCGCGTTTAATAAACCATGCCATGTCCCGCTTCTGGGTTTTGGGATTGCAGGAGATATACACAATCCGGGGCACTCTGAGAGCAGCCAGAGTATCCGCCACGCTCTCCTCCAGCCCCTTTCTGGCAGGATCCAGAATAACACCGTCAAACCTGACTCCGCCTTTAACCAGTTCCGGAAGAACATCCTCAACCCTGCCAGCATAAAATCTGGCATTGGCGATGCCGAAGATCTCGCTGTTTCTTTCCGCATCCCGCACCGCTTCGGGAACCACCTCAATCCCAAAGGTTTCCCCCGCCCGATCCGCAAGACGGAAGGAGATGGTACCGATGCCGGAATAAAGATCCGCTATCCTGGTATCCAGAGCCGGATCCAGAAGCTCAATGGCTTTATCGTACAGAAGCCCGGTAATTTCGCCGTTTATCTGAAAAAACGACTCCGGCCGCACCCGGAACACCCGCCCCAGAAGCGGCATTTCCGCATAAAGCCCGCCCCGGACTGCCTGAAAGCTTTCCCCGAAGATCCGGTTTCCGGGATCATTATTGAAATTCACCGCAATATTGGCGATCCCGGCCTGTTCCAAAAAACTCAGCACCGCCTCCGGAACGCCCCCAGGAGAAGCCGCATCATCATTCATGGTTCTGACCACCAGAACCGCGCATCTCCGGAAGGCGGCATCAGCCTCCCCGGATTTTTCCCCGTCCGGAGCTCCCCGCAAAAAGAGATAGCGGAGGTTTTCGGAAAATGTCTTCATTTCCCGGGGATCGCCCCCCAGAGAATTTCCGCCGTAAATGGTTTCGTTTATCAGATCCCGAAGCCCGTTACGCACCCGGTTCATCCAGAAAGGCTCCAGAAGACAGTCCGGGACAGGGATGATTTTGTGAGAATCCCTTTCATAAAGGCCCAGCATAAATCTGCCGCTGCCATTATTGTTCCTGCCCTTATTCTCAGCCTGCTCCTTTTTACTCTTATCCCCCGCTTTCTTGCTGTCATGCCCCTCTTTCCTCTCACCGCTCTCATCCCCCGGTTTCCTGTCATTCCATTCATCCCCGGCTTTCCGGTTCTGAAGCTCCGGCTCCCCGGAGGCAGAATTGTCCCAACCGGCCACGTAAACCGCCTTGTTCCGGTAGCGGAAAGGATTAGGCATTCCGGTAATGCCGCAATACTTTTCTTCCGAAAACCCCGGAAGATCCTTAAAGAGATTCATGAGATAAGCAGATTTAAAGCGGAGCTCCGCTTTATATGAGAGAGCGGTAAAGGAGCAGCCCCCGCACTTAACCTGGCAGAAATCCGGAATTCTGTCCGAGCTCCGCTCCTGAACGGAGAGGAGTTTTCCGGAGATATACCCCGGCTTATCAATAACGGGTTCCAGAGTTACCGTTTCCCCGGGAAAGGCTCCGGGAACAAAGACCTTTTTGCCATTAAGAAAGCCTAAACCCGTGCCTTCTGAAGTTAACTCTGAAATGGTGACGGTGATATGAGACATCAGACGCTGAATAAAGAAGAGAAATGAAAAAGAAATAAAGAAAGGATTTTTTGTTCTGAACTGGTGGCCCATCACTGACTTGAACAGTGGACCAAACGATTATGAGTCGTCTGCTCTAACCGACTGAGCTAATGGGCCGCGGAACGGTTGCAATTATACAAGTCAAATCCCGCCTTGTCTAATATTTCCGGAAACTTTTTTACCCGTCTCACGCGCCCTCCCTTCGCCACGGCTCAGCCTGCCCGGTAAACCGATCCCGGATTCTCCCCCATGTGCTCCATGCCCGTTTTTCCCCGAGTCTTTTCTGATTCCCTCATGTCCTTCCTGTCGGCTCATGTCCTTCCTGTCCGGACTCTTATTCTCCCTCTGCTTCCGATTCCCCAAACAAAAAAAGAGCCCGCTAAGGGCCCTTCTCTTCATAAGCAAAACCTGCTAAACCGCTTCCTGATTGCTGTCCAGGAAGCTCCGGAGAGCGGTGGATCTGCTGGGATGCCGCAGCTTCCGGAGAGCCTTGGCCTCGATCTGCCGAATCCGTTCCCGGGTTACGTCAAATTGCTTCCCCACCTCTTCCAGAGTATGGTCGGAGCTCATGCCAATGCCGAAACGCATTCTGATAACCCGGGCCTCCCGGGGCGAAAGTCCGCTCAGGGCCTTTTCGGTGATGTCCTTAAGACTGTCCACCGTGGCCACGTCAGCCGGGAGCGGCAGCGTGGTATCCTCCAGAAAATCCCCATAATGCGAATCATCATCGTCACCCACGGGCTTCTCCATGGAAACCGGCTCCTTGGAAATCTTCATCACCTTGCGGATCTTGTCCACCGGAAGTCCCATCCTCTTGGCCAGATCCTCCGGAGTAGGCTCCCGGCCGTTCTCCTGCAGCATCTGCCGGGACACCCGGTTCAGCTTGTTGATGGTTTCAATCATGTGCACCGGAATTCTGATAGTCCGGGCCTGATCGGCAATGGAACGGGTAATGGCCTGCCGGATCCACCAGGTGGCGTAGGTTGAAAATTTGAAGCCTCTCTTGTATTCAAACTTATCCACCGCCTTCATAAGGCCGATATTGCCCTCCTGCACCAGATCCAGGAACTGCATGCCCCGGCCTGTGTATTTCTTAGCAATGGAGATCACCAGACGGAGATTGGCATTAATCATCTCCCCCTTGGCCTTCTGAGCATTCTGATCCCACAGAATGAGCTCCTTTTTCAGATCCCGGAGCTTATAGATCTCAATGCCGATCTTTTCCTCAATAGCGGAAATGCGTTCCAGCTCCGGCAGAATCCTCTCTTCATGAGCGCGGATCTTTTCAGCAAAGGGACGATCGGAATTTACCAGAGTCTCGTACCAGTTCCGGTCAAAGACCTTCCGGTTATCAAGATAGAGCTTCCGGTAGGAGGGCTGATCCATGCCGCAGCGCTTTTTCAGGGTATCGGCCATGAAATCATCATGAGGCCGCATTTCCGAGAAATGATCCTGAGCCGTCCGGGAGAGGTAGGTAAGCTCCTTCTGAGGCAGCTTGAACCTGACAAACTCCTTCTCCATCAGGGTGAGAGCGCGATGGGTCTGGGCATGTCTGATGCCGTACTTTTCCCGGGCCTTTTCAAAGGAACGCCAGGCCTTGTCCAGATACACCATCTGGGCAGCCACCTCCTCCAGAGAAGGACCGGAACCCCCGCTGTCATCCATATCGCCGTCATCCTTGGCATCGCCGCCGTCGCTTTCGGCATCGTCATCCGCATCGTCGCCGGGAGCGGCATCATCGGAAATGGCCTCATCGGAAACCGGATCCTCGGTTTCCGGCTCCCCGGTCTCGGGAGTTTCCTCCTCCCTGACCTCATCGCCATCGCCGTCATCTTCGTTCTCCAGCCGGAAGCCGGAAACAATGTCGGAAATGCGGGAATTCTGACTGGAAATCTCCTGGAACTGATCCAGAAACAGCTTTACCACCAAAGGACAGCGGCCCAGACATGACTGCACGCCGCGGACGCTTTCTTCGATTCTGCGGGCAATCTGCACCTCGGTTTTGCGATCCAGAAGGCCCACGCTGCCCATTTCGCGCATGTACATCCTTACCGGGTCAGTGGTCTTCCCGATATCGGACATCATTTTTTCAGTTTCGGAGGCCGTCTGATTGAGAATCAGATCATCAGATTCCGGAGGCTTGTCGTAAATCTGAATGTCCATCTCCTCGCAGCGCTGAAAAAAATCCTCCAGCTTTTCATCATCTTCAAATTCGGCTGGCAAATGCTCTTTGATTTCAGATTTAGTGAGATACCCTCTCTCCTTTCCATCAATGATTAGCTGTCTTAACGAAATAAATGCAGAAGAATTTTCCATTATACCGCCTTAATAGATAGCACCACACCCGAAGGGGCCGCCATTAAAACTTAGAAAGAACCATGAAAAACAGAAAAGCCGCCCTTTTTATCACAAGAAAGAAACAGGATCTGTCCTCAGGAAAATGACACGGACGAAAAATATGAAAGAAAAGGGCCACCATATTTAAATGGAGCACAAGATTTTAGATCTCAAAAAGAGGGTGTGTTAAACACTGAAATTAAAAAATATGACTAGGATCACATTAATAGACGTATTTCCTCATAAAGTCCGCTGAACTCAGCAGACTTTTTTCTGTTCTTTTTTCAAAAATTCCCGCCGGCGGCCGGCTTAATCACGCTTCACAGGGCTGCCGGCTCTTTACCGCGCTTTCGCGGTCTTTCTCGGCATGCGGCAGGCATTCAGCCATCCACAAAGCTCTTCAGGGGCTCGGATCTCGTGGGATGCCGGAGCTTCCGGAGTCCCTTGGCTTCGATCTGACGAATGCGCTCCCTGGTAAGGCCGAAGTGCTGCCCCACCTCCTCCAGGGTATGATCAGAAGGCATCCCGATACCGTAGCGCATCCGAAGCACCATGGCCTCCCGGGGGGAGAGATCCGTCAGGATCTTCTCAATGACAAACTTAAGGTTGTCCTGAGCTGCCAGATCCTGCGGCATCTGGGTGGTTTCATCCTCCAGGAAGTCTCCCAGCCGGGAGTCCTCGTCGTCTCCGATAGGAGATTCCATGGACATGGGCTCCTTGGAAATCTTCATCACCTTCTGGATCTTCTCCACGGAAATCCCCATGCGGGCTGAAATTTCCTCCGGAGTGGCTTCATGGCCCTTTTCCTGCAAAATCTGCCGCGCAATGCGGTTGTACTTGTGCATGGTTTCAATCATATGCACCGGCACCCGGATAATGCGGGCCTGATCGGCAATGGAACGGGTAATGGCCTGGCGGATCCACCAGGTGGCGTATGTAGAAAACTTATAACCCCGGCGGTACTCAAACTTATCCACCGCCTTCATAAGACCGATATTGCCTTCGGAAATCAGATCCTGAAAGGGCATGCCGCGGTTAATGTACTTCTTGGCTATGGATACCACCAGACGCAGATTGGCCTCGATCATTTCCGACTTGGCCTTTTTGGTCTTGGCCTCCCACATCATAATTTCCTGGCTGATGCGGCGGATCTCCGAAATCCGGGTCTGAGAATCGTTCTCAATGCCCCGGAGACACTCCACGGCGCTCAAAAGCTGCTTTTCATAAATCACGGCCTTTTTGGCAAAGGGCTTTTTAAGCTTGATAATGTGCTCGTACCATTCCGCGGAGGCTTCCTTCTTGGATTCGGAATAGTAGCGGCGATACTCATCGGGCTTAAGGCCGCAGTTCTTGATGAGAATGGTGCGGATCTGCTTTTCCTGATTCTTGAGCCTGTCGGCAAAATCCCGCACCACCGTCAGGATCTCCTCGTTAAGCCTGCTGTTGATAACAAAGCCGCAGAAGCATTCCCGCATTTCCGCAAAATGCTTTTCCGTGGTCTTGGCGCCGCGGCCGAAACGACTGAGAGCCTTCATGGCGGCGGCATAGTGCTTTCTTAAAGCGGCGATCCGCTCCTGAGCCTGGGCCGGATCCACATCCGCGGCATCGCCCTCCCCTGACATGGGAGCATCCTCGCCGTCATCATCGCCATCGCCTTCATCGGCCTCATCACCGCCGTTTTCATCAGCGTCATCAGCGGAGGAGTCATCCTCCTGAGCAGTCTCGGGAACATTGTCCCCATCAGCCCCGGAAACCGCGCCGCTGTCATCGTCTCCCTCATCCTCCAGAGATCCCGCAGCATCCATGCCGGCATCCATGACCAGAGCATCCAGAGCGATTTCCTCATCAGAGGCAGCGAGATCGGCATCATCATCAGACAGATCCCTTTCGCCGCCGGTATTTTCCTGAAAGCCTGTAATGACGTCTGACAGCTTGCAAAGGCCGTTTTCATAATTTTCAAAATGACGGAGCAGAATCTCCTCGGCGGCCGGGAAATCAGAAATCAGATACTGCACCCGGCTCTTGCCCTCTTCGATGCGCTTGGCGGTGTTGATTTCCTGCTCTCTGGTAAGCAGGTTCACCGCTCCCATTTCCCGCATGTACATTCTGACCGGATCTGAGGAGCTGCCGATGTCGGTTATCAGATTCTCGGTCTCGCCGGCGGTCTGATTGAGCACCAGGTCGCCTTCCTCGGGCTCTTTCTCGCATATCTGGATATCGCGTTCTGCCAGAACCTGAAAGATCTCATCCAGCTTTTCAGATTCAAAATATTCTTCCGGAAGCTTTTCCTTAATCTCTTTTACCGTGAGATAACCACCCTTTCTCTTGCCTTCCTGAGTAAGCATCGCCAGGATTGATGATGGCTTTTCTTCCATAGTACAACATATCTCCAGAGTTAAGAGTTCTTTAAAACTTATGACAGAAGCGCTCTTTAAAAACCGCCCCTATCTGAAAGCGCATATTTTACACTACTTGGAATAAGTTTAAAGGGGGGAAAATGAAGATCTTCCGGTGTTTTTTTGCAGATTCCCCTTATTCCCCCGGCACGCGCGCCGGAATCTCTCATCAGGACTTCCGGGAGGGCTGAAGCTGCCTTGTGGCGGTTTCCAGAAACTGCACCTCGATAAGCTCTTCATTGCTGAGCCCTCCCTCCCTGCGGCCCTTGATTCTGAGGGCCTGCTTCCGGGCGGTGAGATGCTCCTGCAGAATGGCTTTAATATAGTGCATAAGGTCAATGATCTTAATTTCCACAAAGCCCTCCTCTTCGATGGCAGCATCAGATCTGGCCGCGAGAAGGCTGATAAGATCCCCGATTTTTCCGGAATCGCGGTACTTTTCCAGAAGGGCTCCGGTGGTGGTATCCGGATTGGCCTTGATCTTTCCCATGAGATCCAGAAGCACCTGACAGCGATCATTGGCATACTCCCGGAGAACCGCCACCAGCTTGTCCGGTTCGGGAATGGCCCTCATAAGCTCGGGATCCTTCACCAGACGGGCCACCACCGCTCTCATGGGATTCAGGGGAATGGTATTCGGATCCGTCCGGGAACCGGATCCCCCGGCCCCGGGGCTCTCCGGCCCCCTGACCGCCTTCCGGGCCCGGAGCTTTTCAATACTGTCATCAATGCTGCCATGCAGACCTTCCTGCGACCAGCCCACCAGATCCGCAAGACGCTTTTCCACAGCCGCCCGGGTCAGGATGGCATCGGGCATGAGACTCAGTATTTCGGCCGCCCGGTCAATGCAGTTAATTCTCCCGCCCTCATCGTCCACGTTGTACTGGTTTCTGAGGGTGGCAATAATATATTCCGGGAGGCTTTCCGCATGCTCCAGATAGTCCAGCATGGCCTTTGCTCCCTGACTGCGCACCAGGGTATCCGGATCATGCTCCGGAGGGAGAAAGCAGAACTGAAGCTGCTTGTCGTCGCTCAGGGCCGGGAGAGCTGTGTTCAGGGCATGCCAGGCGGCGTTTCTGCCGGCGGCATCACCGTCATAGCAGAAGATAATGCGATCCGCCTGTTTAAAAAGCAGGTTCATCTGCTCCGGGGTGGTGGCCGTGCCCAGCGAGGCCACGGCATTGTGAATGCCCGCCTGCTCCAGGGCGATCACGTCCATGTAGCCCTCGGTGATCATGATATAGGGGAGATTTTTGTCCCGGAGATTCCTGATGGCATCCAGATTGAAGAGCTCATGGCCCTTTTTATACACCGGGCTTTCCCGGGAGTTAATGTACTTGGGCTTGGAATTGTCCAGCACTCGGCCGCCAAAGGCAATGGTGCGGCCGCGTTTGTCGCGGATGGGGATTATCACCCGGTTTCTGAAGGTGTCATAAACCTTGCCCTGCTGTCCCTGATTAACGAGGCCCAGATCCGTCATGGCCCTGAGGATCTTCTGATTGTCCCCGGCCAGATTCTTGATGAGATAATCCCAGGATTCCGGAGCAAAGCCCACATGATAACGCCGGAGGGTGTCATCCGAGAGTCCCCGGTCATGAAGATACTTAAGGGCCTCCGGATGCCGGGGGAGCTCGGCCTCAAATAAGAGCGCGGCCCGCTCCAGAACATCGTAGAAGTCAACCTCCCGCTCCTTCTTCTCCGGAGCATGACCGGTGCTCTCCTCGTATTCCACCTGCACCCCGGCTTCCTTGGCGAGCTGCTCCACCGCCTCCGGGAAGCTCAGCTGATCATAGTCCATGATAAAGCCCAGCACGTTGCCGGACTTATGACACCCAAAGCAGTTATAGAACTGCTTTTGCTGGCTGACGCTGAAGCTCGGGGTCTTCTCGTTATGAAAGGGACAGCAGCACATATAGCTGCTCCCGGAACGCTTCAGGGTGAGCCGGGCTCCGATAACATCCACAATATCGACCCGGTCAATGAGCCTTTCGATAAAATCCTTTTTGATATAGGGCATTTCTTTTCACCTCGTCTTTAACTTTCTGTCTTCATCTTTCCGTCAATCATTTCTGTCAACCATTCTGTCAATCTTTGTCTTAGTCTTTCTTTGCTTTATCTGTGTTTATTCTCTCTGTCTTTATTTACTGTTTGTCTCTTTTTCTATGTCTCTCTTTCTCTCACTGTCTGTCTTTCTTTCTTCATTCAATCTCTTAGCTCTTAAAAAACCGGCCTCTCCGAACAGACACAGACCAACGCCGGAAATATAATAAAAATCCTGCTGAAATACAATAAAAACAATATTTGATTTTCAGAAGCAGCCGGGAAGAATCCTCCGGAGCGAAGAAGCTTAAGCCCGTGTCATCTCCTGCTCCTCCGGATTCGGGTATTCAGCTCTTAATGAGAGGAATGCTGTACCCCGAGGGAACGCTGTAAAACGTATCGGTGTCGCAGCGCCAGCCGGTAAGACGGCCGCCCCAGACGCAGCCGGTATCCAGAGCCTTAATGCCGGGGATATGGCAGTTTCCGGCCAGAGCGGCCCAGTGCCCGAATACCAGGGAGACTGCGTCTGCGGAAGCGGGCTTCCGGAGCTCGAACCAGGGCCGGAGTCCCTCCTGAGCGGCCTCTTCGGGGGAATTTTTATTTTTGAAATCCAGGGAACCATCCGGGCGGCACAGACGGATTCTGGTAAAGACGTTCACAAAGAAGCGGATCCGGTCAATGCCGGCGAGTTCGGGATCCCAGCGATCCGGGGTATCGGCAAACATGCGCTGCAGGAACCGGCTCCGGGTAACCGGCTGTCTCAGGGTCTCCTCAGCCTCCCGGGACATGGCCAGAGCATCCTCTATGTTCCACTCCGGAATAATGCCGGCATGAACCAGACAGACGGGAACCCGGGGATGGCGGAATACCAGAGGAGCCCTGCTGAACCATTCCGCAATATCCTCAAGATCCGGAGAGCTCAAAAGATCCTGCAAAAGATCCTTTCTCTTAGGCTCCTTGAAGCCGTAGGCAATGGCCAGAAAATTCAGGTCATGATTGCCCAGCACAAAGGTGGCGCGATCACCGAGATCCCGGATAAAGCGCACCGTGTCCAAAGGCTTCGGCCCTCTCCCGATAATGTCCCCCGTAAGAAGGAGCTCGTCACAGGCGGGATTGAAAGCCATCTCCTCCAGAAGATGCCTGAATTCATCATAGCAGCCGTGAATATCGCCGATGCAGTAAACCGCCATAACTCCTCCTTATCTTCTCCGGTCGCTTCCTCTCTTCCCCTTGTTTCCCCTTTGGGTGTAAATGGCGGCGGGGGCCAGCAGTTCATTACGGGCAGCAAGCCCGGCATGAGAGCTCCGGTACTACAGGAAATGCGACTTCCGGGCCAGGGTCAGGAACTCCATGGCAAAGGCGTTTTTCATATCTCCCGAAAACTCCTCTCTGCTAAGCACGTCGAAGTCCTCCGGAGAATAGCGCGGGAAAAAGGCATCTCCCTCTATGTGGGCCTTTATCAGGGTAACATAAAGGCGATCCGCCAGCGGAAAGGCGGTTTTATAAAGCTGAGATCCCCCGATAACAAAAACCTCCTTGTCCGATCCGCCTCTTCTGACGCCCTCGGCCAGGGAAGGCACCAAAGCAACGCCCTCGGCCGCCTGATAGTCCGGATTACCGGTAACCACCACGTTAAGACGCCCCGGCAAAGGGCCCCCGATGCTTTCATAGGTCTTGCGCCCCATAATAACGGTATGTCCCCAGGTGAGTTCCTTGAAGTGACGGAGATCCCTCGGGAGGTGCCAGGGCATCTTCCCGCCCCGGCCGATTACATAATTTTCCGTATGAGCAACAATTAAAGAGAGCATATCAAACCACCGGACGCTTGCGATAGAAGAAGAGCGGAGGCAGCGCGATGCCCGCCCCCATTGCCAGCATTATAGCCCCGGTGGTGATGCCGTTTAAGCAAAAGGATTCAATTTCTTGAAGCCGGGATCCCGTGCCGTCATAAATCTGTATGGCGCTTAACAAAGTCATATAGGCATTTCGGCCGGGAATAATGGGAATGATGCTGGCCACGGTAAAAACCGGCCGCGGCACCCGGATCCGGGGGGAAATGCCGATGAAGCACAGACTCATCACCGTAACTGAAATAAAGGTCGCCGTGACTATGCCGAGATCAAATTCCCGCATCAGAATCATGCGGAGCCCCCAGGTCAGAGCTCCCCCGGCGGCGCACCAGCCCAGACAGCGGACGGGAACATGAAACAAAAGGGCAAAGGCCACTGAGGGAAGGGTGGCCAGCAGAGTGCGCAGAATATAGTCAGTCAAGGTATAGTCAGCCATGGTTACAGTCGGTTAATGTTATGAAATCTTCCAGAACTCCTGCGGGATGAAATAAAGGGCCACGGTGATCCCCAGAGACACCGCCATCAGGAGCATGGTGGTGAGCATCAGCCGGGTAAAGGCCATGGTGTAGTACCCTTTAAAGAGATCCAGCACCCCGTTTACAAAGGGGAAGCCCGGCACCAGGAGCAGCACTCCGATAATGAGGGCGATCTCCAGATCCTTCGGCCCCAGATGAAAGATCCAGACTCCGCACCCATAGGAAATCAGCGTCCCGAAAAACCCCAGCACCCCGAAAACAAAAAACGGAAACAGGGCATATTTCTGCAAAAACACCCGGAGGGCCATAGTAACCGCCCCCGCCAGAAAACCGGAGGCGCAGGCCATGAGGCTTCCGTCATTCAGAAAACCGAAGGCCATCGTGGCAAGACCGATCATGAAACAGAGAAACAGGGGATTGATTTCCCGGGTTCTGATGCTCTTAAAGCGTTCCCGGAATTCTGAAAATGAAAGCCCGTCCTTTTCCGCCTCCAGGCAAAGCTTCGTGATATCCGTAAGCACATCCATCTGAATCCCTCCGGAAGACGCCTTCCGGGTGAGGGAGCAGCGGCCATGGGGAGTATTTGCGGAAATGCAGACCATGCCCGCTCCCACAATAACCTGCGTATCCGGATAACCGAAGGCGCGGGCAATGCGCTCCGTGGTCTGCACCACGAGCCGGGTTTCAGCGCTGGAGCTCATAAGCCGTAAAGCCACCTCGGAAAAGAGCTCCAGCCGCTCCTGATCCTCCGGCGGGCACAAAAGAAGGCTCATTGGATTTCCTGCTCAAAGTCTTCCTGAATATCCGAAGGACGTTCTTCTTTAACAGGTTCGGGCTTGTCAGTCCACACGAAATCCCGGGCTGCGGCATCAACCCCGCTCTCCCGTTCCTGTTCCGCAAGATCCTGAATAAGCTGCATCACCTCCTGACAAAGCTCTTCCGTGCCCTTATGAGCCAAAGCGGAAATCACGAAGTACCGGGCCGGCTTTTCAGGAAGGCTGGCCAGAGTGGCGGCAACAATTTCCTCCTGCTCCTCGGGAGTTACGGCATCGCATTTATTGAACACCAGCCAGCGGGGCTTTTCATAAAGCTTTTCGCTGTAATTCCGGAGCTCGTTTTCGATCACGGCAATGCCGGCTGCGGGATCGGAACCGTCCACGGGCTTCATATCCACAAGATGGAGGAGCACCCGGCAGTGCTCCAGATGCCGGAGGAAGCGATGCCCCAGGCCCGCGCCCTCGGCTGCGCCCTCAATCAGGCCCGGAATATCCGCCACCACAAAGCTGCTCCCCTCGGAAACCCGCACTACCCCGAGACTGGGCACCAGCGTGGTAAAGGGGTAGTCGGCGATTTTCGGGCGGGCAGCGCTGACTGCGGAAATAAACGTGGACTTTCCGGCATTGGGAAGTCCCAGCATGCCCACATCGGCCATGAGCATGAGCTCCAGCCTGATAAAGCGCTTCTCCCCGGGAGAACCGTCCGTCTTCTGCCGGGGGGCCCGGTTCACCGAGCTTTTGAAACGGGAATTCCCCAGCCCGTGAAAGCCGCCCTTGGCCACCATGAGCTTCTGCCCCTTGGTCAGGAGATCCCCCAGCATTTCCCCGGTATCGGCGTCAATAATGCGGGTGCCCACGGGAACTCTGAGCACGCAGTCAGCGCCCCGGGCTCCGGTGCAGTCGGCGCTGCCGCCGTTCTGTCCCCGGCCGGCGGCATAAAATTTCTGGTACTGATAATCCACCAGAGTATTCAGATTGTCATCGGCTATCACAAAAACATCCCCGCCGTCCCCGCCGTCTCCGCCGTCAGGACCGCCCTTGGGAATATACTTCTCTCTCCGGAAGCTCACAATGCCGTTACCGCCGTCACCGGCTTCCACGCGGATCTGGGTTTCATCAACAAATTTCATTTTTCTGCCGCCTTTTCTCTTCGCTTCTGCCTGATAAGCAACAAAAAAGCCCTACCAATTAAACAACCGGTAGAGCCCCCTTGGCAAAAGAACCTTTGATTAAACAGGAATGATGCTTACAAATCTGCGGTTCTTAGGTCCGGATACGTAATTCTTCACTACGCCGTCGCACTTGGCGAACAGAGTGTAGTCCCTGCCCAAACCGACGTTAGGGCCGGGATGGAACTGAGTGCCGCGCTGACGCACGATAATGGAACCTGCCGATACAGCCTGGCCGCTGTATACCTTGACGCCTAAACGCTGAGCATTGGAATCGCGACCGTTGCGGGAACTGCCGCCTGCCTTCTTATGTGCCATTGTATAACTCTCCTGATTAAGCGTTAATACCGGTGATCTTAAGCTCGGTATATCTCTGACGATGACCGGTCACCTTCTGGAAATGCTTGCGGCGACGGAACTTGGTAATAGTTACCTTCTCGCCCTGGATCTGATCGACCACTTCTGCCACAACCTTTCCGCCTTCCAAATAAGGAGCGCCAACTCTTACGTTGTCTCCATCAGCAACCATCAGTACCTTGTCGAGTTCGATGGATGCGCCCTTCTGAGCATCCTTGAGAAGCTCTACGGAAATCACATCTCCCTCAGAAACCTGATACTGTTTGCCGCCAGTTAACACAACTGCGTACATTTAAAACTCCATAGCCCTGAAACCAAGAAGGTAATCAGGGACAAAAATCTTTAGATTAACGATAATGATGGCGCGTATTATACAAGTTGGATCACAGTTACGCAACAAAAATGCCCAATATTTTTTACAATTCCCCGGGGATCTGCGGGAACGCGGCGAAAACGCTTTTCCGGCCCCCGCGGGGCTCCCTGGTCTCTCCTTTTTCACCGGACGGAAACACGGTATAATATCCGCGGCCGTTCCGAATGCGGACGCCCGTCATTATTGAAGAGATACTACATGACCAGTACAGAAGAACTGCTCTCCGAACCTTTGGACAAGGTAAACCAGCTCATTCTGCAAGCCATAGATTCGCCGGTGGATCTGGTAAACAGCGTGTGCCGTCATCTTATCCTCGGCGGAGGCAAAAGAATTCGCCCGCTGCTCCTGCTTCTGGCTGCAGGCCTGATCCGGCCGGAAGCTATAGGCGATGAAAAGATTCTGAAGCTGGCCGCGGCCATTGAAATACTCCACACCGCCACCCTGATGCACGATGATGTCATTGACGAAAGCGAGATGCGCCGGGGCCTGAAAAGCGTGAACAGCGTCTTCGGTAATTCCATCGCCGTGCTGGGAGGCGATTATCTCTTCACCAAAGCCTTCGATCTGGCCTCCGTTACGGAAAACTCCGCCATCTTCCGGGATTTCTTCCGGGCAGTGAGCACTATTGCCTCCGGAGAAATCGAGCAGATGGGGAATATCGACCGCCCGGAGCTCAGCGAACAGGCTTACTGCCACACCATTTATGCCAAAACCGGGGTGCTTTTTGAAATAGCGGTCAGAATTCCCGGTATTTTTTTCAAGGTATCAGAAAGCGAGTTAGAAGGACTTACCGGCTACGGCCGCAGTCTCGGGAACGCCTTTCAGATAGCCGATGATATTCTGGACTACACCGCCGATGCCGGAGAGCTGGGCAAAAATATCGGCGATGATCTCCAGAATCACAAGATAACCCTGCCCCTGATTTACACCCTGAATGCTTTAGAGGAACCCGAAAAAAAGCAGGCTCTGGATGCCATGGCCCGCTGCGATCTCCCCATGATCATGAATCTCGCGGCAAAAACCGGAGCCATCGCCCGCTGTTATGAAAAGGCAGAATCAGAAGCCGCCAGCGCCAGAAAAGCTCTGGAGGTATTTCCGGACAGCCCCTTCCGGGAACAGCTCTGCAGTCTGGCGGATCGGGCGGTAAAAAGAACGCGCTGATCCTTCCCTTCCTCTCCTCAAAAAAATCTCCGCCCGGGTACTCCCGAAACGGAGATTCTGTATTCCGGGGCACCGGAACTGCTCTCACGTAACGCCCTCATGCAACACTCATATTCAGGAAAGCTAATCCAGAGCGCTGAGATCCTCATCGCTGCCCAGAGCCCAGCCCTCGGACATGCCGATGATTTCATCCTTCATGGACAAAAAGACCTCGGCAATCAAAGGATCAAAATGCTGACCGGACTCTTCCCGGATGATCTCGAAGGACTTTTCATATGAAAACGCCTCCTTGTAGCATCTCTTGGATACCAGGGCGTCAAACACGTCGGCAATGGCCATCACCCGGGCGCACAGAGGAATCTGCTCCCCTTTGAGACCGTCAGGGTAGCCCTGACCATTCCACTTTTCATGATGGTAGGTAGCCATGTCCACAGCGGTGTTCAGGATCAGGGGGCTTTCTATGGACTTCAGGGTTTCCTGGATCATCATGCCGCCTATTCTGGCATGACGCTTCATGATCTCGAATTCGTCCTTGGTAAGCCGTCCGGGCTTCAGCAGAATCACATCCGACACGGCGATCTTGCCGATGTCATGGAGAGGAGCGGACTGCACAATGGCATTGCGCTTTGCCTCATCCTGAAGCTCCTCCACGTAGTAGCCCTTTTTTAAGAGTCCGTCCACCACCATGGATACGTAGGAGGCGGTGCGCTGAATATGGAGACCGGTAAGCTGATCCCGGCCCTCGATAATGGAAGCAAAGGCCTCCACAATATTCTGCCGGATTTTTTCGATCTTCTGTTCCTGATCCTGATAACGGCGTTCCATGGCCGCCCGGTTCTGCTCCGCCTCCAGCACCCGCATGACACGGTATTCGATGACGCCAAAGCGGGAATTCTTGCTGATATAGTCCTGAGCGCCCAGCCGGAAGCTCTGCTCCTCGGCATCAGGGTCATCGTTATCGCTCATGACAATAACGGGGAGCACCCGAGGCTTGGAGATTCTCCGCAGGCTGCTCACAAACTCCGCGAGCGGGAGGTCAGGGAGCGTATAGTCTGAAATCACCAGATCATAATGTTTGGCGGCCAGCTTAAAAACCGCATCCTGAGCGGTAAAAGCAAACTCCGCCTCGCAGGATCTGTCAAGAACCTGCTGCAGCACCAGCAGATTGGCATTGTCATCACCGACAAGCAGGATATGAAAATGAGGATCCATAGTTCATTCTTTATTTACTGTCCGAGCCCGAATATAAAGCTCTCATACTGCAAAATATAGCACATTTCCGGCGGTTTTACTCACCCGGAGAACGTTTTAGGAAAACATTTTCAGAAAGGGGCTCCCGGGAGTCCCGAAGAGGGCTTTTTCCTGCGGCTTCTCGGTTCTCGGCATCTCTGTTTTTGTTTTTGCAGCTTTATTGCCGCCCGGCAGGCAAAAACAAAACCGGAGGCTTTTTTGCCAAAACCCGCTGTGCTAGCATGGATAACCGGAATCTGATAACCACAAAACCTGAGGTTAAAAAAATCCCCGGTCCGGGCTCTATTCTCCGGGACAATGCCTAAATAAGGAGATGGTCATGGATAACACCGGCTTCGCTTTGCGGCAGAAAAATAAGCAAAACAACGATAACAGATCCGGATGCCTCCTGTGGTGGATCGGGGATCTTCTGGAATTAGTTCTGGCTCTCTTTACCAGCGGCGAATAAGGAGCATCCCGGAAAATACCTGATAATGAAGATGGCTATGGATAACACCGGATGTCTGCCGGGGGCTGATAGCGGATCTCATTGCTGGAATCTTTACCTGTTTCGGCAGCTAAGCCGCTCCATAAAAAAAAGAGGGCCGCGCCCCCTTTTTAATTAACACATCCCGAAACCCGTCACACTGCGATTTCCCGCCAGCATCAGGCTCCGGCAGATCCCGAGGTCAGCTAGGCTGCGAAGGGATGATGCAGAATGATGGTCTGATCCCGATCCGGACCTGTGGAAATAACGTCAATCCTGACTCCGGAAACCTCTTCCAGACGTTTGATGTATTTTTTGGCATTTTCCGGCAGAGCGTCATAGCTGGTAACGCCAAAGGTTGACTGCTTCCAGCCGGGCATCACCTCATAAACCGGCTCCAGTCCCAGATAATCATCGGCAGCCAGCGGCGAATAGTCAATTATCGTGCCGTCAGCCTTTTTATAGGCCGTGCAGATCTTCACCTCCTCCAGATCATCCAAAACATCCAGCTTGGTAAGACAGAGTCCGGAGAGGGAATTCATCTGATTGGATCGGCGCATGGCCACGCCGTCAAACCAGCCGCAGCGGCGGCGGCGACCGGTAACGGAACCGAATTCCGCGCCCTTCTCGCAGAGATATTCTCCGGTTTTGTCAAAAAGCTCGGTAGGGAAAGGTCCGCCGCCCACCCGGGTGGTATAGGCCTTTACAATGCCCTCGATGTAGTCAATATGCCGCGGGCCGAAACCGGCTCCGGTACTGACGCCGCCGGCAACGGTGTTAGAGGAGGTCACATAAGGATAGGTGCCCTGATCGATGTCCAGGAAGGCTCCCTGAGCTCCCTCGAACATGATCTTGCAGCCGCTTTCTCTGGCCTTGGCCAGAAGAGAGGTTACATCAGCCACCATGGGAAGGATTTCTCCGGCATACTTCTTACAGGCTTCCAGCACCTCATCATAGGAAACCTCCGGCTGGCCGTAATAGCTGGTCAGACAGAAATTATGGTATTCCATAACCGTCCGCAGCTTGTCGGCAAAGTCATCCATATTAAAGAGATCGCCTACCCGAACTGCTCTTCTGGCAGCCTTGTCTTCATAGGCCGGACCGATGCCTCTTCCGGTGGTGCCGATGGCTTTTTTGCCCAGCTTGGCTTCCCGGGAGCGATCGATGGCAATGTGATAGGGCAGGATCAGAGGACAGGCCGGAGAAATGATCATTCTGTTCCGTACCTGCACGCCCTTGGCCTCCAGCTCCGTGATCTCGCCCATAAGAGCCTCGGGATTTACCACCACGCCGTTTCCGATTACGCAGGTACAGCCAGGACGCAGAATTCCGGAAGGAATAAGACGCAGAACCTGCTTCTTGCCATCTACTACAAGAGTATGACCGGCGTTGTTCCCGCCCTGATAACGCACTACGTAGTCCGCTTCAGCAGTCAGCAAATCAACAATCTTACCCTTTCCTTCATCACCCCACTGGGTGCCTAAGACAACTACACTTTGAGCCATTTTCTCTGCCACTAAAACACATGGCTGCTTCCCGGTTTCGAAAGCAGCAGTTTAACAATCAAACAGCGTGATTTTATCAAAAATTCCCCCTGTTGACTATCTCTCAGGCCGGCGGAGACAGTTCCGTACCCGTTACCGCGGTTACAGCCGAAAAAGGACAGTGCCTGCATCGGAAAACATCTCCGGATACCGCGCTGTCCTCAAAGCAAAAAAGTCAGCAAAAATACTGTCAGTTATATCTTTGCAGCAATATTTCAAATTCCTGATCCGTTACGCCGAGTTTCGCTGTTGCCTCCCCCCTTGGGATTAAGCCTTTTTTGTAAAAATAGACAACGGTTTTTTCCTCGCCTCTTGCTTCGCCTATTTTCACAC
>DFFT01000143.1:0-30443 GCA_002372325.1 Succinivibrionaceae bacterium UBA3769 | reverse complement strand
CACACCTCTTGCTTCGCCTATTTTCTCACCCTCTTTTCTGCCCTGTTCAGCAGCATCCTGACGTTCCCTCTCAAGATAGTCATGAATTTCTTCCGAGGTTCTGATTGAAAGCCCCATTGTCATCATCTCCTGTTACCGCATCACTCATTACCGGCTCTATGAACGGCTGAAACCGTAAAACCGAAACACTTTCAGAACAAAAAGACAGCGCATATATCGGAAATCACCTCCTGATACCGCGCTGTCATCGTTAACGGAAAACTCAGCTAAAAAAATTTCAGCTATAGTTTTGCAGCAATATTTCAAATTCCTGATCCGTTACGCCGAGTTTCGCTGTTGCCTCACCCCTTGGGATTAAGCCTTTTTTGTAAAAATAGACAACGGTTTTTTCCTCGCCTCTTTTCACACCTCTTGCTTCGCCTATTTTCTCACCCTCTTTTCTGCCCTGTTCAGCAGCATCCTGACGTTCACCCTGAACATAGTCATGAAATATTTCCCTGGAATTAATTAACATCTCCATAGCATCCACCATTTTTGTTGCGTTTTTGTCAATAAACTGTGCCATGACATCATAACCCTCCTTGAGGCACTCCTTCCTGAGGGTCTCTACACATTCTACACTATCCTTGCATTTGGTTCTGAGACCTGCGGCAAGCCTTGAATACCCGATATACTGACCTGCGATGGTACTTTTTTCTTTTGCGGAGATCACACGTATGTCAAAATGCACATATTCGGGTATAAGGGTTATCTTCGGGTGATACATGCGAGTGAAGTTCATCATGCCGTCCGGCTTCTCCTTTTCGTCTCCGGTATATATCAGGCAGCACCTTGAGGGCGGCAGATAAAACTGCGGGGCACGGTATTTGCTGAATTTATGATCGGTAACATAATTGCCCCAGGTGGCCATGATGTACTCCAGAAAACGGTACGGCATATTGGGATTCCAGGTGCTCTGAGCCTCCACCAGAACTATTAACTCGTCTTCGTCATCCTCGTGCCTGACATAAAATCCCAGATCATTGCTGACCTTAGTTTTGTAGGACTCTCTCTCTTTCAGGGTAACCACTTCAATGCGATCAGGCGAGACATCCCTCTGGGAGAATTCCCGGTAAAATCTCCTCAGATATTCAGGATCCTTAAAAAGTTGATTAAAACTGACGTCAAAAAAATTGACCTCGCCAAACAGTTTGATATTCTTAGCTTCTTCTTCGGTTTGCACTTTGCTTTTCCTAAGAATTTCCTGAATATCATCCGGTGCTTGTTTAAGCAGCTTTTCGTCAAGCATTTTCATGATTTCTCCTGTGTAACAGCTGACGGAGCCTATTATAAAAAGAGCGGCAACACTGAAAACGGATAATTGTCACAGAATTTTAATTAGTATTTTTTAAACACATTCATTATAGTAAGTATGACAATGCCTGACGGATACAGTTAAATTTCTATACCTGTCCGAAACGGACTCATTAAAATTTTGCTGCCTATGTCAAAATTTATATTTTTCTCGACAACTAATCGCTATTATACGCGCGATGCCAGACAAACCCTTATATAACAAGCTGTGACGATTAATATTTTTCAGAAGCAAAATTTTCAAAAATCATGGTCTGAAGCACCGCAGACATTATAAGTTAACGATTCTCGTTTTGAACCTCTGCCGGAAACGCAAGACGGCTGTTTTTAAGGGTTCGGAAGCCCCGATTTTTCTCCGGAAAAAAATTTTTCGGGAGGCGGGCTTTTTGTTCAGGAAAAATCGTAACAGGCTCTCTCAGGCATTGAGAAGGCTGATACTTTTCACTTCGATGAAAAAGGAAAGAGCAGAACAAGGAGGCTCCGTAACAAGTTTCTTTCTCATTTTTCCGCTATACTTAGCTCAGTTAGATGTCATCGTCTCCGGCTGTCCCAGACCAAGGAAATCATATGGAAAAACTGAAGCTTCCCGCCGTATACAAAAAGAAATACCGCAGCGCCCATCTTAAGGACATGATTGCAGATCCCATGATGTGGCTGCTCATCCCCGGGGTTCCCGGCGAAGCGGACAGCCCCGCCGGCAAAAAGCGTCTTAAGGAAAACGATCCCCTCTTTACCTTCATTGACACCTATTTTCCGGACAAGGAATTCGGTTTTGAACCGATCATGACAGACGGCCGTTTTGTGTTCCTGCCGCCGGATCCCAATCATCAGGGCTTCGGCATCACAGCCGCCAAAAACTCCTCCGTCCTGCTGGAGGTCTGCCACTTCTGGTATCCGGCGGAATATTCCGAGAAACCGCTCATCGCCAATGCCCTGAATCAGCTTTATTCCCCGGGCTTCCTCATGGCTTCCAAAGAGCGCCTCCGGGATCTGGCGCAGAAATACTTCTATGACGCCAGCTATGAAAACAATTACGTCGGCACCTGCGTATTCCCCTTCGGTCCCGATCATGCCGCCGTGCTGGAGGGATATTTTCTGGACAATCTGCCGGAAACAGAAAAGATAATCAGAAATGCGGTTAAGGATGCCCATCCGGAATTCCAGAACAAGGCAGAGGCTCAAATCATGTTTATGAGAAAGCTGATGGCGGAAAGCGCCAAAAAAATGGGGTGGTAATCCTGACAGAGCATCCAGCCTGATCTTTGTTATCAGCCTCAAAAGCCCCGCAGAAAAAAGCGGCTCCAGAAGTTTTTCCGGAACTGCGGGGACATATCCTGTGCGTCCGTATCCTGTGACAGCAATCAGGGCCTTTTCCATCCGGCGCACCGGTGCAAAAGGCCCTGACCTCTTTTGATTTTCAGGAAGGATCCGGATTACTTCATGTGCTTAAAGAACTCATTGTCTTCATCGGTAACAATGATGTTGCCGCCGTTACCCATGCTCTTCCGGTAGGCATCCATGCTGCGCAGAAAATCGAAGAGCTCGGTATTGCGGGAATAGGAATCGGCATAGATCTGCGTGGCCTCGGCCTCCCCTTGTGCCTTGATGGTTTTGGCCTGCTTTTCCGCCTCGGCCAGCTTCACCACTGACTGGCGATCGGCATTGGCCCTGATAGCCTCGGCCTCCTGGCGGCCCTGAGAACGATGCAGCCGGGCCACGGCATCGCGCTCTGCCCGCATGCGCTGATAAATGGAATCCGAAACCTCCTTCGGCAGGTTTATCTTCATCATCCGCACGTCAATGATGCGGATGCCCAGATCCCGGGCGGAAACCGAGGTGGCCTGAAGAGCGTTCTGCATGACCTGATCCCGCTTGGAGTCCTGAGTATCGTCACTGTCGCCGGCTTCGCTTTTGCCGGAGACGATTTCCTTGATGGTCAGAAGACCAATCTGGCTTCTCAGGCTGTTGGTGATCTTGGTGCGCAAAAGGCTTTCGGCCTGGAAGCGATCTCCCTTGGTGGAAAGATAGTACTTCACAAAATCCTCGATCTGCCACTTTACGTAGGAATCGATGATGAGATCCTTTTTCTCCACCGTAACAAAACGATCCTCATTGGAGTTCAGGGTCTGAATCCGGGCATCCAGAAGCTTGACCTTATCCACAAAGGGCCATTTGAAATGAGGCCCCGGCTCGTAAACAATAACCTGACTGCTGCTGTCCCGGAGCACCTTGGCAAAGCGGGTCACCAGAGCGCGTTCGCCCTCATGCACCACAAACAGGGAATTAAACAGCGTGAAGCCCAGAATGACAGCAGTCAGGAGCACCGTGTTCAGCGAAATTTTCATTACTGCTTCCCTCCCTTCTTAATAAGCTCCTCCAGGGGCAGATACATGAGCTGCTGGGCTCCCTTGCTGCCGGTATTGATGATAACCTTGGGGTTACTGCTATAGACCTCCTCCATGGTTTCCAGATAAATGCGGCGTCTGGTAACCTCGGGGGAACGCAGGTACTCCGGAAGAATCTTCTCAAAGCGGGCCACATCGCCCCGGGCCTTGGCCACCACCTCCCGCTGATAGCCCTCGGCCTCCTCCAGAAGGCGGCGGGCCTTGCCCTCGGCCTTGGGGATCACCTCATTCTTATAGGCAACAGCCTCGCGCTTAAAACGCTGTTCGTCTTCCTGAGCAGCAATGGCATCATCAAAAGCGGCCTTCACCTCTTCAGGAGCCCGGGCCGGGAGGAAGTTCACATCCACAATGGAAAGTCCCATTTTATACGGCAAGATAATGTTCCCCAAAAGCTCCCGGGTGGCCTGTCTCACCCTTTCGCGGCCGTTGGTCAGCACATCGTCCATGGAGGTATGGCCGATAACATAGCGGAGCGCGCTGTCGGTAGCCTGATTCAGGCTGTCATCGGGATTTACCGTCTGATAGAGGTAATTCACCGGATTATCAATGCGGTACTGCACCTCCATTTCCACGTTGACGACATTTTCATCCTGAGTCAGCATGGATCCCTTGGATCTGGTGGATCGCACCATCTGAATATCCACGGTCTTGTAGCTTTGCAGGAAGGGACAGTACCAGTGAAGCCCGGGTTCTTCAACCTTCTCAAACTTGCCCAAAGACAGCACTACAGATCTTTCGGCCTCCCGCACGGTATAAAAACCGGTAGCGGCTATCCCCAGAACCACCAGGAGAAGGATCAGCATAGCTCCCTTAGCCGGGGAAGATGATTTTTTGTCAAAGGGACTCCCGCCTTTCCCGCCGGAAAGCTTTTTCCAGAAATCTGTGATAAAAGCAAACCCGTCGTCGTCGCTGCCGTCATTCTGCGGACGCCGATCCCGCTGCCAGGGATCGCGTCTTTCCCGATCCTCTCTGCCGCTGTCGCTGCCGTCTCCGCGGTCGCTGGGTTCATTCCATGACATGGTAAAACTCCTCTAAGGGGTGAAACTGATTGAACTTCTGAGCTGTTTGCAACGATGCCGTTTTTAAAAACAGAACAGTGAATTATAGTCATTAGCCGGTAAGAATTAAAGACAGGGATCCGTCTCCCGGGAAAGCGCTCCGGTAATCCGGGTTCCCGCCCCCGGCTTCAGTCCTCCCAGACCTCCCGGCGGAAGCTGAAGGAAGCCGGAGCAGTAACATAACGCTCCAGAGCTCCCCCGAAGCGAGCCGAAAGCCTGGCTAATTCCGTCCGGGAGTGGGTAACGCGCAGACAGGCTGTGCCGCTGTCATCATAGGACTCGGATTCGATAGCCCCCATCTCAAAAAGCCGCTGCCTTAAAGCCCCCGCATCCGGCGGCAGGGTTAGCTCCAGACTGATCCGGTCATGACCAAGCCGATCCGAAATGGCCCGAAGGAGGAGATCAACCCCGGCTCCGGTCTTGGCGGAAATGGACACGGAACGGGGCAATCCCGCGCTGTCATGCTCAATATGGGGCGAGATCCCGGGAATCCGGTCAATTTTGTTGAAAACCTTCAGCACCGGAACGCTGCCGGCTCCGATGTCCTCCATGACATCCTCCACCGCGGCGATCATGTCATCCATGTCCCCGTCTGCGGAATCAATGACCATGAGGGCCAGATCAGATTCCCGGGCCTCTCTGAGAGTGGCCTTGAAGGCCGCCACCAGATTATGAGGGAGATCTCTGATAAAGCCCACGGTATCAGCAAACACCGTCTTCCCCACCCGGGGTATGCTGACCGTGCGCAGGGTGGGATCCAGCGTGGCAAAGAGCTGATCCGCAGCATAAACGCCGGCATTAGTCATGGTGTTAAACAGCGTGGACTTCCCGGAATTGGTGTAGCCCACCAGAGACACCACCGGAATCCCCCGGCGGGAACGGGCGCGGCCGTTCTGCTCCCGCTGCTTCTCCACCTCCCGGAGCTCCTTCCGGAGGATATTGACTCTTTCCTTCAAAAGACGCCGGTCATATTCCAGCTGAGTTTCGCCGGGACCGCCCCGGAGACCGAAGCCGCCCCGCTGCCGTTCGAGATGCGTCCAGCCGCGTACCAGCCGAGTCTCCAGATAGCCCAGCTGCGCCAGCTCCACCTGGAGCTTCCCCTCCCGGGTGCGGGCCCGGGCCGCAAAAATGTCCAGAATAAGAGCGGTTCTCGTGATAACCCGGCAGCCCAGAAAGCTTTCAAGGTTTCTCTCCTGAGAAGGCGAGAGCTCATGATTGAAGATAACGGTCTCGCCCTGGCAGGACTCCACCAGAGCTTTAAGCTCCTCGATCTTGCCGGAACCGATGAAATATTTGGGATCGGGAGCGGTACGGGAACAGGTCAGAAGCCCGACAGCCTCGGCTCCGGAAGACAGCACCAGCATTTTAAGCTCGGCCACCCGCGCCGTATCATCCGCATCTGAAAACGAAACGCTGACAAGAACGGCCTTTGCCCCGCCCCTGCAGCGTTCATCAAAATCGAAAAGAGCAGTAATCTTAAAACTCCTCGGCCTTACGCAAAGCCGGCATCACAGGAATTCAGGATTCTGAAGCCGTTTTTCCCTTCCCGGCAGCATCAGGAGCCGGAGCATCATCATCGGAAAGAGAAACAGCCTTGGCCGGAACAACTGTCGAAATGGCATGCTTGTATACCATCTGATTAACGTTGTTCTTCAAAAGAATAACGAACTGATCGAAAGACTCCACCTGTCCCTGCAGCTTGATGCCGTTTACCAGATATATGGATACCGGGATTCTTTCCTTCCGAAGAGCGTTTAAGAAAGGATCTTGCAATGATTGGCCTTTTGACATAAAAATGAAACTTCCTTAATCAAACCAATAATAGTAGTAGTCACTCACGGATTTTCCGGGCGCATCCCGGAACTCCGCATCCGCCTGACCCCAAGCAAAAATCGTCGGCATTATACACTGATAAGCTCTGATTTCATAGCAAAACTAAACGTATTTCCGCAAATTCCCCTGAAAGCCGGAATAATTACAGCTGTCAGGGTTTCCGGAGAAACCGCCGCTAAATATTAATAAAAAATTCAGCAAGTTAGAACAATAATGCGTCATAACCTGAAAATACTGCCAATCTGATCACTTTTTGCCGGGGAAAGCTCCTGTTTTGCCCTCCCTGTCCGGCCTCACGGCATCTCCATTGCCGCATTTTTAACCGCCGAAAGCCGCCGGGGCATTTTATGAACCCACCGGTACGGGCCCGGCATTCTGACAAAGCTTAAGCTCTTCTCTCCCTGATTTCCCGCAGCATTATCCCGAGGTTATCCGGATCTCCCATGTTAAGAACAGTATAGGGCTCCTTCCAGCCCCGGATCCAGGTCATCTGCCTCTTGGCCAGCTGGCAGGTGGCAATTACCGCCCGGGACTTCATCTCCTCAAAGGAGACTTCCCCGGCCAGGTACTGCCACATCTGACGGTAGCCCACCGAGCGGAGAGCCGGGAGCTCCGGATTAAGATCCCCCCGGAGGAAAAGCCGCCGGGTCTCCTCCTCAAGACCTTCCCTGAGCATCATTTCAAAGCGCTCCTGTATCAAAGGGCGCAAAAGCCGTCTTTCGGGATCCGGCAGCAAAGCAAAGCGCTTCAGCCGAAAGGGGCATTCCGGCCGGGGCTGGCTTTTTATGAGGCTCGTTAAGGAGCGGCCGGTCATAAGATAAACCTCGCAGGCCCGCCCGATGCGCTGAGTATCGTTGGGCGACAGTCTTTCCCAGGATTCCGGATCAAATTCCCGGAGCCAGCTCCTGACATGAGGGAGACCCTGCTCGGCAATCATGGCGTTAACCCGGGAGCGGATCTCGGGAGTGGTTTCCGGAAGTCCGGAAAGTCCCTCCTCAAAGGCCTTGAAGTAAAGCATGGTGCCCCCCGCCAGGATGGGTAGACGGCCCCGGGCCCGGATTTCTCCCGTAAGCCTCACGGCATCCTCCCGGAAATCCGCCGCGCTGTAGGGATCTCCGGGATCCCGCACGGAAATGAGGTGATGGGGAATTCCCTGCATCTCCTCCGGGGAGGGCTTAGCGGTGCCGATATCCATGCCCCGATATACCAGAGCCGAGTCCGCGCTGATAATCTCGCCGTTAAGGGCAGCTGCCAGCTTAATGGCAAGAGCGGTTTTGCCGGTGGCGGTGGGGCCCATCAGGGTTACGGCATCTATGTCTTCTGAGACATCTATGGCATCATCAGTCATGATTAAAATGCTCCCTTATCATCCGCCCCAGGGGCATCTCCCATGCCGTATCCCCCGGCAAAGTCCCGAAATACCCCGCTTCAGGCACTCCCGAAAGGATCCGTTCCGTCATTTCCCTGCTGAAAAATTCCGGCGCTTTTTCCTGAAACACCGCCCGGAGAAAACCGGTAAAAAAGAGGCTGTCCTCCCAGAGAGCAATATCCCCGAGGGCAGCTGCCACAGTCCCCTGTCCGGGATCATGAAGATCCCGAAGCGCTGCATCCTCGTCAAGGCCGCCGAGGAACATCTTAAAAAACTCCCGGAGCCTTGAGCCCCGTACCAGAAGAGGCACCGCGGTTATCGTAAGCTCATGAAGCCCCGGGGACAGAGCAAAACCCAGAGCGGAAAGAACCTTCAAAGTCTCGGGAGCATAATCCCGGGATCCCGGAAACTGAAAGGGGAGAGACAGCTTTGACGGCTTCAGAAAATCAGAGGCGGGCAAGCTGAGCTCGGCTCGGATCCGCTGCCTGAAAAGAATGCCGGCCAGCTTTCGAATATTAACGGCCCAGATTTTCTGATCCGTCTGAATCAGGGCATAGCCCTTTTCGGGAATAATAAAGGAAAAGCTCCGGGAATTATCCCGGGGCGCGGCAAGCCATGGCATAAGATCCCGATCCAGATCCTCGGGAGTCCGCATCCTGATCCCGGTATTGCCGGTATTATCCGGATTTCCGGGGTTAGCCGGATCCTCGTTTTCTCTGCCAGAAGTCCCGCTGTTTCCCCGGGAAAATGTGTCCGCCCGGACTGAATTATCCCGGGCAGGTTCGTTCTCCCGGAGCCCTATGGGATTAGCGCGGCTTAACCGCCTGAGGGATTCTGAAAACTCCTGCGCCCGGGCATCCTGCATGCTCCTCCCCGCGCTGCTTTTCTGTTCTCTGCCGTCCTCCTGTCCCCGGCCCTCCTGAAGGCTGCTGGATAAAGCCAGAAAACGCGAGGAGGCGGAAAAAAGCGCTCCCCCGGAGCTGGTTGTTCCCGAATGATCCTCCTTCCGGCCGGTTTTATTCCCGAAAAGCCGGAGATAAACGCTGTCCGGAGCATTGCCGTTCCCTGCCGGTGCCTCCTCAGGCTCCCGGTCATAGCAGATAACCGCCGCATCCGGAGCCGCCAAATCCGCTTCGGAATATACCGCGCCGGCGGATCCCGGAGAGGAAGGAGATGAGGGCGGCGCGGGAGGATCCGGGGGAAGGATCTCCGGAAAAGAGGCCTGAGCCAGACTCTCCCTGCGGAGATCCCGGAGCCGGGCTTCATTTACCGCGAGAGGCCGGGGCGCATAGCCATGATCCGGATCCGGGTTCATGGTTTCCTCCAGGGTTTCCGGAAGAAGCTGCCGGGCTCTTCTCAGAGTGTTTTTCAGGACCAGGGCAATAAAATCATGCACCTCGTTGGGATTCCGGAACCTGACCTCATACTTTTGCGGATGCACATTGATGTCCGCATCCCCGGGATCCAGCTCCAGAAAAAACACATACTGCGCCGAGCGCTTTTCCCCCAGTTCCTCCTCAAAGGCGGTATTGATGGCATGAGTCAGGGTCTTGTCCTTGACAATGCGGCTGTTGACAAAAAAGTACTGACAGGGCCGGGGAATCTCCGCGGGGTTGACATATCCGGAAAACTTAAGCCCGTTCCGTTCCTCGGAGAAGCTTAAAAGATCATTCAGAAAGCCGTTACCCACAATGGAGCGGAGTCTCTCCCGGTAGGTCTTTTCATCAGAGGCCTTCTTTAAATCGTAAATAATGTTTTTGCCGTTTCTGAGAGAAAACGCCGCCTCTCTTCGGGACAGGCAGAGACGCCGGAAGATCTCCTCGATCTGCAGGAATTCGGTCTTTTCAGAACGCAGAAAGCGTCTCCGGGCCGGGGTGTTGAAAAAAAGATCCCTGACCTCTACTGAGGTACCCTCAGGATAGGCCGCCGGCAGGATCTCGGCCTCCTGACCCAATCCCTCCACCCGGACTGACCAGGCCATTTCCTGATTCCGGGGATGGGAAACCAGAAGAAGCCGGGATACTGCGGCAATGGAAGCCAGAGCTTCGCCCCGGAAGCCCATGCTGAGAAGATGATCCAGATCCTCAATCGCGGAAATCTTAGAGGTGGCGTGCCTTTTCAGGGCCAGGGGGAGCTCCTCCTTGGGGATTCCCGATCCGTTGTCCCGTACCTGAATCAGCCGGGAGCCGCCGTTTTCAATAACCACGCTGATATCGTCGGCTCCGGCATCCAGAGCATTCTCCATAAGCTCCTTGACTACCGCTGCCGGTCTTTCCACCACTTCTCCGGCGGCAATCTGATTGGCCACCTGAGGCGGCAAAAGATGAATTCCCATTATTTTTTCTTCGGCACCTTAAGACGCTGTCCCGCATTGACCTGATCCCGGGCAAGGCCGTTCAGCTGTTTCAGATGCTGCGGGGACACCTTGTGATCCTGAGCGATTTTTGAGAGGGTATCGCCCTTCTTTACCACATAGATAACGGTTTTTTCCGTGGTGCCCGGCTTTGCTCCGGAGGAGGCGGGTTTATTGCTCCTGGCCGGGGCCCGGGGCTCGCTCTGGGCGGCCACGCCGCATCTCAGGGTATCCTTGTTCTTATAGACAAAGTTCTTAATCCCCAGATAAATGGCATGAGCAATGGTTCTCTGGTACTTCCCGGTAGCCAGAAGACTCGCCTCGTCCGGATTTGAAAGATAACCGGTTTCAATAAGGAGAGAGGGAATGTCCGGAGCTTTCAGCACGGCGAGAGAACGGTTTATGGGCACCGATTTATGCAGCGTGGCAATCCTGCCCATGCTGCCCAATATTTCCTTGGCTAAATCATTGCCGTCGGATCGGCTGGTATTAGAGGCCATGTCCACTGCCACCTGCTGCAGCAGGGGATCGTTGTGATCCTTCAGGAACTCTCCCAGACCGGCCAGCATTTTGGTATTGTCGGTATTCTGCACGCTTTTGCTGTTTTCCCGATTGGCCCGATCCCGGTTCAGCACCAGCACCGATGCTCCCTGAGCCTGACTGTTCAGCGCGCTGTCGGCATGAATGGAAATGAGGAAGTTGGCTTTGTTATTCCGGGCAATCTGGGAGCGCCGGCCCAGCTCAATAAAAATGTCCCGGTTCCGGGTAAGCTTGCCCTCCAGCAGGGGATCACTGTTCAGATAGGCCACGAGGCTCCGGGAAATACCCAGAGTGACCGCCTTTTCCTGCACATTCCCCACTCCGATGGCTCCGGGATCCTTGCCGCCATGGCCGGGATCCACTACCACGGTGCAGGTGGCGGAGGACTTTCTCTTGTAGGCTGCGGGCTTCGGGGGCTCCGGGGCGGCGAGACGCTTTTCCAGAGATTCCGTCGGCGCCTGATTGTCCCCCTCGGAATTGAGGTCGGCAAAAAGCTCGTTCTCCAGTTCCCGGATATCCCGGACGTCCTTGCTGTTTCGGGAGTTCCGGCCGGGGGATCCGGCCTCATTATTCTTTCCGGCCGGATGACTGTCCTTCTTCTCCGCCTCCCGTTTTCCGGCCAGAATTCTTTCGGCTTCCTTCCGCTCGGCTTCGCGCTTCTCGGCCAGGATTCTTTCCGCTTCCTTCCTCTCGGCCGCCTGTTTCTCAGCCAGAATTCTTTCAGCCTCTTTCTTCTCGGCGGCCCGTTTCTCAGCCTCCCGCTTTTCGGCCAGAATTCTCTCCGCCTCCTTCCGCTCGGCCTCCCGTTTCTCGGCCAGCTTTCTTTCGGCTTCCTTCATTTCCGCCTCGCGCTTTTCAGCCAGAATTCTTTCCGCCTCCTTCTTCTCGGCTTCCCGTTTCTCGGCCAGCCTTCTTTCAGCCTCCTTCCGATCCAGCTTCTCTATCTCATTTCCTGAAGCAGCCGGCTTCCGAGTGTCCGTAACTGTCCCGCGATCCCCCGGCTTCTGATTGCCGGGTTTTCCGAATTCGTTCCTTTTGGAAGCAGAGCTCTCTCCGTTTTTGGCCGCCCCGGGATCTCGGGAGGCCTGAGCAGCAGAAGCCGGACTCATGCTGTCCTGATGCGGGAAATCCACCCAGAAGCTGTTTCCGGACTTATTAACCCGGGGCACCACGCTCTTTTTCAGGGGAAAGAAGTAGTGCACCTGATCGCTGGTGCCTTTGGGAGTTCGGTTGATAATCACATTGGCAATGACGCTGGAGCTTTTTATGGAAATGGGGCCGGTCTTCCGGGCCGGATCACTGATATCGTGCAGCACCACCTTGTATTCCGTGCCGTCGTCTTTGCTTTTGAACACACTGAATTTCGGGGACTCCTTCATGGTGAACATGATGCGGGTGCAGTCCTTTTTGCCCTGAGAACAGGCCGCAGACTGCACGCTTATTATTTCATTGGCATATGCTCCGGCCGTCATCATGAGAAAAACGGAGAGAGCCATGCCGGAAATAGAAAATGACTTAAACATCTGAATCCAACCGCAAAACCGGAAAACGCTTCTGAAGCTCAGATTATATCAAATATGAGGGCATGATTACCGGCAGCATGAAAAAGCTTTCAGGAATCAGCTCCGGACCTAAGCTGCGCCATAAAAGCCGCCTCTGTCTCGGAGCCCCGGGAATTCATCCCCGTAAGAGTAAGAAGCCGCCCGTTATCATCATAAAGGATGCTGACCACGAGATCCGGATCCGGCAATATGCCCTGCCCCTGCTCCGGCCACTCCACCACCCGGATGCTCCGGCCCGCAAAGTAATCCCGGATGCCCATAAGCTCAAGCTCCTCGGGATCCTTAAGGCGGTAAAGATCAAAGTGCCACACGGGGATATCCGCAAATTCATAGGGCTCCACCAGAGTATAGGTGGGACTCTTTACCATGCCGCTCCAGCCCCGGGAGCGCAGAAACCCCCGGGTGAAGGTGGTTTTGCCGGCCCCCAGATCTCCAAGCAGAAATATGGTGGTGTTTTCCGGAGTCAGGGGCCCCAGAATTCTTCCCGCTTCCTCTGTGGCGGCTTCATTTTCCAGAAATATTCCCCTGGAAGTTATTTTATGCATTGCGTACCTCAGCAAATTGCCAGTTATTCTGATTCCGGAACCTGAAAAAGGGATCTTCTGGCAGGAACAGACGGGAATGCCTGATTTCCTTAATGCGCGGCCTTCCCTTTATCTTTGCTTTTCCTTCCCTTTATGTCCGGTGCCTTTCTTTAATTCTTCCTTGCGTTTTCCTGAACTCCTGCCCTGCCGTTAATAAGCCTTCTGATAAAGGGCAGCAGATCTCCGGCGGCCATGCCGAGAGCTCCGTCTGCTTCTTCGGAAAGACGCCCGGCCTCGCCGTGCGCCGCCACCCCCAGGACAGCGGCCTGAAAGGGATCCATGCCCCCGGCCAGCAGGGCTCCGATAACCCCGGAAAGGAGATCTCCCATGCCGCCGGAGGCCATGCCCCGGGAGCCGGTGCTCAAAATCACGGTAAATTCGCCGTCGGATACCAGAGTGGCGGCGGATTTAAGCACGGTAATGGCTCCGTATTTCCGGGAGATCTCCCGGGCCGTTCCCAGGGGATCCGCAAGTACCTGAGCGGTAGTCTTTCCAGAAAGAAGAGCCGCTTCTCCCGCATGCGGGGTCAGAATCAGAGTTTCCGGCCGGCTCCGGGGCATAAGGGCGGGGTTCTCAGAAAGCCTTAGGAGCCAGTAAAGTCCGTCGGCGTCAACCAAAAGCTTCCGGGCCTTCCCGTATATTTCCCGGAAAAGCCCCCCGCTTCTTGCAGATCTCCCCAGTCCCGGCCCGGCCACTGCCGCATCGCACCAGGCAAGATCCTTTGGGATATTTTCCGGAAAGCCGGTCATGATTTCGGGATTGAGAGCATTAAGAGCGCTTCTGTCTCCCCCGGCGAACACCGTCCGGATAAGCCCGGCTCCGGTTCTCAGCGCGGCTCTTCCGGCAGTGATAAGAGCCCCCTCCATGCCGAGGGAGCCTCCGACAAGAAGAATCCGGCCGGCGTCTCCCTTATGGGCCGAGCGGGCCCGTACCGGAAGAAAGCAGCCAAGATCATGGTAATTGAGAGCCAAAAGCTTTTCGCGAGCCTGCAGCATCCGAGCATGATAGTTAAAACGGGGGAGGTCGTTAAGCACCGTAATCACCTGGCCGGCGTAATCCCCGGCCTGCCCCAGGAGAAGACCGGTTTTCCTGGTAAAGACCGTAAGGGTATAAGAGGCTCGTACTGCCAGACCCGGTATCAGGGGCATTCCGGTATCAGAGTTGAGCAAGGAAGGCACGTCCAGACTTATTACGGGACAGCCCGTCCTATTAATTTCCCTGACCGCGGCGGCAATCTTTTCAAAAACCGGGTCGCCGGGACGGCTTTTAAGGAAGCCGATACCGGTAAGGGCGTCAACAATCACGGGACTTGGTGATGCTCCGGAAGCAAGCTCTGTCAGTATTGATGAGATGAGATCCGGGATCAGATCCGTATCTCCTTCAGGTTTCGTAACTCCCCCCGAAGCAAGATAGCTCTCCCGGGCCCGGACAGCGGCAATGCCGGGCTTCTGCGGCACTGCCTGAAGCACCAGCACCCGGGAATAACCGCTTTTCAGAAGCTCCCGGGCCACAATGTAGCCGTCCCCGCCGTTGTTGCCGTTTCCGGCAAAGATCGCCATCGGGGTATCCCGGGAGGGATAAAGACTGATAAGCTCCCCAGCCATGGCCGCCCCCGCCTGCTCCATAAGAGCAAAGCCGTCAGCGTCAAGGTAAATCTTTTCAATTTCCCGGGTGGCTGCCACATTGAAGACAATATCTGATAGATTAATATTGTTATCGATGACGTCAGTTTCCCGGGCGGCAAAAAATCTCCGGATAAAGGAGCTCGCAGGGCCCTGAGATGCCGGCGGGTAAGCATTGTTATTGCTGGCGCTGCAAATAGCGCCTGAAGAAGAGTTATTCATGACTGCTGTCTCAAAAGATTCCAGTTCTTCCGGTATAAATATTCCGGAGCTTATGGAAGCCATAGCGCAAAAGGCCCGGGAACTCGGACTCATCCCGCTGGGCTATGCCCCGGCAGCCCTGGCTCCCCGCGGTGAAAAATCCTTTCGGGAGCATCTCCGGGCCGGGATCCCTGCCGGAGTGGCCTATCTCGGCAAAAATCAGGAGGCCAGGAACGATCCGTCCCTGATTTTACCAAATTGCAGTCTTATTATGAGCTTTGCCCTGCCTTATTATCAGGAAAATCTCTCCGAAGATCCGGAAACCGGCCGTATCAGCATTTACGCTCTGGGCCGGGACTACCATAAAACCCTCCGGAAAAAGCTGGATCTTATCGGAAAACACCTGAAAACCCTGGTTCCCGGCTGTAACACCCGGGCCATCACGGACAGCGCTCCCTTTTACGAACAGTTTTTTGCGGAAATGACCGGTATAGCTGTCCGGGGCAAAAACAATCTGGTCAGAGTAAATCAGGGGGGATCCTGGGTTTTTCTGGGAGAACTTCTCACGGATATCTCCGGGGCTGTTTCTGAGAGCCGTCCCTTCTCCGCGGGAGAACAGCACCCCGCCCCCTGTCCCCCGGGCTGCCGGCTCTGCCAGACCCGCTGTCCCGGCGGAGCCTTCACCCCTCAGGGCTTTAAAATCGAGCGCTGCCTCTCCTATCTCACTATTGAAAACCCCGGGGAAATTCCTCCGGAAATGATCCCGGCCCTAGGTAACCGCATCTATGGGTGCGATGAATGCCAGCTTGCCTGTCCGGAAAACCGGAAGCTCCTCCGCCGTCCTCCGGCCCCGGATCCCGATTTCAAATGCCGTTACTCCCGGGAGCTTCTCAGTATATCCGCCCTTCTGGATCTCACGGAGGAGGATTTTCTCCGGATCTTCGCCGGGAGCCCTGTTTTCCGCATCGGCTATCAGGCCTTTATGAGAAACGTTTTTGCCGCTGCCGCCAATGTTCCCGGTAACCCGGAAATTCTAAGGAAGCTGAAGGCCCCGCGGGATACCGTCTATCCTCTTACCCTCCGGGAGTCCATCCGGGCTCAGTCCGCCAAGTTTTCCAAGAACGGAGAAGCCTGATTTTGCCGGGGCATTTGCCCGGCGCCGGAGGACTGTCCCCGGACTCCCGCCCCGGAAAACACGTTCCTGTAACAATTACATTCGGCGGTTATTCTCCGTGGTTAAAAAACGAATTTTGCTCACAATTTAACATAGTAAATGCCGGTTTTTTGCGAGAAACGGCTTAACTGAAATCGCAAAAAATTATAATAGGTCTGAAATCGCTTCATAGTTCGGCAAAAGCGCAGGAGACTAAGATGATTGCACTGGGCGTAGATATTGGAGGCTCCGGAATCAAGGGAGCCAAGGTAAACACGGAAACCGGAGAGCTTTTATCAGAAAGAATCCGCATTGCCACCCCGCAGCCGGCCACCCCGGAAGCCGTGGCGGCAACCCTGAAGGAGCTGGCTGCCCAGTTCACGGACTATGAGGCCATCGGCTGCGGCTTCCCGGCCACGGTGCATCACGGCATCTGCTTCACCGCCGCCAATATCGATCAGACCTGGATTAATACCCCGGTGGAGAAGCTCTTTACCGAAACTCTGGGGCACCCGGTTTTTGTCATCAACGACGCTGACGCCGCCGGCATCGCGGAGATGAAATTCGGCATCGGGAAGGAGCATCAGACGGGAATCGTCATGATGATCACCGTAGGCACCGGTCTCGGCTCGGCTATCTTCGTAAACGGGGCGCTCATGCCCAATACCGAACTCGGCCATCTCATTCTTTCTGATGACATCGCCGAGCATTACTGCTCCGATGCCGCCAGACAAAGGCAGGATCTGGGCTGGAACAAGTGGGGCAAGAGATTCAACCGCTATCTCCAGAGACTCCAGTTCCTGTTCAATCCGGATCTCATTATTCTGGGCGGCGGCGCTTCCAAGAGCTTCAGCAAGTTTCAGGAAAAGATCCGGGTGAGAACGCCGGTGGTTCCCGCCACCACGCTGAACCTTGCCGGCATTATCGGCGCTGCGGTATATGCGGCCGGCGAGACCGATGCCGGACACGCCCCTAATATCACCGAGGCTGAGGAATACATCAAAAACATGCTGGAGGCCGAAGCCAAGCACGAAAAGAAGAAAAAACAGGCGGTAACTCCCGCGGAAGATGCCGATGACGACTGACAGCAGCTTTAACGGAACAGCTGACAGAAAAGCAGACATAACAGCTGCAAAAGTCCCGGCCGGATTTGAAAGAAATACTCACCACGGATGCGCGGGATCCGTGTAACTGAATAACAAGGTAAAACAGCAATGCCAAAAATTGAAGAAGTCCATAATTATTATGAAAAACTGGTACGGGACTACATTAACGCCCTGGAGCTGGCCCAGACCCGGGACACTGACTATCTGACAGATCTTTTCTGCATGACCCTGAACCGGCTCCCGGCTCTTTATGTCCGCTATGACGTGGACATGCTCTACTTTACCTCTGATGAAAAGCGGCAGGAAATGGATGACATGGTGATCCGGGCGGTAACCGATTCCATTGCCTGGCTGGACGAAGCCATCCACAAGAGAGAGGTGTACGACAAGAAGGGCGAGGATGTGGTGGTCGTTAAAAAGGTGCAGCGGGAAACCTACGAGCCTCTGGGGCAGCAGACCGTGGCCAATCTTCTGGCCAGCGAGGAAGCTCTGGCTATTCAGGACGAATAGCTGCGTCATTAGCGAACATGAGACAGCTTCCGTCCGGAATCGGATCTTCTCCGGCGGATGATGATCGGCAGTTACTGGATACAGATAAGGGCTCGTTACCGGGATTGAAATTCAATGGATGCAGGAATGCGATTATGAACAAAGCCATTGGAAGATGCTGGGAGGAAATTGAAAGGGAAATCTTTACCCCGGAAGAAATTGCCGCGGCGGAACTTAAGGCATCTCTTGTCAGCGAACAAATCAAAGCAAGAAAGGAAAAGAATTTAATTCGGAAAGTCCCGGAAGAGCCTGACGGAGTTTCCGGAGCTCCTCTGCTGGCAAAATCCCCCAAATTCACAGATACTCACCATCACTCACGGGAACAGCATTAGATCGCTCCCGGCAATCTTATCAATCAGGACTGGAAAAGTTACCCCCTGACCCCGAAATCCACGTAGGGAATGCCGAGACCGCCGTTCCATAAAATCCCCTCCATGCGGCTTTGGTCATAGAGAGGCTCCAGAGCCCGCACAATCAGGCTGATCTTCCCGGTATCGCTGTTACTGCTTATCTGAAAGCAGTACACCGCCCGCACCTTGTTCACTCTCTGGTTGGGCCAGAGCCGCTCGTCATAGTAAAAATAAACGGCAGGAAAGCTTCGGCCGTCCATAAGAGAAAGCCGGAACCGAAGATGCTTTTTAAATACCGTCTGGGGACTCATATAGAATACCCCGTCAAAAACAGGGTTGGGGAAGCCCTCCCCCCAGGGCTGATCATAAACCAGTGTCCGGACAAAGCTGGGGATAAAGTAGGAGCCAGGAAGCTCGCCGTCGCTCTCAATGGTCTCCTCGGCAGAACCTGTTTTGAGATGGGTACGGACGATTTCCTGAAATTTCTCCCGGAATAAGGCAATGCCGTCCTGCCGCAAAGTCAGTCCCGCCGCCCTGGCATGTCCCCCGTACTTAAGCACCACATCCGGCAGCATGCCGTGAAGGCATTCCAGAGCCGCATGCATGCTGAAGCCCTCCACGGATCTGCAGGAACCCACCGCGGTATGCTCCTCTATGCCCGCTGCCAGCACAATCACCGGCACCCGATAGCGATCCTTGAGCTTGGCGGCAATAATCCCCGAGATCCCGGCATGAAAATCCGGACTGAATATCACAATCCCGTCTGAAATCCTGCCGGGAACAGATCCCCGGGCTCCGGCAATGATGCTGCCGGGAGGTGTCTGAATAAGCTGCTCCGCCGTAAGCATCATCTCGTTTTCAATTTCCCGGCGGCGGATATTGAAATTATAAAGAATGCTGGCGTCTCTCTTGGCGGTAAAGGGATCCCGGGCCGTAAGACAGTCCACGCCGTAGGTCATGTCGTCAATTCTGCCGGCGGCATTGAGCTTGGGGCTCAGAGAAAAGGAAATGTCCGAGCTGGTAAAGTTTACCGCGGGAACTCCGGAAAGCCGAACCAGCTCTTCAATGCCGCAGGCGGCGCTGTGCTTTCTGATAAGACCGATGCCGTACTGCACCATAATGCGGTTGTTGTAGTCCAGCGGGACCACATCCGCTACCGTCCCCAAAGCCACCAGATCCAGATAGTCCTGCATGCGGGGCTCCGGAATGCCCTTTTTCTGAAACCATTCCTGCTCCCGGAGAAAGGAGCGGGTTTTGGAAAGCACATAAAAGATCACCCCCACTCCGGCAATGTTCTTGGAGCGGAAGGGGCAGTCAGGTCTCTTGGGATCCACCACCGCCTCGGCCTCCGGAAGCTTCTCCCCGGGAATATGATGGTCGGTGATCACTACCTTAAGTCCCAGATCCCGGGCCCTGCTCACAGCCTCATGGGCGGAAACGCCGTTATCCACCGTGATAATAAGGCTTACATTGTCTCCGGCGGCCTTTTCTGCCATGGCCGCATTAAAGCCGTAACCGTCGTCCTGTCTTTTCGGGATATAGAAATCAGCCTCCTCAAACCTCACGTCCTGAAAAAATCTCATGGCCAGAGCGGTGGCGCTGGCTCCGTCCACATCGTAGTCGCCGATAACCCGGATTTTCTCACCGGTCATCACCGCCCGGCCAATGATCTCGCTGGCCCGCTCAATATCCTTAAAATCGGGCCGGAGGAGATTTCTGAGGGAATAGGAAAGCTCGCCGGTACTTTTAATACCGCGCTTCCAGAAGAGTTCCGTAAGAACCGGATCCAGCTGCCATTTGGGGCGGGGGCCCAGGTTTTCAGTTGTGCGACGATGAATTTTCATAGATTAAAAGAATCTGCTTTCCCTGGCTGACGGCGCTTATGAAAACCGCGCCTCAGAAACGTAATTATACAGGAAAGCCGGACAAACTGAGGCTGCCGGAGAAGATCCCGAGGGGTTAGAGATCCAAGCAGTTTGAGAATCTCAGGTATTTGAGGAGCCCGGGAATTTGAGGAAACACAGGCATAAGAATAGCCGGAAAAACCGTTTATGAAAAAATCTTGTCTGAGCTCTGTTCATATCCGTCAATATTGATTATTATATGACCCTGCTCACACTTTTTATTACGGTCAGATCTCCGCATGCACCCTAACATCAACTACCGCACTCTGCTGATTATGCTCCCCATTGCATTGGTCACCATGTGTAATACCACCGGGGTGTATGTGTTTCATCCGGACAACGTCAGACTGTTCTCCAATGCCAGCCTGGTAACTCTGACCTTCGCTCTGGCCTGTTCCATGATACCGGAGCAGGATAACAGGATCTGGCGGCTTTTCGGCTGCGCTATCTCGTACTTTACCGCCTTTATTATTGTAAAAACCTGCGGCACCCAGTCGGTTTCTCCCGGGATCGTGGCGGCGTTTCTGGCCCCCTTTGCAGCCTCGGTGCCGTCTCCGGCAAACACCGGAAAGCCTTCTCTGGGAGAGTCCGCTCTCAATTATGTGCTGGCCGGCTTTTTTGTTCTGGTATTCACTCTGGTGCTGACAATCCCGGTGTGGGCCATTCTGCACTATGCCATTTCCGGCATCAGATACGCCCTGTTTTCCATCACCTCCGCGGATTTCTTCGATTTTATTTACGGCACGCTTTATCAGACAGCTCAGGCTTTCGGATCCGGGGATCGGATTCTGGAAATATTTGAGGCCGCTCCGGCATTCCGGAACACCAACGGCATTTATACCGGAACTCTGCTGTGCTTTTTCTCGGTGCTGACAGGTATTTACGCAGCGGTGGCGCTGTGGGAGGGATCCCACGGCAAGTATTTCACCTCGCTGTTATTCCTGCTGGCTCTGAGCAGCGGCAGCACCAGCATGAGCATCACTTTGCTCATGCTCACTCTGATCTGGCTTTACCCTTCTCTTTTTGCTCTTTATCTCATTATCAGCTCAGTCATTTACATGGTAACCTGCAATGTCAAATTCGATGTGCTGATAAATAATGCTGAAAGCTTCTACCGTCCAGACATTGTTCTTGCTGACATTGACATTGCCGATCCCTCCTTTGCCACTATCGGAATTGCGGTTTTCAGCGCCTCCATGGCTCTGGCATATACGCTTATAAGGCTTCAGGGAGCCTACACGGAAACCATGAGCAAGGGCATGGCCGCCCTGAAAGCCGTCGGCAGGGAGCTTACCAACAAAAACGTTATCCGGGAGGAGAGCCTTCGGGCCCTGGAGTTCCTGAAAATCATGGGCGGCTTCAACAACGTTATCTGGGTGGGCCCGGCAGATGATCGCGCTCTCAAGCTCAAGATAGTAACGGAAAACTCGGTAAACACCGGCTCTCTTTCCCTTATCGGCTGTAAAATGAAGCTGGATCCGGAAACCATGATCTGCGATATTGAAATGGAAAAGAACGCCGGCATTGTCCGGGAACAGCTTCTGATATACGCAGAAGCTCTTAGTCTTGATGTCGTTACCGAATACCGAGAAATCGAGCCCTATGCGCTGGAGAACAGCCGGTTCAAAGGTTTATTCAGCTCTCAGGAGGAAATCTATGCCCTGGATACAAATTAAAATCGGCACCGTAAGCAAAAAGGCCAATAAGATAAGCGGGATGCTGTCAGGGTTCGGCGCTGCCAGCGTAACCTACACCGATACCGAGGATGCGCCGGTATATGAGCCCCTGCCGGGAGAAACCAAGCTCTGGGAGCACACCACCGTAACCGGGCTCTTTGAAGCCGAGACGGATCCCGCCCCCATTATGAAGTTCTTCCGGGATCACTTCCATGACGAGATCACCATCAAGGCAGAGCAGCTGGAAGACAAGGACTGGGTCAGAGAATGGATGAACCAGTTCCATCCCCTGAAGTGCGGGGAAAAGCTCTGGATCTGCCCCAGCTGGTGCGAGATTCCCGATCCTCAGGCGGTAAACGTCATGCTGGATCCGGGCCTGGCCTTCGGCACCGGCACCCATCCCACCACCTTCATGTGTCTTAACTGGCTGGACAGTCTCCCGCTGGAAAACAAGAAGGTCATCGACTTCGGCTGCGGCTCCGGCATACTGGCGGTAAGCGCTCTTAAGCTGGGAGCTCCGGAGGCTGTCGGCATCGACATTGACCCTCAAGCCCTCACCGCCAGCAAAGACAATGCGGAAAGGAACGGTGTCTCCGAAAGGCTCAGCCTTTATCTTCCGGAGGATACCCCCAAAGGAGTTCAGGCAGATGTTCTCGTAGCTAACATTCTGGCCGGCCCCCTGAGAGAGCTCGCTCCGACTATCGCCGGCATGGTGGCTCCGGGAGGCAGCTTTGCGCTGTCAGGAATCATCGCTTCCCAATGTCCGGAGATTCAGGAGATTTATTCGCAGTGGTTTAAGCTCAAGGAACCGGTGTTCCGGGAGGAATGGTGTCTGGTGAGCGGGGTGAGAAAATAAGCATAATCATGACAATGGGGGGCCCCCCCCCATCCATGTGTACATGCTAAATAGTCGGTCGTACTCTCATACCTTAACCTTCCCGCCTCTTTCACTGCACATACTCAGCCTGTCTCGACGGCTAATCCAATCCATACCACCGCATTTCCCCCAGCCCCTCCAAATTGTTCAAAAAATCGCCAAACTCTCAAAAAACTTTTACCTAAATCACAAAATCAGCTTTAAAAAAAGGCAAAAAGATAATAATATACGCCCCGTCCCTGCAGATCGTCCCCGGGCACCATCAGGCTAAACCTCCGGCCTCCTTTGCCCGCAGCAGGAGAAAGCTTTGTTTCCAATGAAGGTAAGAAAATGTTAAACATCACATCCGACAGCCTGAATCAGAACCGCGCCGCCCAGGACAGCGAGCAAAGCGGAGCATCCGGCACCGGAACCCAGTCGCAGGGGTTAAACAGCGAATACACCATAAATCCTTACTGTGACAATATCTCCACCAACGTCATTCAGTTTCTGCACAATCACACCAGAGAAGACGAGCCCTCTGACATCTATGAGCAGGTCATTCAGGAAGTCGAGAAATCCCTCTTCGTGAGAGTGATGCGCTATGTTTCCGGAAATCAGACCAGAGCCGCCAAAATCATGGGCCTTAACCGCGGCACTCTCCGTAAAAAGCTCAGAAAATACGGCATCGACTGAGATTGGCAGGGAAGTCAGCTGACCTCGCTGACACCGGCATCCAGCGACCCTAGCCGAACCATTGGCCGTGCCCGTATGTCTCTTCGGCCGCATGCCAAATTTGCGAAACTCACCGGAGATTTTTCAGAAAAATCATGGCAGGCAAAAACTGATGGTCTATAATCTAAGGATCCAAGCAAATTAAGGCAGCAGAGATGACCCCAAAAATAAGACAACGTGAAAGAGATTCCATCATTCAGTCCCTTCGCGCCGGCGTTACCCCCAGAACCGGCCTCCAGTACATCCAGGTGGGCCGCGTAAACGAAATCAAAGCCATGGTGAAGGATATTGACTGCATCGCTGATGAAGGAAGCTCCTTTAAGATGATCATCGGGGATTACGGCGCCGGCAAAAGCTTTTTTCTGCAGCTCGTTAAAACCATCGCGCTCGAAAAGGGCTTAGTAACCATGAACGCGGATCTGGCCCCGGACAGAAGACTCCAGGCCTCCAGCGGTCAGGCTCTCAATCTCTATCAGGAGCTGACCCGGAACATGGCCACCCGGGCTCGTCCCAACGGCAGCGCTCTTAACTCCATTATCGAAAAATTCATAACCAATATCCGCGAAGAAAACCCGAACGCGGATCTCTCCGGTGTCATCAAGAGCAAGCTGGCCTTCCTCAATGATTATGTGGGCGGGTATGACTTTGCTATCGTCATTCAGGCCTACTGGAAAGGCTTTGATACCGGAGATGACGATCTTAAAAACAATGCCGTGAAATGGCTCCGGGGAGAATACCACACCAAAACCGAAGCCCGGCAGGAGCTCGGGGTGCGCACCATCGTGGACGATGCCTCCATTTACGATTTCTTCAAGCTCCTGAGCGCCTTCGTGCAGGCTGCGGGCTACAAGGGTCTTCTTATCAGCATGGACGAAATGGTTAACCTCTACAAGATCCATAACATCAGATCCCGGGAAGCCAACTACGAGCAGATTCTCCGCATTATTAACGACTGCATGCAGGGCAATGTCAGAGGTCTGGGCTTTATCTTCGGGGGCACCCCGGATTTTCTGGAGGATCCCCGCAAGGGGCTTTTCAGCTACGAGGCTCTGCGCTCCCGTCTGGCAGCCAATGATTTCGCCAAAAAGGCCGGGGTTAACGATCTTTCCGGACCTGTAATGCGTCTCGACAACCTGACTCCGGAAGAGCTCTACGTACTCCTCTGCAACATCAGAAACATCTTCGCCTTCTACAATCCGGACGACTATCTGGTGCCCGACGAGGCTCTGGAACGGTTCCTGACCCATTGCTCCCAGAATATCGGGGATGCCTACTTCAAAACCCCCCGAAACACCATCAAGGCCTTTGTGGATTTTCTGTCGGTGATTGAGCAAAATCCCTCTCTGGACTGGAAAAAGCTCCTTCAGGATGTTCAGGTGGGCCTGGAAAACACCGACTCTCTGGGGCTGGACGATGACGAAGGCTCCGCTGATGCGGGAGATGATGACGCCCTCACCGGCTTTACGCTCTAGCAAAAGCGCTGGCGCCTGAACCGTTTTCTTCAGAAACAGCCCGGCCCCGGCTCAATGCCGCCGGCCGGAGCTCTCCCATCCTCATACGCAGGTTCCGCCGAGGCAAACATGGATACCAATGTCAACTATCTCCATCCCGTGATTCTGAAATGGCTGAACCGCCAGGGCTGGACGCATCTCCATGATATTCAGGAAAAGGCCATCCTGCCCATCCTCCGGGCTAAGGACGACATTATCATCAGCGCCGCCACCGCCAGCGGCAAAACCGAGGCCGCTTTTCTTCCGGCCTGCACCGCCGTACTTTCCAAAAAGCTCCCCGGGGTCAGGATCATCTATATAAGCCCCCTGAAGGCTCTCATTAATGACCAGTACAAGCGCATTAACGCTCTTGGCGAAGCCACCGGCATTCCCGTAACCCCGTGGCACGGGGATATCAGCTCCAGCCATAAGAAGAACCTTTTTCAGATCCCGGAGGGCATCATTCTCATTACCCCGGAATCGCTGGAATCCCTGCTGATCAATCATCAGAAGTGGTGCAAGGAAGCCCTGAAAAACCTGTCCTATTTCATCATTGATGAATTTCATGCCTTTATCGGCACCGAGCGGGGCTATCAGCTCCTGAGTCAGCTTCACCGCATCGAATTCCTCCAGAAAAAGCAGATCCCCCGCATTGCCCTGAGCGCCACCTTAAGCAACATCCAGTCTGTTAAGCAATGGCTCCGGCCCAATGCCGCCGGCAAAACCGAAATCATCGAAAGCTCCGCCGGATCCAAGGGCATTAAGCTCCAGATCCGGGGCTATGATATCAAAAAGTCCGCCAGCCATGATGAGGAGAGCCGGAATTACGACTATCTGGCCCGGGACATTTTCCGGCTGCTCCGGGGCAGCACCAATCTTGTTTTTGCCAACAGCCGCAACAAAACCGAGCTCATTGCCGGCAGCCTTACCCGGCTGTGTCAGGATAACTTTGTTCCGGTGGAGTTCTTTCCGCACCACAGCTCCCTCTCCAAGGATCTCCGGGAGCGCCTGGAGAACCGGCTCAAGGAAGGCAGGCTCCCCACCACCGCCATCTGCACCCAGACCTTGGAATTAGGCATAGACATCGGAGATATTGCCTCCATAGGCCAGATAAACTCCCCGCAGTCCGTAGCCAGTCTCCGGCAAAGGATCGGGAGATCCGGCCGGCGGGACAAGGACGCCGTGCTCCGCATCTTTATTCCGGAGGTGGGGGATCCCGGCAATGACAAGCCCGCTCTCCACGAGCTACTCCGGGATGAGACCTTTGCCTCGGCCGCCATGATTGAGCTCGTGCTCTCCCGCTGGTTTGAACCTCCCACCCGCCGGGAATACGCCCTGTCCACCCTGACGCAGCAGGTACTGGCCATAACCGCCCAGTACGGCAGCGTTCAGGCCAAAAGCCTGTACCGCCTCCTCTGCAAAACCGGCCCCTTCAGCCTGGTGGATCCCGGCACCTTCGCCGAGCTCCTGCGCTCTCTGGGATCTCACGAGCTTTTAACGCAAATGGGGGACGGCTGCCTCACTCTGGGCGTCGGCGGTGAAAAGCTCCTCTCCAACTACAACTTCTACAGCGCCTTCAAGGTTCAGGAGGAATACACCATTGACAATGACGGCCAGAAGATCGGCACCATTCCCCTGAATCAGCCTCTGGAGGTGGGAGACACCTTCCTCTTTGCCGGAAAGGGCTGGGAAGTGATATTCCTCAGTGATGAAAAGCATGAAATCTACGTGAAAAGCTGCAAGGAGGACGCGGAGCCCCTCATTATCGACGGCAATGGCGGCCGCATTCATGACGGCGTGCGGGAAAAGATGCTGGAGCTCTACACCTCCCAAAAGCCCCTCCCCTACCTGAACCGGGCAGCCTGCAAGCATTTTGAAGAGGGGCGGGAGCACTTTCAGGCGCTCAACCTTTTTGAAAACCGCTTTATCGTGGGGATCAACGGCATTTACCTTCTGCCCTGGAAGGGGGATCGCATCATGCAGACCATCGTCCAGATCCTGAAGAAGCATGACATCCCTCATGCAAAAAAAATCGGCAGCGCGATTTTCATTCCCAGAATCACCAGCCTGAAATTCAAGGACACCGTGCAGGTCATACTGAACACCGCGCCGCCTCATGAAACAGAGCTTGCCAAAACCGTAGGCAACCTTGAGTTTGAAAAGTATGACCGCTTCCTGAGCCGGGAGCTCCTCCAAAAGGCCTACGGCTTCAGAAACTTCGACGTTCCGGGGGCCATGGAATTCTTCAAAACCGTAATCAGGGAATCTCATTCACCCTTTGATCCCGCAAACGGAGCTTCCTACCCGGTATATTAGGGGAGTCTCCTCCGGAACGGCAATACCTGATGATGCGGCCTTAACCGCGCCGCAGTTATCATGGAACAGAAAGGCCGTGTTCCGCTTCCGGCTCCTGCAACCCGGGTTTATCAGCGGAAAACGGCCTCTTTCATCCCCGCCGGCGCCGCATTCCTCCCGCCCTTTCCTGAAACTCCCCGCAGAGTCCGCGCCATAAGGCATGGAAGGAGATCTCCCTGGAATATCCGGGGCGTGAGACAAGTATTCCGGAGGAAGCAAACCCCGGGGGGAGAAAGTGACAAATTAACGCAATATTGTGAACACTCATTAATAACTTATAGTTAATTTTTAAAAAAATACCAAAAAAAGCTATATCTCACGGTACACTTCATGTAAAATTAAAGAAGGTAGTCCGGCAGAAACTCACTATTCTGACAGTTAGCGAGCTTTTTCAGGCAGCCGCTGTCAGCATGACCCATAAGGAGGAGCAAGCGCCAGCTCTGATAAATTAGAACGGTTTAATTTAATTTCAAAAGTCCACAAGGCGGATAACGGCTTCTTTGGCACTTGAAATTATTATCATATTGTTTATATTGCAATGAGTTAGAGCTGCAAACTCTGGCTTACTGGTTTTGAAAGCTTTTTACAAAATCGAACAAAGACAGAACCTAAGAGATGTTTACACCCAAACAACAAGAAGAGATAAAACAGCTGAAGGAAGCTGGAGTTTCCATCCTTGGCATCTCCAAAATGCTTAATATTTCCCGCAATACTGTTTACAAATACATCAAGGCGACAGACGGCCAGCGCGTCGGAAAGGACGGCCGGCATCTGGGCTTCAAGGGCTATCTTGTAGACAATGAGCAGCTTATTGTGAAGCGCTTTCTCAAGCTGGAGGGCAATTGCGTGGATCTGGCCCGGGAAATCCAAAACGAGTGTCCTTATCAGATCTGTCTGAGAACGCTGCAGGACTTCTGCCGCCCCTACCGCAGTCAGGTGGTCAAAAAGCCCCGGAAGCCCCGGATCAAAAGAAGCAATCGCAAAAGATCTCTGACTGAAATTGTGGATAGCAGCAAATATGTCCCGGTGATTCCGGATTTCTAAGACCGGAAAATACGTTGCTGAGCGGGAGAACAGATCAAGGGCAGCAGAAGCGATTTTCAGGATAGCAACAGGATAATCGCTAAAAAGCCGGAGTTCATGCTCCGGCTTTTCTTATGTTCGGGAAGAATTAAAAACCGGCAGTATAGCTGTTACTGGAAATGATCATGCCGATAATCCAGGTACTGAGAGCTGTCAGGAGTCCGTTGTAAAAATCATCTGCCACCACGGCGCAGAATGAAGGGATCCTCTTCTGCACCCAGGAAATGGGAAAGGGATGCATCATATCAAAAAAGCGGAACAGAAAAAACGCCAGCACGGCCAGAAACCATTCGTCCGCTCCCAGGAACATCACGCTGACCAGCATCCCCAGAAATTCATCGCAGGCAATCTTGTTCTTGTTTTCATATCCGATAAGGTCAATTACGCTTTTGCAAGCCGCCAGGCAAAGAGCCAAAACCGCCAGGGCCAGAAGAACCTTAATCAGAAGAGAAAGCTGGATAAACAGCAGACATACCGGCAGCATCAAGAGAGAGGCCATAGTGCCGGGTGCTTTAAACTTCAGGCCAATACCGAACCCGACTGCAAAAAGATGCATGGGATTTGTCAGGTTCAAATATGACACACGTTCATCCTGATAAGAAGGCATAGCGCAAATTCCACAAACGATAATAATATCCGGTACCCCGGAACGGAGGCTATTATACCAAAAAAAAGACAGCCCCTTTCACTGAAGGGACTGCCGATAAGATCAGAACAATCTTTTCAGGTTACATTCTGAGAAGCATGAAAATCTCATCCTTATTCTTAAGGATAATCTGATTCTTCTTCGGATCATCATTATCCACATCATCATCCGGGCTCAGACGCAGGAGACGGAGAGTATAGAACAGGAGAGCCTGCCGGCACTTATAAACCACTTCGCCGTTTTCCATGCCATAGTCGATTTCAATGGCCTTCTGCTGGCTGGGAGTAAGCTTCGGGTTAGGGCCGATCTTCAGGGAAACCACAAAATTCCACTTCATGTCCTCGTTAGGATCCACGTCTGATTCTTCAGGCTTGCCTACGGAATAAATACGGGACAGCACAAAATCGCGGAATTCGGAATGCTTGTCGTCAAAGGCGCGGATATGCCATCTGATGCCGTCAAAGCCAAGAGCATGCGGGTGAATGCGTCTCTTTTCAGGATCCTCGCTGTTCATGGTCTGATAAGAGATTTCCAGGGATTTCTGATTCAGAATGCAGTCCACAATCATGGAAAGAACATCAAAATTAATCTTCCGTCTCGGAGGCATGAAGCAGGAAATGTTAGGAGCCTTTTCCAGATAATCCCGGGTCGGGTTCAGAGTGCCCTGAGCCTTCATCAGAATATCATTAAGGTAGGACTCAGAGGAACAGATGGGATAAATGGGCTTGTACTTGGGACTTCTGCGATAGATTTTGGAATGCCTGTCATACTTAAGATTGTCCTTCGCCATTTCGCAGTAGCGGGAAAGATCAAGAGAAGACTGCGGAATGGAAATGCCAAAGAAGGAAACCAGATCTGCCCGATTGATATGCCCAGCCCAGCAAAGGCGGTAATCAATAAACTCGAGCCGGCGTTCTTGGTTCCATTTATTGTTCCCCGGCTTCTTTACGGAAAATTTGTTATTCATAAAAATCTACATTCTCTATGTGCAGTTAATAAAAAATAAACGGTGCCAACAGCAATCAAACATGACTATCAGCCAGTTTCGATGCAAACCTCAATGCTGGCACACGTGCTTTTTATGATATATTAACGGGAATTAGAATGCAAGAGTAGGTAAAAAAAATATTTATAGTTTCTTTTATAAATCACGGAGATGGCTGTAATAAAAGATCCATAACTGATCGAAGGATCCGCAAAATGATAACGAGATAATACGGCACAAGGTACAAATTAATCACTCGTACTTTCTAACCCCATCCATTACGGATTCAAAAATTATTGCCATCCGGTATAGTTATAATTGACGCCGTTTTTTCCGTCAGAAAAAAAGTGTTCCAAATAACTCGTAAAAATCAAAAACGCCACCTGGGGTCTCTGTGATCCCCGGCGGCGCTTTGAGGAAATTTTATGAAGCCAGAAAACGAAAAAGGGAACCACAAGGCTCCCTTTCTCAAAAAAAACATGCCTGACGATGACCTGCTCTCACATAGCGAATGCTACACTACCATCGGCACTGATCCGTTTCACTTCTGTGTTCGGAATGGGAACAGGTGGTTCCGGAACGTTATCTTCATCAGGCAATCCGGTTTAAAAATCCAATCTCGCTTCCAATCAGTTCTTTTCCGGCGTCTTCGCCTTCCCTTTCCGTTCTTCCAAG
>DFFT01000012.1 GCA_002372325.1 Succinivibrionaceae bacterium UBA3769 | reverse complement strand
GTTATGGATGTGAAGATCAAGAGCTTCCCCACTCATGCCGCCTCCAAGCCGGTATGCATGATCCCCAACTGCGCCGCCACGAGACACGTTTCCTTCGAGCTGGACGGTTCAGGCCCGGTTAATCTGGTGCCGCCGTCTCTGGACGAATGGCCGGATATCGAGGTGGGGGGCAGCGACAATGCCAGAAGAGTGAACCTGAACACCGTAACCAAGGAAGAGATGGCCACCTGGAAGAGCGGCGAAACCCTGCTCCTCAGCGGTACCATTCTTACCGGCCGCGATGCCGCTCACAAGAAGATCTGCGACCTCATTGCCGAGGGCAAGCCTCTTCCCGACGGCGTGGACTTCCATGGCAAGTTTATCTACTACGTGGGACCGGTGGATCCGGTACGCGATGAGGTAGTCGGCCCGGCCGGCCCCACTACCTCCACCAGAATGGATAAGTTCGTGGAAACCATGCTCAGCAAAACCGGCCTTTACGGCATGATCGGCAAGGCGGATCGCGGTCCGGCCGCAGTTGCCTCCATCAAGAAGCACAAGGCGGTTTATCTCATGGCTGTGGGCGGCGCCGCCTATCTGGTCTCCAAGGCCATTAAGAAGGCCCGGGTGCTGGCATTCCCGGAACTGGGCATGGAAGCTGTTTACGAGTTTGAGGTAGAGGATATGCCGGTCATGGTAGCGGTGGATTCCGAAGGCAGCAACGTTCATGTGAACGGTCCTGCTGAGTGGCGCGAAAAGATCCTGGCCATTGACTTCAAGTATCTTGAATAGTCCCTTCTGAAAATCCGGTTTTCGGATCAGCAAGAAGCGGGAGTCCTGATATAGCCAGGGCTCCCTTTTTTTGCGCACGCCCGGCATGTTCTGTACCTATGGGGTGAAAGTCCCGAACACGACCGCCGGCGGCAAGTGTCAGCGTATTGCAAGGCACATGCCGAGCGAAGATTATTTCAGTCCCTCCGTTATTTGCTTGAAGAAATCCGCGTTCCACAAAGCAAGCGATGCGGGATCCCTGATAAACGGAAGGACATCCTCTTTTGCCTGCTCGTAGCTGATCTCGTCAAAGCGGGTGCATAGCAGTTTCCGGGCATCGCTGATGGTGAAGGGTTCCTCTGCTTTCCAGACCTTTGATTGCACGAGCCGCGCTTTCAGATGCTCGGTATTGAGCGCGGCGCCGCGAGAAAGATAAAAAACGTAATCGTACAAGTCTCTGCCTTTGACGCGGTTTTTCCAGGCGCGGCAGATCACCGCATGCGCCTTTCCGGCAAACAGAGAAGGCATATCATAGAGCGCAATATCATATGGAGCGGGAAGCAGACGGTATTTGTGATCGAAGGAGGCTCCTGCCGGGGGATTGGTATCTGCTTTAATCCTGATCTTGATCTTCTCGTTTCCCGCGCTCTCTTTATTCCCCATATTCAAGCCTCCGGCGCTTCCATGCATATGTGAAAATTGCGGAGTGTTTTCGGAATTTTTTGACAGCGCTGTCACAGCCAGATTTATGCTGACTGTCATTCCGCAGCCATAAGAAGTCTCTGGCCCGCAGATGAAAAATATAAAGGCAGACCTTATTAAGCAAAACAGCAGTAATGAGACGAATAAACTGAAAGGAGCAAACTGAAAAGAGAAACAGCGATAAAAAGGAAGCAAACAGAATGAAATGGAAATCTGCATGGCGGTGAGGAAGGGATTTGAACCCTTGATACGGCTTTGACCGTATACACGCTTTCCAGGCGTGCTCCTTCAACCACTCGGACACCTCACCACTGGAAACAAAGGCTATTTTACTGATTCTTGCGGGTTTGGCAACATTTTTTTGAAAAATAGTGCCGGAGAGGGCCTTTGTGATGGGGAATTGCTTAAATTTTGACCGCTTTATGGCTGATTTTTGACCATCTGTCATGTTTTCCGGAGAGAATGAGGCATTTTGCCGCGATCCCCTGAAACAGAGCGCCCTTAACCTAACCCCGGCGGCTTTATCGGATAAAACCGATGGTGAAGGGAAGGAGGATGGCAACAGCCGACAGAAGCGGGGAAGAATCCAGCAGAAGAAGGAAGAGAGAAAGTATATCTCTGAGAGCAAATTCCTGATCCCCCCGGTCAGATTCTGTTTGCCAGGCATGGCCCTGATTTTCAGCGCTTCATCGTCTCTCCCTTCATCTTTCCTTCTGGCGGGGCAACTTGAATTTCAGGAAATCCCTTCTCCATCCGCATCCTCAGCAGACAGGAAGGAGCAATCACAATAAGCCGCTGGCTGTTTATAAGCTGTCGTACCCCATCATCTCCCGTGACCGAAATGACATGAAGCACGACATGGTCTGCCATCTCGAGGATGCCTCAATTCTTCCGGAGCTGCAAACAAAAAAATAAGCGGTGAGACATTGCCTGAAGCCGTTTCTCACCGTTTTACGATCAGCTTTATAGTATGTTCCAGCTGCGGCACCGCTTCCCCTTCAGGGACGCAGCAAAGCAGGAACTCTCTATAACCGCAGGGGGCTTCCTATGTTATGCCCCGGCCGGAACTGAAGGAGCCCGAGCTTTTACTTTTTCAAGAAGAGGATTAGGCCATTCCTTCATAAGATCCCGCACATAATCCGGGGTTACCTGAAACTGTTTAGTAACATAATCCACAATGACTTCATCAGAGTTTCCCTGGTTTTTCAGGGTATCAATCACTGCCAAAACCATCATTTTCTGCTCCCGGCGCTCTAATCCATTCATGATGTTAACCTCCTTGGAATTTTTTTCGTACATAAACTCAAAGTGCGTATAAGCGGTGATAAAGCTCGCGGTGTCCGAATCGGTACTTTCGCGCTCCTCAATCACTTCAGCGATCTTGTCATCATTCTGGTACTTGACGACCTTAAGGGCAAATCCCAGAGAGGTGCTGAACTTCGCAAAATCTTCGTCCTTTATCTC
>DFFT01000154.1 GCA_002372325.1 Succinivibrionaceae bacterium UBA3769 | reverse complement strand
AAGCACACGTTATACAGATTTTTAGATAAAAACATCATATGATCCAATTCCGCAAAAATCGGATCAAATGGAGTAACCTGTATTTCTCCTGTAAGAAGAGTCTTTGTTTTGTCTTTCATATCTGTATTTTGGTGTTTCTGTTTGCAAGTATTATACAGTATAGTATACCAGATATCAGGATCAAGATCGACATATTCTTTGTATTTGAGTCTGAATTACATGTTAAACAAATTTTAATGTCAAACTCCTGCTCAATATTAAAGTTTATTTCTTAACAGAGCCTATAAATCCGCCGGGCTCCCCTGTCCCGGAAGAGATAGTCCAGAAAAGCCCGTCCCGCCTCGCAGGCATAGCCCTGCCTATGGTACTTGCTGTTCAGCATGGCGCTGGGACTGAAGGTATCCAGGGGAGAGTTTTCCGGGGCGTGCATTTCTCCGGTTTCCGGATAGGCAAATATCTCGCCGATTACCTTGCCGCTCTCCCGGAGAGTGATGGCGAAGTAGTAATCGGGATCCCGGGATCTTTTGATAACGGCTGCTTTGGCTTCCTCCAGAGAGTTCAGCTTCATCCAGGCAAAGCAATGGACCAGCGGTTCTTCAAGATATTCAAAAACATCTGCGGCATCACCCTCGCGGAACGGCCGGAGAATCAGTCTTGGGGTTTCGATGATCATGTTTGCTTCCTGCGGTTTTCCGGAGATCCCTGGTTAGTGAACCTCAGCCGGGAGAAGAGCCTGAACCGGTTATTTATTAAGCAGATCTTACCCTCTTTTCGGTGATTTTCAACATTTGGGGCTCCTTTCCTGAACCTCCAAGGCGGAGAGCCTGCCCATACCTGAAAAGCTTCCGCGGGGAAGCTATCTTATTCAGATCTCCGGATTATATTCTTTCCCCTTCAGCCTTAACCTTCGGGATCCCTGCCCCCTTGTCCGGACAATTCCCGGCGGCTGAGACCTGATTACGGCCATGCATCACAAAGCGTCATTGACTCCCGCGGCCATAATTGAAAAGCACCAAAGGACTCGGCTAAGATAGACCGCAGCAAATCTCCGCCGGATCCTTTGCCGGCAGGTATTAAGGAACTTTATCTATGAAGCTGAACCGTATTAATGACATTGTCATGTCTTTCCTGTTTTTACCCGCCCTGCTGGTCTCTGCCAACGCAGCGGAGACGAAGGCAGATTTTCCGGCCGATCTTTCCGCCGACCTTACCATGGAAAACTCTGCAAAGCTTATCTGCACTCCCATGGCTAATGCCATGAGTCTCTTTTTTACCGGAGTTCAGGACGGCATTCCCGTGAAAATCGGCTGCCGTCTGGCCTCGCTGGAAAAGCTGGACGACACCTCCTTCAAAGCCTGGCTGGAAGCGGATCGGGACAAGACCAAAAGGTGCATTCATGACACAGCCTTCAAAAGAAAGATGTTTAAGAACCTCGGCTATGACATTGACCGGGATGAGATCGATGCGGGAGCTGCCGCTAAAAAGTTCCGGAGCGTTACCCCGGAGGCTCTTCAAAAACTCCAGGCTGAAAGCGAGCCCGGCAATGATTTTTCCGAGACGGAATTCCGGGATATCCGGGCTGTCTATCTTACGACTCTGGTGATGAGCGGGGACGGAAATGAAGCGCCCCCGGCGCAGGCCTGCACCTTTGTTACCCGAAACAACTTTTACATCTGCGCTGACGGCGAGATCCTGTGTCGTAAGAAGCCGAACTCTTCCGAGGCCGGGAAGTAACGTCTTTTTAAGGAGGTAAGGTTATGCTGGGAGCTATTATCGGAGACATTGCGGGTTCCCGCTTTGAATGGAACAACATAAAGAGCAAGGATTTTGCGCTTTTCGGGCCGGGATGCTTTCCCACAGATGACAGCTATATGACTCTGGCCTTGGCGGAGGCGCTTGCGGTAAGCCGCCCGGACTTCAGCGATCTCTCGGTAAACGCTGTCCGGGAGATGCAGCTTTGGGGACGGCGTCATCCTGATGCCGGTTATGGATCCAGGTTCCGGGAATGGCTGAATTCTTCCGATCCCCGGCCCTACAACAGTCTTGGTAACGGCGCTGCCATGCGGGTAAGCCCGGCGGGCTTTGCGGCTGAAACTCTTTCCGAAGCCAAAATGCTGGCCCGGATGATCACCGAGGTCACCCATAATCATCCTGAGGGACTGAAAGCGGCGGAGGCGGTGGCATCAGCCATTTTTCTGGCCCGGGCCGGATTGTCTCCTGCGGAGATCCGATCTTACATTGACAGGAACTACTACTCCATGGATTTCACCCTGGACGAGATCCGGCCGCATTATCGTTTTGACGTCACCTGCCATGGCAGCGTACCCCAGGCCTTTATGGCCCTCTTCGAATCCTCAGGCTTTGAGGATGCCATCAGAAACGCCATTTCCATCGGGGGAGACAGCGATACCATTGCCGCCATTGCCGGAGGTATGGCCGAAGCCGTTTACGGTATTCCCCCGGAGATCCGGAAGAAGGCCATGGATTATCTGGATGAAGAGTCCCGGAAGTGTCTTGCGGCCTTTAAAGGACGTTTTCCCGGAGATCGCCCCCTTGCGGAACAGGACATCAGGGACAGCATTCAGGAGACCGGGAGCCGGGAGAAATGAGAGGAAGTCCTCTTTAGCTCCGAAGCTTCTGATTACGATGAGGAATCCCGGAGAATTTTCCGGAATTCCTGCCCGCATATCCGGATTTCCGGGAATCCGGCGCTTGCTCAGGGAACGTCCGGGTTCTTTTTATGCCGGCATCAAGCCCGCATAAACTTACAGTTACTTTGGTTGAGGTCTTTTTATTCCTGGTGCCGGAACCAAAATAATTATTGGCCTTTATTGGAGACTTCTGCTGATGTGCCGTCAGTAAATACAGTTAATGCCGTACATTTGACTGTCGCTGCCTCATCGTGCCGATGCTCTAAATCCAGCGGACAATGATAATCTGAAACGTGGTTTAGTTCCAGATCCGTACGTCTGTTTTATATGATGGCGCTCCGGACGGCTTTCTCAACTGCGCCTGCCATTCCGTCCACGGTAAAAAGATAAATATCATGGCAGAAAAGGAAGCAGCACACGGGAATCAACACCATTAGTAACACGAATTTCCATTGGCTGAGAGACTTGGGGATTCTCCTGATAAAGATATGTCCGGTACGCTATTATTTCAGTATCAGCTCCCAGTCCGCTTTGAGTATCCTCTCTCAGGATCTTCAGCGGAGCGCCATAAACCGAATCATGAAGACAGGTTTTTCATTCATAAACCATTGCAGGGGCATCAGAGCTCCCGATGGCATCAGAGCGCGGAACCCCCGCGGCTTTCATAAAAATGCCCCGATAACGCTGGTTATGGACGAGCTCCCCTGAATATCCGGGCCGAGACCATGGCCGGGATCATGGATAGTTGCGGTAAACTCAATTTTGTACACGTTTTTGTGCTTGCTGCCATGATTGTAGTGCGTCCTGGTGTATTCCTTTTTCTGGATAGAGACCTTTGCCGAGGTTCCGTCGGCAAATACCGCTGATGCTGAACATCTGTATGTCCGGACTTTATTTTCCTGCTGCCTGTGGTTCAGGAAATTGCAGTGATATCCTGAAATCTGGCTTAATTCGAGATCTTCGCGCCCGCTGCTTAAGATGGCATCCCGGACAGCTTTCTCAGCAATGCTTTTATCGCCTACACCGGACATGAGATATAAGTCATGATAGGCGATATAGAAAATCACGGGAGCGCACAATATGCAGGTTATGATCTTTTTTTTTATTGAAAGCCATATGTTTTTTCCTGATGAAAATAATCGTTCGGGGCGCAGTTTCGGCAGAGCTCCGGCATCAGAAGAACCATTTCCGGGAGATCTGACTGGAGCCCTTAATGTTATTGTCGATGCCGCAAAAACTTACGGTTACATCCATTGATTTATTGACTCTTTTCGGGGAAGAGTATCTTCTTTTTTTGACGCTCTTGTAATGCTTTGTTCTGGTAATGCAAATCGGAGTGCTTTTGCCGTCTGAAAGGTGCGCCATGGCAGCGCAGTCGTAGGTACGGGTTCTGCTTTTAGGGTCTCGGGTGCGATCCAGACAGGAAAGTCCGGTAATATCGCTGATCTCAAGATCGTTCCGGCCGCTTTGAGAAATGGCATCGGCCACGGCGTCCTTTACCGTGATGTCCAGAGCCTTGTCTGAAAACAGATAGTGGTTGTAATAGTGGTAAATGCTCCCGGGGATGCTGACCATAACGAACATCAGCCCATAGGAGATAAGATTTCCTTTAATATCCATGATAAAACTCCGGCAGCGGGGCAAGCACAGGGAAATCCGGGATTTCAGAGGATCCTGCGGGATCCCGGGAGAGCGTGCTTTCAGGAAAAAATCCCCGGACGCTGTTCCGTATCATTTTACCATCTTACCGGGGGTTTTCGGGGGAAAGATTCTTTTCCTTATCCTTAAAAACAGAACCTGAACTCTGCGGAGGATCTCATGCGGAAAAAGCAAAACCGCAGCAGATCTCAGTTTTTTATGCCGTTTTCAGATATTTTTCTCATGTCAGCGTTTTTCCCGGTACATTTTTAAATATCAGCAGTCTGTTTTTCGCTGCAGGGCCGGCTTCACCTGCCCGCCTCCCCGTTTCCCCGGCTTCCCTCAAAGCTGTTCCGGCCGCAGATCTTACAGCGGAGAACTCTCAGGATGAGATCTGCATCCCGGTTACCAATGCTCTTAATTTTGTGTTTACCTTTCTGTCGCAGTCTCAGACTCCCAAGCTTAGCTGCAAGCTGATATCAGTGAAGAAGCTGAATGACGACGCGATGAAAAAATGGCAGGAGAAAGACCGCGCAATCATCAAAAAGTGCATTTTTGACACCATTTATACCGGACGAATCTGTTCTCCAAGCTTGGTTATGACTTTGATCACGCGCTGATTGATGCCGCCGAGGCAGCCCAGAAGGTCAAAGCCGTATCCCGGGAGGACTCTGCCGGATTCAATAAAGAAAGCATTCCGAAAGCGGCGGACATCGAGGCGGAATTAAATGACATCCAGGATGCTTATGAAACTATGGCAGGATTCACCGTGAATGGCAATGAGGCTCCTGTTACCAAAGCCTGCGCCTTCAGAACCGGCAAGACTCTTTATACCTGTGCCGAAGGTGAGGTTCACTGCGATCCCTGACAGATCAGGATCTCCCGGGGCGGCTAGAGGCTCCCGGGATTTTTCCGGAGCTTAAGCAGGCTCCGGTTTCTGACACCAGTTTTCCGCCTGTCTTTATCTGCCCCTTTATCTCCCTTATCCGCCCTCTTGCCAAAGATCGGGCATGTCCTTTGGAAGAATACTCCGGGATCTTCTTTCATTCATCTATTCATCGCCTTTTCCGGAAAACGCCCTTTTTCCTTAAAAATCATTCCCCCGAGATTCCGGTGCCATGCCGCAATTTTTCAGAGCCGGTGTTTCGGATTGTCCCTGCGTTCCGGTATACTTTCACTGTGCTGAAAACGATTGCATAATGGTTTGA
>DFFT01000156.1 GCA_002372325.1 Succinivibrionaceae bacterium UBA3769 | reverse complement strand
TTTTTCTAGCCTTCCGATAATTTCTGCCGAGTGCCCACACAGATTGTCTAAGCTGTTTGTTAAAGAACTTCGCTGAGCTTTACCCTGTCAGCGAATGCGTATTTTAGAGTTTTTTTGAAACCCGTCAACACATTTTTGATCTTTTTCAAAAAAAACGCTAAAAAAGGAGCGTTTCTGGATGTTTTTTAACCAAAAACACCACCAAAATGCCCCTTTTAAGATGCTATCGCCTGAAAAATCTAACTGTCAGTGCACACTTACCCTGAGAACAGTGACCTTTACACTGTTGGAGGTAAAAATCTTGCCGCCCTGAACCTGTACCTTAGTGGTAATCATATGCTCGCCCCGGGGCACGCCCTCTAAGCGCACCGACGGAGAATTGTTAGCAGAACCAAACAGGGAGCCATCAATAAACACCTTGGTGGAATAATTTCCCGATGGCATCGGGTTAATGCTGGAGGATACAGTTACCACACCGTCATTGGCGCGAATTTCCTGACCGTTAGCCGGAGAAACAATGGTTACCTTGATGTTATTGTTGGAGGTGGCATTAGACGGCCTTATAGTCTCTCGCTGGGGAACATAAACGGTATCCACAGTGCCAACCTTAGGAGCCTTTACATCGATTTTTGATGCCCCGTTCTGACTGGCAACGCGCTGTTCGTCTCCGTAATGAGTGACGCCATTGCTGTCAACCCACTTGTAAACCTCCTCGGCGTTTGCGCTGACCGCTAAAACTCCCAGCCCTGCGGCCAAAACATATAAAGCGGCTTTAAGCTTTTTCACAGTTTTCATAGCAACCTTTACCTCTGTATTCATTCCGGACTCGCGGCAGCGCCTGCCTGCCGTCATCCCTGCCGAACATATCTGATCCCCTATAATGCACTATATCCGTAACGCTGTCATTAAATTGTGATGCTGTTTGTGATGCTGTTTGTTATGCAATGTCGCCGCAGCGCGGAAAGCCGGAAATATTTCATCTCCGGGGCAATCTTTTCCAAAACCCGGATCTCTCCGGACTTTTCCGAAGGGCCCCGGTCTCGCAGAAATTATCCCGGGGTGCGGTAAAGTAACGCCCCGGGGAAATGCCTTTTAGGCTCTGTGGTAAAAATATTGCATTAAGCCCCGGGGATAATTCCGGATTATCCCGGCAAAATACCGATCCGGAGCCGGACAACAGGAAATTCCGCCCGGTTCTCAAGAGATGGCGATTAAATAGCAATCACCATCCAGGTGCATTTGCACCAAATAAAACATTATTCCCAACTTCATGCACTAATTTGGTGATATATGAGATTAAAGGATTTAACGCCTTCCCTGCTTTCCAATATCAGTACCGGCATTATGGTGCTGAACCGGGATTTTGACATTGTTTTCTCAAATCCGGCCTGCGAGCAGATTCTGGGCATCAGCGCCGCCAAAATGAAGAGCTCGTTCTTTCCCGATATTTTCAGCTACTCCAGCATAGATTTCCGAAAGCTGCTGCCTGCCGCTGCGGAAGATAAGGAGGTATTTTCCATCAGCAATGCCGTCCTGGTTACCGCTCATGAAAAAATCTTCTGCGATGTCACTATTTCCAGCTTCAGCCTGGATATCACGCCCCGCGCAAAAGCTCCGGCGCAGCCCCGGCAGGAATCTCTGCTCCTTTGCGAATTCAAAAAGGTTTCCCGGGAAAGAGTAATGGAGCATGAGCGCCAGCAGGAAAGCCAGCAGAATGCCGCCCGGGATCTGGTGAGAAGCCTGGCTCATGAAATTAAAAATCCCCTGGGAGGACTCCGGGGCGCCGCTCAGCTTATTCAGAAGGAATACAGTCATGATTCCTCCCTTTATGAATACTGCAATATCATTATGGAACAGGCCGATCGCCTCAAAAATCTGGTTGACCGGCTTCTGGGACCGCAAAAGGCCGTTCCGGCAGCATACGGCAATATCCACTGCATTATCGAAAAGGTCAGAAGGCTGCTGCTGCTTGATATCAGCGAGGACATTTGCATCGAAAGAGACTACGACCCTTCCCTGCCGGAAATCAAGATGGATGCGGCAAAAATGGAGCAGGCTCTCCTGAACATCATCGGTAACGCCGTGGCGATTCTTAAGGAGAACCATGTTAACCCCGGACTGATAAGCATTCAAACCCGGGCGGATTACTGCGTCAGCATCAGAGGCCGCTACTTTCCCACTGTCATGAAAATCACCATTACCGACAACGGCCCCGGCATTCCGCCGGAAATTGCCGACACCATCTTTTATCCCATGGTGTCACGCCGGGCCGGAGGCACCGGCCTCGGGCTCCCCATCGCCCAGAGCATTATCGCCCAGCATCACGGCAAAATCGAGTGTCAGAGCTTTTCCGGCCAGACACAGTTTATTATTTACCTCCCTCTGAGCTCAGAAGGAACCGCGCAATAAGGAGAAATATTTCATGTCCGACAACTACAAGAACGGCAGAGTCTGGATTGTGGACGATGACAGCGCCATCCGTTTTGTTATCGACCGGGCCCTGACCAAGGAAGGATTCGTCTCTGAGGTTTTTTCCGACGGGGAATCAGCCCTGAAAAAGCTGCAATCCAGTCAGCCGGAATGCATTATCTCCGATATCAAAATGCCCGGCATTGACGGCATCTCCATGCTTAAGGAAATCCACCGCGGTTTTCCGGAGATTCCGGTAATCATTACCACGGCCCACAGCGACCTTATGAATGCTGTGCGCTCCTATGAAAACGGCTCCTTTGAATATCTCCCCAAGCCCTTTGACCTGGATGAATGCATCGCCATCGTCAAAAAGGCAGTGACCCAGTACCGGAAAAACGCTCCCGGAACAAATACCGGAGAAAATGACGCAGGTTCCCTGAGCTCCCGCAGCATCACCGAGCTTATCGGCGAGTCCCAGGCCATGCAGGAGGTATACCGGGTTATCGGCAGAATCTCCCACTCCAATGTCAGCGTCCTTATCATGGGGGAATCCGGCACCGGCAAGGAGCTGGTAGCGCGGGCCATTTACCGGCACAGCACCAGAAACCGGAAGCCCTTTGTGGCCCTTAATATGGCCGCCATTCCTCAGGAGCTCATCGAATCTGAGCTGTTCGGCCATGAAAAGGGCTCCTTCACCGGGGCCAACAGCCAGAGAATAGGCCGTTTCGAAGAAGCCAACACCGGAACCCTGTTTCTGGATGAAATCGGGGATATGCCCATGGAAGCCCAGACCAGACTGCTCCGGGTGCTGGAAAACCGGGAATTCTACCGGGTGGGAGGACAGACCCCCATATCCGTGGATGTCCGCATTCTGGCTGCCACCAACAAAAATCTCCCGGAATATGTAAAAAAGGGCCTGTTCCGCGAGGATCTGTACTTCCGCCTGAATGTGATCAGCATTCGCATCCCCCCGCTCCGGGACAGATCCGATGACATTAAAAAGCTCACCAGGCACTTTCTGGATAATGCCGGAACAGAAATGAACGCGCCCCCGAAAATCCTCCGGGAGGATGCTCTGGAAATCCTGAGAACCTTCTCCTGGCCGGGAAATATCCGCCAGCTCCAGAATGTCTGCCGCTGGCTGACGGTAATGGCCCCGGGACAGATCATCACCCCGCCGGATCTGCCCGAAGAAATCCGGCATCCCGATAATGCAGTTTCCGCTGCCGGCGCCGGCGCTACGGAATATCCCGGGACGCCGGCCCCGGAGCCGAAACATTCTGCCGGAACTGCTCCGGAAGAAGGATATGATAATGCTGCATTGCCCTTGCCGGCGGAGCAGGCTCCGGCCGGTTCCCCGGCCGCAAGCGGCATCCGGGGCGGCAGCGCCGCTGCCTCAACCGACTGGGAGCCCATTCTGGGGAACTGGGTCGCCAAAAAGCTCAGCGAAGGCAATATCGATATTCAGAAGGAGGCCATGGACGCTTTTGAATTTATCATGATAAAGGAAGCCCTGAAATTTACCCATGGCAAAAAGCTGGAGGCCGCCCGCATTCTGGGTATTGGCAGAAACACCCTTACCAGAAAGCTGCAGGAATTCCGGGAGCGCTTCAAGGATAACTGAGGAAAGCAAAAAGGGCCCCGGAATATCCCGGAGCCCAATAAAAAGGGGAGCCAGCGGCTCCCCCGGAAACGCATTACCGAAAATTACTTCTTGTAACGGTTAGCCATGTTGTCAAGACGCTCGTTAGCGCGAGCAGCGTCAGCTCTGGCAGCGGCAACTTCGTTGCTCAGCTGGTTCTGGTTGGACTTAACAGCAGCAACATCAGCAGCAAGAGCGTCAACCTTCTGAGAAAGAGCGTCAACCTTCTGAGAAAGAGCATCGGTGTTAGAGCAGCCAACAAGAGCAGCGCCTAATACAGCAGTGCCTAAAACAACCTGTAACTTATTCATGATTTTCTCCATCATATTATCGTTATTTAAGTTTATTACCCTGGAATCTGCGAACAGACCCCGCTAGATTTGGTTGTAATTTTAGCCTAATATTAAGCATAAGTCACGTTTTTTCAAATGTTTTTTTTGACCCTCGTCGCAATGCTGTCACATAAGGCGGTTTCGCATTATAATAAATTTTCTTAAAGAATAAGGATAGATATTTTTGCTGTTAGATGATTTAATTAAAACTCAAGTGACTCATTACTGTCCAAAAACATGATTCATCGCGTCTTGCAACGATAAGGAAATGTAAATACATGAGCGCAGTGCAAAAAGTCAGTTTTGTGCAAAAATCAAAATAGCGAAGCCTTTATTTTAGCCATTCGTTTTCTTGCAATATGACTTGTTTTGACTTTTTGCACCAGACTCATACATTACTTGATCTGTTTATGGTTTGCTCACTATAACAACAGTCCTATAATTTTTCATTGGAGAGTGCATAAAAGGTTCTATTGTTATGGACTTTGTCGTTCTAAAATCATATTCCAGAAGCATTTTCCGGTAAGAAGAATCACCCATGGTATGGCCGTTTTATCCCTGACATACCCATGAAATAAAGCGTCAGCGTTCTGAACGAACTTAGCAGCCATCGCCTCCGCTCGTCCGCCGTGGCGATTATTTCATAATAAGAACAGCACTTTAACATATGAGCCCTTAACCTGTGAGTTGTTTTGTTTCAATTGCATGCCATTCAGGAATCCTGTCCGCCTTGGAATGATCTGAAAAAGATTCCTGCTATAGCCACGAGTATGAAGGAACTTTTCAGGCGTCGTCAATAGCTCTGCGGTATCCCGAAGTTCAATCACAGATAAGAACCGCTGTTCATATCCGGAAAACATTTGGCAAGCGCTGTTTTCAGTTCTCGTTATTTGCTTAAGGTTATGTTACTGGACAGCGCTCCTACCACCTCGTGGGCCCTGTATGGTTCCTCCAAATAACGTAACTCCTCCTCGTCCAGCTTAAGGCTCAGAGCTTTCACAGCCGCTTCAAAATGCCACGGCTTTGTCGCGCCCACAATGGGAGCGGCAACTCCCCGGTGCAGGAGCCAGGCCAGAGAGATCTCGGTCATGGACACACCGCGTTTTTCCGCCAGGGCATAAACTCTCTCGATAATCTCCGTGTCGTTTTCCCGGGCCTGGTCGTACTTCTGCCTGGACACCCTGTCGGAAGCGCTCCGGAGAGAATCAGAATCCCACTTCCTTCTCGAGAGATGACCGCCCGCCAGAGGAGAATACGGAATCAGGGACACTCCGTATTCCCGGCAGATCGGAATTAGTTCCCGTTCATCCTCGCGGTAAAGCAGGTTGTAGTGATTCTGCATGGTGGAAAATCCGGCAAAACCGTTCCGTTCAGCGATAATCTGCAGGTTATGGAACTGATATCCGAACATGGCCGAGGCTCCGATGGCCCGTACCTTCCCGGCCCTGATAAGACTGTCCAAAGCACCCATGAATTCCTCAGGAGGCGTGCTGTAGTCAAAACGGTGAATCTGGTAGAGATCCAGATAGTCTGTGCCGAGACGTTTAAGCGTGCCGTCTATCTCCCGCAGAATAGCCTCCCTGGACAGAAAACCCTCATTGAAGTAAACCTTGGACGCCATCACTATCCGATCCCGGGGAATTTTAAGATCCCTGACGGCCCGGCCCAGATATTCCTCGCTGCTGCCAAAGGAATAAACATTGGCAGTATCAAAGAAATTCATTCCCAGATCCCATGCGCAGGCTATCATCTCCCGGCTCCGGTCATAATCCAAAGTCCACTTATGAAAATCTTCAGACGGCTGTCCGTAGGACATACAGCCGACACACAGTCTGGAAACCGTGATATCGGTGTTGCCAAGCTTTGCATATTCCATTTTTAACCTCCTGTTAGTTGTTTCCTGCCGAAGGACTGGGATCTGATGACCTGATCTGTTCTCCATTTTCCTCCCGGTCATCTTAAAACACCTGATGGGTCAGCCAGCGACAGAACCAGCCACCATCGGCGCTATGCCAGATGCTGCCTCGCCCAGGCTGAAACCGTCTCCCTGGCGTCAGGCGCTTCGGATCCCCAGACAGCCAGTCCGGCACCGATATCCGCGCCCCTGCAGCAGTCTCTTAGATCTCGAACCGCCCTGCCGAGGCCGCTGCCCTCGTGTGTCATCAGAGGAAACACCCTCTTTCCAGTGAAGTCCAGCTTTTCCAGCTGAGTGAATACACCGCAGGGATAGGTGCCCCACCAGCAGGGGCCGGCCACCGTAATGCGATCGTATCCGGAAATATCCGAAAGATAATTCCTGAGCTCCGGGCGGGCATGGCTGCGGAGCTCGGCCTTTGCCTCCTCCGTGCAGGCGGTATAGTCCTCGCTGTAGGGCTTTGCCGTAACCACCTCGAAAAGATCCGCTCCCACCGCATCCGCAATATAACCGACCACAAGCTCCGTATTGCCCCGGGCAAGATTCACAATGGAACCTCCGACGTAGTTCTGCCCTCTTCTTGAATAATAAATAATCAGATTTCTGCTCATGCTAAGTCCTTAATTTAAGACCAGGGACTCCCGCCGGAGCCCCCCGGATATGCCCGACAAAATTCCCTGACTAAAAGACCCCTGTCTTTATATGAGGCACATAGAGGGCTTCCAGCTCCTTTATGGTTTCCGAAGAAAGCGTGATATCAATGGCAGACACTGCTTCTTTTATATGAACCGGGGAAGTGGCCCCTACTATAGGAGCGGTAACATACGGCTTGGACAGCATCCAGGCCAGAGAAACCTGAGCCATGGAATAACTCAGGTTCGCAGCCACCTTTTCAAGCCTGTCTACCACCGGCCTGTCCTGCGCATCAGTGCTGCCCCATACCATGGGAGAAACCCTGTCCACGCTGTTTCTTGCAGTGACCGTGCCCCAGGGGTGAGCGGTTCTGCCACCTGCCAGAGGACTCCATGGCACCACGGCAATGCCGCGGTCGGCACAGAGCGGCATCATCTCGCGTTCCTCCTCGCGATATATCAGGTTGTACTGGTTTTGCATGGAAACAAATTTAGTCCAGCCATGTCTTTCAGCAATCTGGTTAAGACGTTCAAATTCCCAGGCAAACATGGTAGACGCACCGATATATCTGGCCTTGCCTGACTTCACCACATCATGAAGAGCCTCCATGATCTCCTCCATGGGAGTGTCATGATCCAAACGGTGTATCTGATACAGATCGACATAATCCAAACCGAGTCTCTTCAGGGAATGGTCAATCTCGGTCATGATATTCTTGCGGGAAAGGCCGGCGCCATTGGGTTTTCCTTCCCGCATGGCAAAATGAACCTTGGTGGCCACCACGATCTCGTCACGATCCAAGCCGAAATCCCTGATCAGCCTGCCGGTTATCTCCTCGGAGGTACCGTTCTGGTAAACATTGGCAGTATCAAAATAGTTGATCCCCTGCTCCACAGCCTCCCGGAAAATCTCCTTCGCACCGTCATAATCTTTGGCCCACGGAAAAACTCCATTCTCCGGTCCGGGCTTTCCGAAACTCATGCACCCGAGGCAGATACGGGACACGTCCATCCCTGACTTTCCAAGCTTTACATATTTCATGATATATTCCTTGCTAATAAGTAACTTCGCCCAAAACAAACTTCAGGATACCGTCAGATACGGCTTAAGAATAGCCTCCAGCTCCGCATCGGAAAAAAGATCACTCCATTCAAGAGGCTCGAAAACACCGTCTGACATGCACCAGGAGAGCATCATCCCGTACAGCTGCGAAATCAAAAGATAAGCCAGAAGATCTGCCGGAGTGTCCTCCCGGAGCTCTCCTCGGGTCATCCCGTCCCTGATAATGCCCCGCAGCATTTCCACATCGAACGCCCACTTGGAGTTGTCAACATTCTCTCCGGGATGTCCCGGATCCACTGTACTTCTTATCCATTCACGGCAGATGTGAATACCATACTTTTCCACCGCCGCCATGAACTCCCGCATATAAAGTCTGAGACGCGCGGCCATGGAGGCATCCCGCATTCCGGAAACCTGATCTGCAATACTGGAAAAGTATCCTCTGCAAATCTCCGTAGCCACGTCCTCCTTGTGGCTGAAATAAACATAGAATGTCCCCTTGGCAACTCCGGCCTGTCTGGTAATCTCATCCACTGAGAGCGCACCGAAGCCCTTCTCGCTTAAAAGCAGTTCCGCCGCTTTCAGAAGCTTTTCCCGGGTTTTCTGAGCATTTTCTTTTCTGGTAGTCATTTAAAAACTCCTTGCATTATCCATTATACATTTCGCTGACTAATAGTCATTGACTTTTAGTCATTTTTATCGCCAATGTCACTTTTTTCAGAATAAAACAGGTGAAAAGTCAGTTTCGGAAAGCCCGAATTCTGACCAGATGGAATGTTGTTCCTCCCGCAGCTCTATGCTGCTCAGTGCTCAGCATAGAGCGGTCATGTTATTTGATTACGATTTCTTAATCCAACGGCTGAAGCAGCGCCTATCCTTAAGGTCCAGCCAGGTTCGGCAAAAGCACCTTCATTACGGCAAGACTGTTCAGAATTCCAGACCGCCGGATGGCGAGCTATCTGCCTGGAAGACAAAAATCCGGCCGGATAACAGGTATCGGAAAATTAGTTTACAGCAGAACAACAGCGTTACTATTCACAGCTCCTGAAAGTACCTGATTTGACCGCAGGTAATTTTCAAAATACGGAAAAACCGTCATCCTTATCGACTGCCTGATGAGCAGTCGATGATCAGAATGGCGTTTCAGCGCTATGTTTTTTGAGAGTAGCTGACTTTTAGGATTAAATCAGAGAGATCGGGAAGTTGAGAACTAAAGTGCCCGAAAAAGCACTAAAGATGGTCAGGCAGGAGTTAATTTCCAACAAGACGACTGGCATTACACTGCAACCCGAATAATCTCGCTTCAAAAAAGTCTCGTCTCACACAAAGAGGAGAATCCCATGCCCGCTGCGGCAGGTTTTTGATAAAATTTCCGCGATTACGCTATTCCGGTCATTTCCGGAACCGCTTCCAATCACAAGGAGAGCCTAGATGATAAATTTTAAGAGGATGGCCAAAGGGCTTCTTCCCGGCCTTGGCATCATAACTCTGACGCTAAGCGCCATAGTTCCCGGGACAGCCGGCGCGGATTACGCCATAGTTCCGCCGTCAGTAATCGGCAAGGACGGCAAAATTCAGCTCCGCTATCTCAATGATGTCCTGATTCCCATGATGAGGGACAGCATCAAAGAAGCCTCCCGGAGCACCGATGATTTTTCTCTTGCGGACATGCGCCGGGGAAACGGCGCCTCCATTATCATGATCTGGCAGGTCAGAAGCAAAAGCACTCAGGAACAGATAAAGAATCTTTCGGACTCCCCGTCCTTCCTGTGCAGCCTTCTGAGTTCCGGAGACCGGGAGCTTCTGAAGCTTATTGACTATATGGAGCAGGACTACATTACTCCTGATAAAACGGTGATTAAAAAAACCCGCCTCAGCAAGGAGGATTGCCGCCTTAAATAAGATGCCGGCTTCCGGAGAGTATCCTCTCCGGAAACTGTCTTTCGGGATCTTTATTTATGATGAACAGAAAACGAAAAACGGGATATCAGATGATACCCCGTTTTATATGAGTGGCGGAACGGACGGGGCTCGAACCCGTGACCTCCTGCGTGACAGGCAGGCATTCTAACCTGCTGAACTAACGCACCATTACTATGGAACGAATGAAAAAAAACTTTTTGCGGTGCGTACGAGATTCGAACTCGTGACCTCCTGCGTGACAGGCAGGCATTCTAACCAACTGAACTAACGCACCAAAGAACGCTTTTTCTTATTTGCGGGTGCAAAGGTAGTGATATTTTTGGAACTACCAAAACTTTTTGGCAATTTTTTTGCGATT
>DFFT01000075.1 GCA_002372325.1 Succinivibrionaceae bacterium UBA3769 | reverse complement strand
AACAGCTATACCGAAAATTTCGGATTCTTTGCAAACATATCCACTTATGAGATGACAACCGAGGAAGCCTACAGAACCTACCACGAAAGAGACAGCATTGAGAAATGCTTTGAATCCGGAAAAATGAGCATTAAACTTGATACGGCCAGGACTCATTACCAGGATACGATGGAAGGCAGATTTGTGGTGGCTTTTGTCGCTCTCAGCATTCTTGCGGAACTGAAATCACAGCTGGCAAAGGAACGGGTATTCACGGATAAGCGCAAGAAAACGCTTAAGCCGCATACCTTCAGCGTTCCTGACGTGATAGATATAACAAGGGCAATTGCGATACACTATGCCGTAAAGAGCAGATATTTTTGGGCATCAGGACTCACGAAGGAAGTATCAAAACTGTGTATTGCATGCGGGGTAGATAAAAACTTCTACACCAAGCAACCGGCATACATCAAGTCCCTGACATCAATCTGCAGAAATTTCCATGTCAACGGATAGTGCCACACCTTTTTGATCGGGATGTTGATCTTGTATTGATGGAGATGTCTGTTTAGGCGTCTCAGGAAAAAAGAATTAGGAATTAATGACACCATTTCCGCGATTTTCCTTACGGTGCTGGTTCTTTCCCTCTCGGCGGAGTTTGCCATACAGTTCGGAAGCGGCGCTTACCGGGCGGCAAAGCGGAGGCAGGATAATTTCCCCGATCTGAAAGGCGATGCCGATGAATTCCTGCTTAAGGACTTCAGCAGCCGGCGCCTCGCCGCCTTTGAGGAAACCGAGCCTTATGAAGAGATATTCTCGAAAAAGTTCCCGTGAGATCTGAAGCAAAATCCATAACCCCGGTTCCGGACAGTTTTCCCGCTAAAGCCTCCGGCCGGAAGAACAGGAATGACAGCAATGACCTTGTCTGATATTGAAAATCCCCGGGAGAACTCCGGGGACGGAACCGCCCGCTGCTCCGGCTGCGGCGCGGAGCTTTCTCCCGGAGTTTTCCGGATCTCCTCCGTTTGCCCGCTGTGCCGGACGCCGCTCTCTCCGGCTGCCGGCAGAAGAAAGGATCCGCCCCCCGGAGATTCTGACTTTTACGACTGCGTTATCCCGTTTTCCTTTGGGCCCGGGAATCTGGCGCAGGAATATGCGAAATTAAAAGCCATGCCGGATGAATGCATCCGGAGCATCACTGAAAACACTGTCCGGAAAATCTATCTCCCGTTCTGGAGCTATGACCTGGAGGTCAGGCGAGACGGAACAGGTCAAACGCTTCCCCGGCGGCGGAAGACTGCGGGTGAACAGAAGACAGGGGGATGAGCGGCCGGAGAACTCGGAAAACCCCGGAAAAATCAGAGCCCGCCTGGTATACCGGAATATCCCGGAGCTGGCCGTCCGGATTCCGGATCCGGAAATTCTCCGGATCAGAACGCTGCTTTTTCCCGTGCTTTTCGCCAAGGCCGCAGTAAACGGTCAGGACTGCATTGCGGTTATGAACGGAGACGCGGGGGAGTTTTACACCAATATCCCCGCTGATCCCGAGAAGCTCAGGATGATGCGAGCTGCCCTGACGCTGATGTTTGCCGGTTTGCTTACGGTATCCTGGTGGCTGGCGCCGTTTATCCTCGGAGATGAGGATAAAGGCAGCTTATTAGCACGCCTGGTGGTGGAGTGCTGCGGGGGCAGCTTCATAACAGTAATAATTCCGGCTTTTGTTTTTGGCTCTTTAGATGGGCTCCTTACCGATATCAGAGGCTTCAGACTGGTGTCATATATCCTGTCCGTCATCGGGATCCTCATAATAACAGTCATGGCCGTCATAAACCTTCCCGGGAATCCCGGAGGCTTCCTGACGGCTTTGGCGTGCGCCTTTGCATGCGCTTTTGCGATCCGCCTTATCGGGGTTCACGCATCCAGGCGGAAGAAGGCGTTCCCGCGCTTTGCCGCTGATGTTTCCCGCTATCGATCCCGGGAGGAATGCTCCCTCAGTCTTCCGGATCTCAATCTGAACAGGGAGGCCACCGGATCCCGGCATCGGGAGCCTTAGGGCAAAGCCGGAATTGCCTGCAATCCGGAGGGTCGGGGCCGCGGGGCTTTTTATTGCAGAAGGGGTGTTTTCAGAAAGAGCGGCATGGGCTATAGTATGCTCCGGAAGGGGATAAGTCACGTTTTTCCCGGGGCGCGGCGAGTGCCGCAAAGAAGACAGATTAAGAGGCAGGCGGCATGGACAACAGTAGCGGCAGCAACAGCGGCAATAACGATAACAGCAATAACGAGAACAATGACAGCAGCGCAAACGCAAATACAAATGCAAATACCGGTTATTCCGGAGCGGCAGAAGAGAGTTCGGTTAAAAAATGGAGCGGGGAGATAAAAAGCCGCCTTGACGGCAGTCTGACGACGAAGCCTTATGAAGCTCTCCTGGTGCTGTGGGTGGCCCACGGGGTGTTTCCGCTGTGCGGGGCTGCTGCCGGCATCGTGATGTATTTTGCCTGCGAAAACCATCCCCTGATTCACGGTGTCACCAAAAAGCTTCTCAATCTCTATATTCTCTGGGTGCTAGCCTGGCTTATCGGCGGCTTTCTCTGTTTTGTCGGGGGACTCCTGACCATTTTTATTATCGGAATTCCCATCTTCATCCTGGGGGCACTTATTGCCGCGGCGGGTCTCATTCATTTTTACGTGAATGTCATCATGGGCATTGTGGCAGCAGTGAAGGAGCAGGAGTTTAAGCCCTGGCTTTCTCTGATACAGGCTATTCCGGAGGATGATCAGCCTGACAGCGGGAGCAGGGATAAGCAGAATGCCTGATCTGCAAAGCTGAGAGAGCAAATGAAAAGGGGAGCGTGGCTCCTCTTTTTTCCGGGGCGGGGCTCCTGTTTTTTTGTCCGGAGTCTTTGCCTGCGAAAGCCGGAGGGACGTGCGGCTTGCTTCTGAAAATATTTTCAAGTGCTTTATATGAAACTGTTTTCAGGAAAAATTTGTATTAAATTTGACCAATAAGCGTAAAAGGTATATTTACAGTGTCACTTTGTCATACTATAATGCGCAGCGGATGACGCCTCGGACTCAATTTCAGGGCTGATTCCTTTAAGAATAAAAAAACAGGCGGTCAGACCGGAACGCATAGCTTAGCCTGAGAAGGCAAACGGGGCATGAGCCCCGAAACAGATTCCGGAACAGAAACCGCATTGCCATTACAAAATTAATTATTATGAAGGAAACTGTTGTTATGTTTAAGAAGATCGCGCTTGCAGCCGCCGCCGGAGCTCTTCTGGCCGGTTCTGCCAATGCTGCCGTTGTTTATCAGTCCGAGTCCGCCAAGCTGCAGTTAGGCGGCCGTCTGGACGCTGCCATTAACAGCGTGGCTCTGTCCGAAAGAGCTACTGACAAGAAGGTCGAGCTGGTAGGCACTGCCCGTTTCAGAGTGGCTGCCGAGTCCGCCATTACCGACGGCGTTAAGGCTCTGGGCTTCGGCGAGTGGCAGATCGGCGCCGAGACCTCTCACAACGGTCAGTGGAATACCCGTTTTGCCTATGTGGGCTTCAAGACTGACGATTACGGCCAGCTGACCTTCGGTCAGAACCAGCCGGCCGCCGTTATTGCTCTTTCCGCCACCGATATCCTCATCGACTGGGGCGCCAAGGCCACCACCTCCTACGAGTTCGCTGCCAAGGCCCGTCAGGAAGGCCTCGTGGACTATCGCTACAAGAAGTCCTTTAATAATCAGGCACTGAAGCTGGGTCTTTCCTATCAGACCGCCGGCCTTGACAATGTAGATACCGGCATTTCCGTAGCCGGCGGCTATGAATACGGCGAGTACTTCCCGGTAGGACTGAATTTGGCTTATGATTACTACCGCGTATCCAATACCGCTCCGGCCAAGTATGATGACAAGAACGCCATCACCGTATCCCTTACCGGCGGCGATCTCACTGCCGGCTTCTATGCAGCAGGTCTCTATCAGTTCACCGACTATGAGCACAAGAAGAATGTGAACGGCTTCGAACTGGCTGCCGGCTACACCTGGGATTCCGGCGTACAGTTCCTCCTCCTGTACAACCAGAAGAATCAGGACAGCGCCAGACTGGTAAGCAACTTCGCCGGCGAGCTTTCCTACAAGTTCAATCCGAACTTCCGCGCCTATGTGGAAGCTGAGATCGGCGTGGGCGACATTGATACCGTTGATTCCGCCACCGGCAAGAAGACCGGCTCCACTCACGAGAGGTCCGACGACAAGGTTGCTTTCCACCTGCAGTACAACTACTAAGAGCTCCGGTTCCCGGTAACGGGAGCATCGGATACAAGAACGGCCCGAATCATGCGATCCGGGCTGTTTTTTTATTCTCTTCTCCGTTCCGGAGGTCGGGATCCCGGGATGTTTTTTGCGGCAGGGAAAGACAGTTTTCGGATCCCGTCCGCAGTTTTGCGTTTTGAGAGGGAGCCTTAAGTTAAGATTTTAGGAAACTGCCGCCAAGGAGGCAGGAGAGATCGCGATTTCGGGAAACGGAGGCGGAGATCCGGGAAACTTCGGGATTCTCTCTCCCGTTTTGCGTGATTTTAAGTAGAATGCCCGCAGGAGATTTTAGATAAGCGGATATTTCGGGGAGGAAATCGGCTGAGTTTAAGCGGATTTATCACAGGAACCCTTTATGATCGGAAGCATATCTCATAATTCAGTTTCGCTGAGTCAGCGCCGCTCTCAGGCCGGCTTTACCCTGATAGAGCTGGTGGTGGTCATTGTGATTCTGGGCATTCTGGCCGCCTCCGCGGCGCCGCGGTTTATGGCATTCAGAGCGATGCCCGCATCGCCACGCTGCAGTGGTTTTTGGCGGCGGCCAAAAGCGGCAATATCATGATTCATTCCAAAGCTTTCATCACCGGCATTGAAAACTATGATAATAACGGCGGCAACTATAACGGCGACTGCGACGGAACTGTGAATAACTGCATCAAGGTGGATAACCTCTGGGTAAGAAACCAAGAACGGCTATATTGACCGCAATGACAATCTCCCGCATTATCAGCACCAATATGAACGAGGAGAAAACCGCCGCTATTTCCGGCAAACCGGGAGAAAAGGTTTCGGTGTCCTATAACGTATCCTGCTCAGACGAGGCCAAAAAGAAGAAGATCTGCGAAACCGACTACTGTCAGTGTCTTTATAAGTACGGCAAATATGATAAATGGCACAGCGGCGAGAGCAATCGCTGTCAGGCCATCATCCCCAAGGGGATTTCCTATACCGCCATTTCCGAGCATGGTAACAAGGACGATACCAAGTGCTTTTTACTCTATTGCAGCGCCGACAAATATAACAACAAGATACCTACATACCATATTTATTCTAAGGGGTGCTGAGACCTTCCTCGGGCCCGCCTGAGCGGGCTTCCCGGGTGCGGGGGAGGGAGACATGCTGACAGCGTAACGGAAGCCCGGTCATTGATTCCGGCCGAAATATTAAAGGAGGAGCCTCTGCTCCTCCTTTCCGTTTCTTTGCTGCTTTCTTTTCAGGCGGGGTGTTGCGTGTTGCTCCTTGCCTCAGCCTCTTCTGACGAGTGCCGTCGCAGGGCCGCTAAATTCGCCTGAGGCCCGGTATTAATCCTGCTTCGGGATTCTCAGAGTCTGGCCCGGATAGATCTTGTCCGGATCCTTCAGCATGGGCTTATTGGCTTCAAAGATGGCGGTGTACTTGCTGCCGTTCCCCTTGCCGTAGTGGCTTTCGGCAATCTTCCACAGGGTGTCCCCCTTCACTACGGTGTAGAACACGGATTCGTCGGCTCCGGCAGCCACGGTGACGGCTCCGGTATCCACCTCGGCGACTCCCACCTGGTTTCCGACTGCGAGAGCGGCCTTTTCCAGAGTCTCCTGATCCTTGACATTGCCCTTGAGCACGGCCTTTTCGCCGTCAAGCTCCACGGTGAGATCTCCGGTTTCCAGTCCCAGAGCATCCATGTTTTCCTTCAGGTCGGCAGCCTGGCTTTCCGGCTTTTTGCCGCTGAAAAGTCTTTCGCCAACGCCCTTTACGAATGATATCAGTCCCATTTGCATTCTCCTTGGTTATTATCCTGACTGTTTCAGGGATGGGGCTATTGTAGTACCGGGAGGGCGGGGCGTCACCCTTTCCGGAGATTTTTCCGGCGAATTCTGCCGGCGCTCCGGCATTTTGGCGGGTTTAAATTACGGCAGCGCTGCTGAGAGGGCGGATTGCGAGGCGGGCAGATGAGAGACCGTGCGGCGGTGCTTTACCATCTCATCCTTGCGGTTTTGCCGGAAGGCCAGGCTCTTTAATCCGGCTCCTGAGGGCTTCCCCTCCGGAAGCATGACACCCCGCGAGGGCTTTTCTGATAACGGTTTCAGGTAATGCTTTCAGGAGTTTTTTTGACTTGTCCGGGTTAAAACTATGTTAAAATCTGCCCCGGTAACAATCATTAACAGAATAACAGGGCTCTTTAATGAAGATTTTTACTCCGGCGTATCGCTCTGGTTTCAGCGCGGTTTTCAGCTTAGCTGCCGCCAGCGCCGCCGTCATTGCCGCAGCTGTTCCTGAGGCAGCCTTTGCCGCGCAGGTTTATCATGACGAAGACGGCACTGACCTTTCCGTATTCGGCCGGGTGGAAGCCCGTTATATGGACAAAACCTCCCGGAATGAACGCAAGGGCGGTATCGAGGGCAGAACCCGCTTAGGCGTGGCCGCTTCCTCCAAAATCGTTTCCGGAGTGAAGGCGGTGGCCTTCGGCGAGTGGGAAGCGGCTTCGGCGACCTCCCAGAACGGCAAGTGGAATACCCGCTACGCCTATACCGGCTTTGATTTCAGTCAGTACGGCACTCTGGTGTTCGGGCAGGGGGAATCCGCCCGATATCTGGCTGCCGGCTTTACCGATGTTTTTGAGGATGCAGGCTTTCACGGGCAGAACTATCCCATGCTGGGGGAACGTCAGGAAGGGCAGGTGATGTACGCCCTGGCCGTGGGAGGCTATACCCTGTCGGCCTCGCTGCAGACTCCCAATCGGGGCATGGGGCGGTATTTTGATCATGACCGGCTGGTCTGGCAGGATCTGGATGTGAATCTGGGCTTTGCCGCCGCGGGCACCTACAACTGGACAGACGGCCTTCTGGACGGTCTTGCCTTCGGCATCAGCTATGACTGGTACGACAACGAGCACAGCGTGTCCGGGGATCGGCATGATTTCGGGGTGGCGTTTTCCTACGGGCATTTAGGGGACGGCCTTTATACCGCAGTGCAGTATTCCCGGGAAAAGTTCAAGTCCGAAAAGCATCACTCCACCGGCTGGGAAGCCGTGGGGGGCTACACCTTTGAATGCGGCCTCGGCTTCATGCTGGGCTTCGGCTATGAGGGCTATCACTTTGACCGCTCCGAAAACTCCTACCTGGCAGGGCAGATATCCTACGATTTCAATCCCTCCCTTAAGCTTTACGGCGAGGGCGAGCTGGGGCTGGGCCGGCTGGACTATCCTCTGCCGGAAACAAAGCAGCACAGCCGCTACGAGATCGGTCTTATGTATTCCTTCTGACAGTTTTTCAGTCTTCAGGAAACGTTCCGGCGGAGTCCGGGGCGTATTCCGGGAAGAGAAGTCCTCGCTTCTCGGAATGTCTCAAAAAACTCATCGTGAGAAACCAGCCTTAAATTCATCTGCAACGCGCATAAGCAGACGATAATGAGACCAGCTCAATTCGCTCCTCAGCGCGGAGCGTTTTGGAAAAGCAAGGCTGGCCGGCAAGGTAAAACTGCCGCATATTACGGAGTCCCTGAACGCTAAAGCCTTTTCCGCATTCCGCTGTCAAACGTTCGGAGATATACTTTAAGATATGCTTCCATAAGCCCGCTCCAAATTTTTTCAGATTTGCTCATTTTTGACAGTTATGCCGCACGAAACCTCCGTAAACGGAGGATTTTTTGTTTCTTTCTGCTTTACTGAAATTTATTACAAGTATATGAAGCCATTCTGAATTCTGTCGATCTCTGTTTCAGGCACTTCAGCCCTGGCGGCGCACTCCGCCCATTGCTGCTGGGCGTGACGGACAAGATCAATACTTTTGCGAACCGCGGAGGATGACACATTCATTGCTTTGCCAGCAGCC
>DFFT01000169.1 GCA_002372325.1 Succinivibrionaceae bacterium UBA3769 | reverse complement strand
GTTTCCGGGATCTCAGAAAATCCGCTTTCCTGCCGCTGCCATCTTTATCCGCCCTCTTTCTCCGTCATCTTTCGCCGCCGTCTCCCCCAAACCTTCCCTTTTCAAAAATCCGCATCTGTCAGAATGTCAGCGAGGGTTTGTTGACCGAAAAGGTTTTCTGTAATATGTTGAGAACACAGCAACTGAAGCCGCACCTTCATCGCAGCCCCGTCATGCTTCGGGACTCCCTTAAGCGCAGCGGCGCTCATATCGCCTGCATGCCATACCAAGGAGACTCCATATGGAAGATGGAAAAGATAAAGCCCCCGGAAAGGGAAACAGCAACGACACCGCAAAAAATCTGTTAAAGGCAGCAGGAGTATTTACCTTGTTATTTGCCGCGCAGTTTCCTGTCAGGGCTGCCATCAATACCATCAAGGGCAACTACATTGATGCCAAGGTAGCTACCCCGGCTCTGGGCTCTGTGCTTTACCGGGATCTGGGAGCGGGATTCATGGAGCATTCCGGCATCTATGTGGGCGGCGGTGAAAACTGCATTGCGGAGCTCCAGAACGATAACGGAGAGAGCATCATCAAGCTGGTAACGCCGGAAGTATTCACCTCCGTCGGCGTGGGAGCCACCTCCACCATTTACGTATCCTGCAAGGGCGACACCCCGGTGGGCGATCCCGAAGTGGCCCGGCGGGCTCTCAGCATGGCCGGACAGGATCTGGGGAAGTACGATCTTCTCATGAATAACTGCCACATGTTTGTCTACGGCTGTCTTAAGGCTGCCGAGGCGGGCGAGGAGTTTGATCCCGATAAAATGCACCGCATTACCAGGGATCACTGGGCCAGGATGGAAATGTCCCTCTCCAATCTTAAGCATGAAGCGGAAAAGAATCTGAAAGCCTGCGACTGGCGGGTCTGGGACTGGCAGAATAACCCGGGCATTGCCCGCGACGCGGTTCCGGGCATTACAGGCTGAACCGGACTTCCGTCTCCGGAATACGGCGCCGCCGGATTCCGGAGCTCTGAAAGCCCCGGCTGCGAATCTCCGGCTCTTCTGGTGAGGTAAACCCGCCGGAGAATAGGATAGAAAAAGTCAAGTCCGCAGAACTCCTGCCTGAGACTCTTTCAGGAACCGCTTTCTCCTGAACAATTTTCTCGGGAACAGCTTTCTCAAGAACATCTCTCCCGCTCAGGAACCGCCTTCTCAGAAACAGCTCTCAGCGATTTTCATCAATCAGGCTGTCTCTCTTTCCGGTAGTTTTATTGAAAAGGGTCTTAACCTCTCTTTCATGAAGAACATTCCGGGCACTTGAATACTTCTGTGAGATCCATAACCGCCTCCGTATCCGCCGCATTACAAGCCGGCATCCTTAAAAGAGCTCCGCGGCCGCTTTTTAGGCTCCGAGGTCAGCCGGCGGCTTTCCTCAATAAGACTCATTATAGCCAAATCCGAAAGCTCTCCGGAAAGAATCACCGATATCCAGTGCCGGTGATTCATGTGATACCCCGGAAAGATGCCGGGCCGCCGCAAAAGATCCGGCATATCCTCCGGCGCCGCCTTAAGGTTCACGATGTCCAGGGGCCTTTCGCTCCCGTTCTTAAAAATAACATCCTCCCGGACATTCATGATGAGAGCGAACCATTTCCCGCTGTCCCGGTGCCGGAATACCCCATAGCTCCGGTACCGGTTCTGAGAGGGATTCTCCTGCCAGGGGAAATCCGGTCTCACGTCATAGCGCTTCAGGATCTCCGCGGTAATTCTGTTCGCCTGATCTCCCGGAAACAGAACTTCCTGAAAACACTGCCCCGCAATGTCAAGAAGGAGCTCCCGGTAAGCCTCCCGCACTGATGCCGCATAAGCCCCGCTTCCGGGCATGCGAAGGGGCAGGTATTCTTCGGAGGAGGCAGCGTCAGTAACCCGGCCTGAGACCTCGCCCTGTTCCGTTACCGTGATCTCGCAGTTAAAAGCCCCGTCCTTAATGGCGGCAAGATAGCGGCAGACCGAGTCCGGATCCTCCTTCTGAAAGCCGTACTTAAGAAGCTTTTCCGGCACCGGCCGGAGCCGCTGAAAAATCTCCGCCTCCAGGGTAAGGTCAGAAGGCCCTTCCGGGGCCGGGATCGGCTTATCTCCCTCCGGATGTTCCTTTGTTATCTGCTTTTTTCTCGTCCGCGCCATGTTTTCTCTCCCTTTTTCAAAGGCATTCTTAAAACGCCGCCGGGAATGCTCGAAATGATCCGCTTCGGCGATGGCCGGTATTGTCAGGTCCGGGATTGCGGCGTAAACCCGGCTCCGGGGCCGGGCTACTTTGCCGTCAAAGGGCTCCAGATTCCTGAAGATATCATCGCTGAGTTCCCGGGTAAGGTTTTCGGGCGAAGCGGAATAAAGCTGACTTCCTGCCGCATCTGTCTCAAATTCCTCCTGCTTCAAATTGGGACTGCCGCGAGTGGCAGTTTTAATCTCCGAGAGCACCTTGCCATGAAAGCTCACCTCGCCGGAAATCTCCGCATCATAAAGAAACACCGGGATATAGAAAGCCCGGACGCTCTCAATGCTGTATTCCAAAAAGGAGTCCGGGACACATTCCAGAGCCTTAAGATACTTCCGGAATTCCTGAATAAAGAACTCCTTCTCATTGGCGTCACCGGGGTGTTATCTCTATCATTATTGCCATTTGCGGTTTTTACGCAAGTCGGATATGAATTCCTGAGATTGCCGGGCCGGAATACCAGGCGGCAATGGCGGAATCACTGATAAACCATCTCCGGCCGCAAGCACAAAACCATGGCCCCGCAAAACCTTGCCCCGCACGGCAGAAATAGCATGAAAGAGGGTATTCCCGGACGGCTCATGTGTATAATGAAGCGATTTCACTTAATCAGCAGCTAGGGATCCCTTATGATCGTCCTTGATTTCAGCAAAGAACACCGCATTTCTCTGCAAAAGTCCCGCGGCATCTTCCGGGTTCTGGCCGGCCTCCTTCTTATGGCCCTGACCCCGCTTGTTCTGACCGCCTGCGGTTCCGCCGAGGAGAGCGCTGTCCAGGTAACCTCCATTGACAAGCTCTGCAAGGCCCGGGTGGGAGTCCAGATCGGCACCACCACGGAAATCGCCATTAACGACTACCTGAAAGACCATGACTGTCCTCTGGCGGAGCGCTATAACAACTCCCCGGACGCCATAGCCGCGCTCAATCAGGGCAAGCTGGATGCCGTGGTCATGGACGAGCTTCCCGCCAAAAGATTCGTGGCGGACAACCCCGGCCTCCAGCTTCTGGATACGCCGTTTAAGAGCAAATCCTATGCGGCCATTCTGCCCAAGGGATCGGAGGATCTCCTGTACCGCATCAATGCCATTATCGATGACATTAACAAGGCCGGGATCTATGATCAGCTTTATGATACCTATGTCGCCGGAACCCAGAATTTTCATTACACGCCCACGGTGACCGAGGGAGAAGACTTCGTCATTGCCACCAGTCCTGATTTTCCGCCCTACGAGTTTTACAAGGACAACCGCATTACCGGCATCGAAATGGAAATCGCCGCCATTGTGGCCGACCGCCTGGGCATGAAGCTGAAAATCGAAAGCATGGAGTTTGACAGCATTATCAATGCGGTGTCCTCCGGCAAGGTTCAGGCGGGATTTTCCGGGTTCTCCAAAACCGCGGAACGAGCCCGGGTCATCAATTTCACCAATGATATCTGCACCACCAGAATCATGGTAATCGTTCCCTCGGCGGCTGTGGGGGCTGCTGCCGACAGATCCCTGAAGGAACGCTTTTATGAAAACTTCATAAAAGAGGATCGCTGGCAGCTTCTGGCAAAAGGTCTGGGCGTCACCATCGTGATTTCCGTATTTGCCGCCCTGCTGGGCTTTATGGGCGGCGCGGTGCTGGCCACCATCCGGGTACTGCATCATCACACCAGCCGCTTTGCCGCGCTGAGCTTCCTTATCCGGGTTTACGTAAACATCATAAGAGGCACCCCGGTAATGGTGCAGCTTCTCATTATCTACTACGTGATCTTCGCGGCGGTGGACATTGACAAAATTCTGGTGGCCATTATCGCCTTCGGCCTGAATTCCATGGCCTACACCACCGAGATCTTCCGCTCAGGTTTCATGGCCATTCCCAGGGGACAGTTCGAAGCCGGTTATGCTCTGGGACTCCGCCCCTTTACTCTGATAAGGCGGGTTATTTTTCCGCAGGCCCTTAAGAATTGTCTCCCGGCCCTGGCCAACGAAGGCGTTTCCCTCATCAAGGAAACCTCCATCTGCGGCTACATCGGCCTTATGGATCTCACCCGGGGCGGCGTGGTTATCAGGAACACCACCTTTGAGGCCTTCCTGCCTCTCCTGGCGGTGGCGCTGATCTACCTCACCATTATCGGCACCCTCTCCGCAGGCGTGTCCCGTCTGGAAAGGAGCATGAAGAAAAATGACAAGTAATAATGCAGGCAGACCGGAAAAAGAAGTGCCGGAAAATACCGCACCGGAGACAGCTGCTCATGAAGCGGCAGCTCCGGAAAACACCGCCGGACGGAATCCGGACAAAGCTCCCCTTCTGGAGGCTCAGAACCTCAGCAAAACCTACGGCCAGAACACAGTGCTTAAGGATGTCTCCCTGAAGGTTTTCAAGGGGGATGTCATTGCCATCATCGGCCCTTCCGGCTGCGGGAAGTCCACCCTTATCAGAATGCTGAACCTGCTGGAAAGGCCCACCTCCGGGAAGATATTTTTTGAGGGGCAGGATCTTACCGCTCTGAAGCCGGAAGCGCTCCTGGAGGTCTGCCCCAAAATCGGCATGGTATTCCAGCAGTTTAACCTGTTCAGCAATCTCACGGTTCGGGAAAATGTTACTCTGGCTCCGGTGATCCATAAGATATGCTCCAGACAGGAAGCGAACGCCAGGGCTCAGAAAATGCTGGAAAAGGTGGGCCTTGCCATGCATGCCGACAGATATCCCGCGCAGCTTTCCGGAGGACAGCAGCAGCGGGCGGCCATTGTGCGGGCTCTCATGATGTCCCCGGCTGTGGTGCTCTTCGACGAACCCACCAGCGCTCTGGATCCGGAAATGGTCAACGAAGTCCTGGAAGTAATGAAGGGGCTGGCCGCGCAGGGCATGACCATGCTGGTGGTCACTCATGAAATGAATTTTGCCAGGAAGGTGTCAAATCGGGTGCTGTTTTTAGATAACAAGGGCATTCAGGAACAGGGCACTCCGGGGGAGATCTTTGATCATCCCCGGGATCCGCGGCTTAAAAGTTTTCTGGGGCAGATTGCAAAGGAATAAGAGAGAAGACCCGGATTCCCCTGCTCCGAATTCCCTGGGATCTGGCAAGACAGGAAATCCGACCCTTACATCTGGCGGGACTGCTGGCAGCAAAGGAAGGTTCGAAGGGAGATTGTATGTGCGATGATGGTATGTGCGATGACGTGATATGCGATCCGGATGATATTTCCCAGGGAGGGGATGATGGATGCGCGGGATGCCTGCGGGAACTGTTGGGGTTTTTTCCGTTGTATACAATCCTTGGTTTTCTGCTGGCGTGTTTTTATATGATGCTAGTGTTCCCGACAGACCAGACAAACGTCCCTCTCTTTATGCAATTTGTTCACTTAATTGCAGTCTTTAGCCTGGTAGGATTATATTTTACCAGACACATTTATGCCTGGCTGTGGAAGCAGATTGCAAAACTGATTGATGGAACGTAAAAATAATTTCCCAAAGGGCACTGAACCACACGCATTGAATAAACCATGAATAAAGGCATGAGAAACCGTAATCGCTGCGAACCTGATAATGACGAGATTCGCTCTGAAGTCCATCGGTTCCGGCAGCAGCTTGCTTTTGGAGAGCATATACCGCACGCAGTAACCGCTCCATCAACACTCAAGCTGACAGCAAGGCGCATAGAAAATTCCCGCTCTTCATTGCTTTTACTGCTGTATGATGAGCAAAAGATTCGTCAAACTAAAAAGTGTCAGCAGTGCTGACACTTTTTAGTTTTCGGGGCAGATTTAAAAAACGATTGCTGAAAATCCCCAAACGGCTTAATACATCTCTTTTGGTTTAAGAGGTAAAGAACCCTTTGGAGACTCTGAATAACCAGTGCCCCAATATCAGGAGCAAATCAGTTCAGGCAGTAATACCCGGAACGGCATCGTTGGCAATGGCGAGGTTCTTTTGCCAATCCCACACCCGCCAGTCGCAGGCTTTAAGATTCTTTTCCGCTTCATGCTTAAGGTTCGACAGGGACATTTCCATTCTCGTCCAATGATCCTTGGTAATGCGATGCATTTTATCGGGATCAAACTCCTCTCCGGCCTCGGCAGCCTTAAGACAGCCGTAAACAAACATGTGGCAGTTATTCATGATGAGATTGTATTTGCCCAGATCTTCTCCAGCCATACTGAGAGCCCGCCGGGCAACTTCAGGATCTCCCACCGGGGTGTCGCCCTTGCAGGATACATAAATGGTGGAAGTGGCTCCAAAACCGTTAGCAGTAAACACCTCCGGCGTTACCAGCTTGATAATGCTCTGTCCATTATCGTTCTGCAGCTCCGCAATGCAGTTTTCTCCGCCGCCCACATAGATGCCGGAGTGTTCTGCGTAGCCTGCTCCCAGATCCCGGTAAAGCACAGATCCCAAAGCCGGGGTATCCACCTTGGCATCAACGTAGTTGCCCTTAATGGTATTAATGGCAGCCCTGACGGGAAACTGGGCGGCGAACATAAAGGCAAAAACTCCAGCAGCCTTTAACAGCTTAATTGCGGTGTCGCTGGAACTGTCCTTTCCTGGTTCTTTATCCTTTTCTTCTTCCATAGAGAGTCTCCTTGGGTATGGCACAAGAGAATGCGAAGCTTACAATGTTCATCCAAAGTCAAATATCATAATGGAATATTATTATCAAAGAGTGTTGCGCAAAATTTAAATTTTGATAAACATTGAAGAGGTTCACGAAATATTGAAGAGAGACATTGCTGTATTCATCTTCAAACATCATTTAGGATAATTTTGCCACACTCAAATTATATGCAAGCCTGCGAGCAGACTTGCATAAACGTGTACATTAACGCATTGATTGGTAACCAATATCAGCACTACAAGAGAGCTGTTATATTAACTTGGATTTTGTGCGACACCTTCGTTATTTTCATTTGAGACGTCTTTGGAGATATCCTTTGAGGCATTCAGTGCCGATTTAATTTTTTCTTTAACTATGTCATCAGGCATTTTACGATTTGCATTAACTTTATTTTTTTCTTTTTCAAGATTATCAACGGCTTCTCTCTTATTCCTGAATGCCTGAAGGAAATCATCATAAGTAAATACAGAATTTTCCCGATCATGAGTTGCCTTTTTGATTATGCATTCCAAAACCGCATTCTTGATTTCTCTGGGAGAAATGAGTCCGATTGCCCGAGAGAGATTTAATAGTTCATCATCTGTAAGATTATGATCAAAAGGCAATTCAGCCGGGATCTTCTTTGAAATTATTTGGCACCTAGCTGATTCATCAGGCAAATCGAACTTAATTTGCTTCAGAATACGTGATTCAAATGCCACATCAAAATTAGTTATAAGGTTTGTTGCAAAAAGCACAATTCCCTGAAACTCCTCAAGAAGAATCAGCATCTGGCTTCTGAGGGAATTCAGAGCCTGATCAGCCCCCTGAGAAACATTTTGAATTCTTTTGCCCAAGAATGAATCTGCCTCATCGAAAAATAAAACACAATCGTTTTCTTTTGCATAATTGAATGCATTCATGAGGTTTTTTGCTGAATCTCCAACATATTTAGATTCAATTTCAGAGTAATTCAAAGCTAAGATTTTCTTCCCGAGTTTTCGAGCAATAGCATGTGCGCACATCGTCTTACCGGTTCCAGGCTCGCCATAAAAATTCAAAATGCATCTGGGAACCGCATCAACGGATTTGAAATTCCATTTATTATATATCAAATCCTGAAGCTCAATCAAATTTATAGCACTATAGATTTCATCAAGCTTTTCCTTGGGGAGAACGATTTGATTAAAAACATACCTCCCTTCCACGGCAATAAAATTAGATACCGGTGCGGATTGAGCTTCTTGTTGTCTCTGCTTAAAGTTTAATGCAATTCTTAATATAGTTGAAGTAGGCAGGTATGATTTGAACTTAATTTCCTTTGAATGGATATAACTATCTACCTCAGAACAAAGTTTCAAGCTGTTTTTGATATCAGGATTTGCATTATTCTCTAAAATATAAACTTTGTTATAACTCTTGGAATCCTCAACAAATAATTCAAATGTTAATACAAGGTGGCAATATTCTTCTTCATTAACTATTTTCTTAATTAAATTACGCAATTCAACTTCAAACCCCGAAAAAAAGTTAAACTGGTCATTCGTAATCTTCGGCGAACATGTAACCTTAATCATAGATTATGGCTCCTTTTGCAAAAAAAATTCATATTAAAAGAAAAACCATTTAAGCAAACGTTTTATTATATCAGATGAAATCACATCTTTGAACTCAACATTTACCTTCTTAACTGGATTCTCAGATTTATCATATATTCCAACACAGACACTGTGTTTTTTAGCTTTTTCAATACGCCACTTAAATGCTTTCTTAGCGAAATATTTTGCCACATACTCTTTTACAACATTCTCCAAATCAGGAAAAGATCTTACAACTGCTTTTATTACCGCTCCTACTACTAGTAATGAAACAACACCACCAACCGCCCATGATACAATAGGTATTAAAGGTAAAGGCATAGAATCACCCCAATATCACAAAAGACTCTTCTGACTCTTCAGCTTTTTTAAGAACTGATTTAACTTCCTCATCCAGACTTTTCACAAACAATACCTTTGCATAGGTAATTTTTTCTGCCTGACTGTCATATATTCCAAATACTATGGGAGTTTGATCAGGAGCCGGTTGGACTTTCAGACTGATTTTAAAAGTTTTAAGAAATTCAGTCGTTCCAATAAATGGTGTATGACGCTTCTGATCCGGATGCTCCAATTTTAACATACTAACAATATCTGTTAACGTTACAGAATCATATATTTCAACCTGAACAGGCATGTCGAGTTTATTTCTTTTCTTTATATAATAAACACAGGAACCTGCAATGCCAGCCAAAATTACCAACCAAAATAAATTGTTCACATTTCCCCCTTGTTAAATAAATTTGTTTTAATTTGTAAAATTACCACAAACAGCCAGCATGATTTCTAATATGTGTAAACCAAGTAAAAAAAAACGTTTACAGTGTGCATTTATTATGCTTTTCAAGCTGGTGCAAGAATCCTGACCTTGCCATCAACTAACTTCCATACGGCTTTAACTCAATACAACTATGCCATCATCAGAATTTTCGAGAACAGATTTTGTATTTGAATCAAACTCATCTGCCTGAATTATTTCTGATTTGATAATAGTTTTCGACTCATCGTCATATACGCCAAGAAACAACCCGCAATTAATTTTAGAGAGACTGGGCATCATGCTTGATAAATCATTCACATCTATTATAAAAGGTGTTTGCGTTGCAGGATTCAGGTTTAACATTTTAAACCAACTAACAACATGTTTTCTAAAATCAAGAAAACCTTCAACATTTCTTTTTTTAATACTAACAGAACAATTTGATAACTGTTCTATGGCATTGGTATATTTATTCATTTGCTAAACTTATCAAATTAGAAGACACTAAATAAATGCGGTGCAAAAATCAAAATTCAACTTTAATAAACGAACACCTAAACAAATACAAGCCTTGCTCATTTTATTTTTGCTCAAAATTGATCTTTCGACACCACACTGCTTTCAGTTTTAACTCAATACAACCATGCCATCTTCATCAGCATTTCCAAGAACAGATTTTGTCTTTGAATCTAGTTCATCAGCTTCAATTATTTCACATTCTGTAATAGTTTCCGTTTCATTATCATATACACCGGCAAATATTCCGCAATTAACTCTAGGGGCTTTTGCTATCATGCTTGATAAATGTTTTGCATCAATAACGAAAGGAGTTTGCTTTGTTGGATTCAGGTTTAATAATTTAAACCAATTAACAACATGTTTTGCAAAATTAAGAATACTTACAACAATTCTTTTTATAAGTCTGCCAACGGCACTAAACAACCGCTTAATAGCATCCCAAATACTACTGAAAAATGACATATTAATTCCCTATTGCAGAATAACCAAATCACCGTCATTAAATAATTCGCTAACATCCTTTGATAAATGTTTTACACGAATATTTATGAAACAATTCTTTTGCTTTTCAATAATCTCATCGTCTGATAAATAGCAGATACAGATCATTTTTTCAGTTGCCAGATCAATTGCCGAGCTAAATACCTTCGATATCTCTGTTTTATTAAACAAATCAAGTATTTTTCTGCCCTTCCCTTGATAATTGCATTGCATAACGGCGATTGCATTTGCTCCCGGTACAATATGTTCTTTAGCAATTTCTATTAACTTATCTCTGTTTAAAAATTCAAATTCCTCCGTGACTATATATTTCTCATCTCTATTTTCCCAACTTAAATACAGTTCAGTCAGAATAGCTAAAAGCGCATCTATCATTATGCCTTTCACAGCTTTATTCATCTGTTATTTCCTTAACAATCAAAACCCACTCACTTCACCTTCAGATACCCCGCTCTTTCGCCGGATTTTCTGAAAACGACCCAAAATCGCAGTCATTCGTCTTCTTTCAGTACGAATTCACCACTACTTACGTCCGATTCTATGCGTATTTTTTTTTTATCAATTTTCACAATCTTTCAATTAAAGGATCTTTGAAAGTACTCACATTTCGCCAGAGACAGTACACGGTATTTGTGAGCGGGGTTAAGAAAACAGTTTCAAGAGTCTGCGTTCGTTAAACATTAATCATTGCAGAAGTACCGCAAACCCTTGTGTTATAAGGCATTACTTAATGGTGACACTAAAACGCCCAAACTCAGCCTCTTACTGGCACCTCTGCTCAGACGAAGAAGAATACGACACGGCTTAGTAAGGGAGAATTCATGATGATCTGAGACAATGGCAGCTAGGATACTATTTTCCTCCCTAAAGTAGAGTGGCCTGCAAATAGGAATCAAAACCGATTCTACCTACGCCCCTTCATTACGTCTAAGTTTCATAATGATCGCTGGATTTTTGCCAAAATCTGCTTCAGATGAGCAGTTACTATTCACGGCCCGTCAGAGCCCCTGTAAATGGTTAAAAAATGTACAGCATTCAAGGGGCATAATGATGCCAATGACTCACGTGGGCGATCTCTGAGAGACCGTCCATGCGGGAGGTAAAATTCTCTGGTTATGGGGATGTGAGCGGGCAGCCGGGATCTGACAGTAAGTCCGATCGGCAAGTCCCTTGCAGTTGTCAGATTGGTCGTTGATTGATCATTTTTCTTCCCCTGGCCGAGAAGGAGTATCCGGTTCTGGCCGGGGAGTCTCTGGTTCCGCCGGAGAATCGTCTGATGGAATTATGCCGAGCCGTTTTTTCAGTGCTACCGGATCCGCAACATTAGGATTATCTTTAAGGTTCTTGAAATCCATTTTACCTTCTAACCCCAGTTCATCAACGGTAACAGGTTTGCCTTGCCAGACTCGTTTGGTGGCCGTGCCCTTGCTGATGCCGTTCAGTTCGCATGTGTTCAGGTAAGAGGCGGCGCTGGCATGATTCTTCGCGGCCTGGTCGTTTTTATGACCTCCTGTCACCTTTTGCCGGGTTTTTTCCAGGCGGAACGAACTTTCACAGACTTATGCCGATATCGGCATAAGTCTGTTTATACCGACAAAATCGTTATGCCGACAATATGCCAGCAAACGCAGATAACTTCGCCATTGCGTCATAAATTTATCGGCATAATATTATATTACTCATTACCCTTCACCAAGGACTTGTCTTCCTCAGATAAGTCATCCCATTTTGACAAAGTGTTTTCATCCTTAGTCATATTTTGTACAGCTTGTTTAACCATATCAAAATCAGTTTCAGCATATATTTCTGTTGTTTCCAAATTGTCATGCCCCATTATTTTTGCTAACTCAGGAAGTGACATTCCTGCACGATAATTAATTGCACCAAAGGAATGTCGCAAAAGATGAGGATGAATCTGTGGTAAACTTGGATTAATTTTTCTTGCCAAATCACCGTATTTCTTTAAAATACGTTGAATATTATCTTCAGACATTTGTTCGTTATGTCCTTTATGATGTACATAAAATAAATAATTATCAGGATTGTTGGTTTTATGAAATAAACTTAAGTAGTATTTTAAATTATTATAAAGTTCGTTATTGATTGGAACTAACCTTGTTTTATTACCTTTGCCATTAAATACGACGTAGAAATCTTTTCCTGTTAAGGACAAATCTCTAATTTTACAATTAATCAATTCGGCTAAACGAGCACCTGTCATAAACAAGAAAATTATTATCATTCTATCTCTGATACCAAGTCTATTATGGCAACATTGATCTGCTAGCAATTTAATATCATCGCGAGAAAGCCAATTGTTTTTCTGAGGATGAACTAATTTAGATTTGATTCTTGATATTCTAATAAATAATTTACGAGATTACCTTTACTCCGGATGAGGATGACGGCTCTCTTCTTATGTACTCCGAGATAGCCGATGCGTCATGGCTGGAAAAAGAGGATCTGGCAAGACTTATGAAGGTATCGCTTCTAGGAGCGGAAACCGGAGGTGCCGCCTTCGGCATCCATGAGCCTCTGAGAAAAATCGTGCTGTGGAAACGGCACGACAACAGCTTTGACAGTGTTGCGGATCTGGAAAACCGGGTCAATGCCTTTCTGGCTCAGGTGATCTTCTGGAAGAAGCATTATGAGGATCGCCCCAACGAAACCGAAGAAACGCAGAATCCCGCACCCGCCACCCAGAAAAACGGCTTTGACTATCAGGCCATGCCCGTATAAAACCGCAGAAATTCCGGAGCATCCCCGGAATACTCCCGGAAACGGGAATTTCAGATAGCTGAAACGCCTCCGGCAAAGGGGCAGCAAAGCGGCAGCCGGAATGACATTCTGGCTGTTCTCCCCAAAAGCAGTTTTTAGGAGTTGAAGAGAGCTCTTCTGCCCCTCCCCGCAATATTCCCGTCAGGCTCCCATTATTCGCCCTTCCCCGGCGGCTAAATTGGACATTTTCGCCGTTACTGTGCTACTCTTTTTTCAGTCATGACTGTTTCTTCCGGAGCTTCGCTATGATTTCAGGAATTCTCAGATTATCTCTATTGGCCTGCTGCCTTCTGACTGCGGGCGTCGCTGCTGCGGATCCCCAGTGCCAGGATGCCCAGGAATGTCTGAAGAAAGGCAAGGAGATTTTGCAAGCCGCAGACCGCGATGATTCCGATGATCTGGAGCTTTATGATGATGACGCCTTTGACCAGGCTGAGAACTATCTCCTGACCGCCTGCAGTCTCTCTAATGCAGAAGCCTGCGTCCTTATGGGAAATCATTATGGCAAGCAGCCCGGAAACGGCGGCGACATTCTGGATTTTGAAAAGGCCATCGCCTTCTACCGCATGGCCTGCGAGCTTAAGGACAATAATGGATGCAAACAGGCTATAGAGCTTTATGCCTTATCGGGAGAATACTGCGAATATGTCAGCGAGAACGGCGGCTATCATCCCTCTGACAAATGCTTCAACAATGCCAGAGAATACCTCGAGAACTTTTGCGATGCCGGCAATACTTCCGCCTGCGAATCTCTGGGACTCATCTATGAAAACCGCTATCAGCCTAATGACCCGGAATTTGAGCATGTGTATGAGTATCTGAAAAAGGCCTGCGACAAGAACTCCGCTATGGCCTGCGGCGAACTGGGCCGGGTATATGAGAAGCAGAACCGGGACAAGCCGGAGATGTACGAGCCCCTGACACTGAAATCCTGCGCCCTGAAAAATGCCTTCGCCTGCTGTCATCTGGGCGAACTTTATCTTAAGGGCAAGCATGTCCCCCAGGATCTTAAAAAGGCTCTGACTTTCCTGGAGAAAGCATGCTCCCTGGGTGAAGCCGACGGCTGCTCCCTTCTGGCCGATATCTACGAAAAGGGCGTAACTGCTGACGCTGAAAGCACCGGAAAAAAAGGCAAAAAACAGAATAACAGCATCAAGCCGAACCCCAGGCTCGCCCAAAAGTACCGGACTCGCGCCGAGGAGCTTATGGAAGAATTTTATTAGCAGAAAAAGCTTCTGCCGGCCCGAACCCGGCTAACGGCTGGCTCCGCCGCCCCGGAAGCCGCCTCCGCCGCCTCTGTGGCTGCTCCCGGAGGAGGAACTCCGTCTGCTGCCATAGCTCCGGCCGGAACTCCGGCTGTGGCCGTAACTCCCGCCGCTTCCGGTGTAACCGCTCCCGTCCCCTCCGGAAAAGAGACTCTTCAAAAACCGGAATGCCAGATAGAATGGGATCAGCAATATGGCAAGCCCCAGAAAGCTGAAAAAGCCGTTGGAAACCCGGGTGCCCAGATCCTCGTCAGCGGTAAGCGGCCGGGCTTCCGGCAGCTTCATATCCCCGAAGGTATGCCCTTCCTGTCCTTCAGGAACCTCTTTAACCTGACGGAGCGAGGCCGGAACCTCCTTCCCGCTTTCCCGGTACACAATTTCCGCCGCGGCCGTAAAGGTGTTCATGGCGGCCCGGTTCCAGTGCCGGCTGTTCTTGTCAGCCACGGCATAATCGTCCAGAATCCGCCCCGCCATGGCATCCGGAATGGCTCCCTCAAGTCCCTTGCCCACCTCCATGCGGACATGGGGTTCATCGGTGGTAAAGAGAATCAGAATGCCGTTATTTTTCTCCTTGGATCCGATCCCCAGTCTGTTAGCGGTTTTCAGGCTGTAGGATTCCAGGGGTTCGGTACTGGTGTTCGGCACAGCCATCACCACGATCTGGGCCGTGGTGTCCCGGTTAAGCTTCACGGCTTCATCAAAAATGTACTTTTCCGCCGCTTCGGAAAACACTCCGCTGTAATCCTGGATGTAGAAGTATTTGGAGGCTCCCGGTTCCGGGTAAACAGTCTCGGTCATGTTTTCCCGCAAGGCCATGCCGGCAAAGGTGCCGAGAAGGCATATCCCCAGAGTCGCCAGAATCTTGGTCAGGCATGAGGATCCGGACGGCTGAGCTTCCCCGTTTCCTGAAACGTTACTGCTGCTTCCGGCCATGAGACCTCCTCCCCGAATAACCGCTGTCAAAAACCATAATCAGACTGCTCGCTCCTGTTTCCTTAAATTTCTTCCTGCCCCGGCTGCGCTCTCAGGATCCCTCCGGAGTCCGGCCCCTTATCCGGTCCGCCGGTTTCCTTCATAAACCCGGCAAAGGATCCCGCGGTTTTGTCAATGGCAGCCTTCAGTGCCGGGAGAGTCTCGCTGAGATATTGGTTAAGGTGATCCTCGGAGCTCTGACTGTCCCACTCGTGCCCGGCGGAAAAGCTGAAAAAGCGGTAGTCTCCCGCGGGATGACCGTTCAGGGTGTCCACATGGATTTCGGAATAAAAGTCAGGGCTGTTCATGACCTCCTGGCAGATGCTGTCGCAGGGCACAATGTCCTTATGCTCCTCGCCGGGGTTTAAGACCGCAGGAAATTTGAAATCGTACTTATCCTTTCTCAGATATGAAATCTCTTCCCCCTTCTTCCAGATAATGATGTGCAGAATACCGTCCGTAACTGCGAGGTTTCCGGTTTCATTCCTGAAGGTCAGCTCAAGCTGGTCAGTATGGCCGGGGACGGTTTTCGGGGTAACCTTAAAGGCGTCCAGCTTGCTCTTTATGTACTTTCTGGCAATGACGTCCTCCGGGGCCTCCCGGGAAGTCAGGGCCGCCGTTTTGGCAATCTCTTCGGAAAGCTCCCGGTACAATCCCATGATCTTCCTGGTTTCCCGGGCCGCATTAATCTCATTGTCCAAAGCCGGAAGAGCATTGGCCGCCCTTTCGGCATGAGCTTTTATGAAGGCCTCGGTAAGCTCCTTCGGGGTAAATTCGCGCATTCCCTGAAAAATCCCTCCCGGGATAACGTTACTCCCGCCATGGAAGTAATGCTTTGCGAGAGCGGGATTCCCGGACTGCCCCACCGCCACCAGCCGGAGGAGATAAAAATGCTCAAAACGGCTGATATGGGATTCCGGGAGACTGGCATAGACTGCTGATTCCAGAGCGGCAGCCTCTTTGAGTTCCTTAACGTCTCCGAAGGTGAATCTGCTTTCCCCGTGCGCCGGGAGGAAGGAAAGACCAGCAAGAAGAAGGAGTCCCGCCCGCAAAGCAGAAGCCGGAATAAACTTTCTGGAAAATGAAGTAAGGCTCATTTGGTTACCTCCGTCTTTCTTTCGGGATAGCTGGCGGTAAAGGCTTTTACGGCGTTCTCGGTGCGTTCTCTCGCAGCGCGATTCATGTCGCAGAGCTTTCTGATAACCGCCTTCCGATCGTAGGAGCCGTTAATTTCCTGAAGGGTCTTTTGACGAAACTCCGCGTAATCATCCATGTCCTCGGGCTTAATGGCGTTTTCGGGGGCGTAGTAGTCCAGATGAAAGTTGTTCCCGCTGTTCCAGTCCAGAAACTCCGCATAAACAGGAACGCACTCGTGCTTCTCCCTGAGGCGCTTTGCCAGAGCGGGGTTTTTCAGGGTAAGCTGGGTTTTCTGGCCCGGATCCAGGCCTCCGGGCACGGCAAATTCCGCCTGGGCATCCAGGGCCTTTACCGTTCCCTTCGTCATGGGCATGTCAGTGCCGTTATCGAGAACAAGCTCCGCCTCGTTACTTTTGGCGCCGAGTCTGCAGGTGATATGAAAATTGCGATAAACCTGCGCGGCCCTGCTGGCATGGGCGCGGGTTTTCAGGAGATCCTCAGACTGCCCGGCAGGTTTGCCGGGATTCTCGCAGAGATCGCTGAACTCCTTCATCCCGAATACCGGCACCTTCTCGTTTTCCATCCAGCGGTAGATCTCCCTGGCATTAACAGCCTCCGCGGTGTAAAGCTCCCGCCACTCGCTGTTAACCATTTTCAGAACCTCGGAAGCCTTTTTGCCGTTCATCTTTTCGAGGCCCTTCAGGGTATCTGCAGCCAGCCAGCCCATGATCAGAGCCCGGTCGGACTTATTGAAACGGTTCAGAAAATCAGCCAGTCTGGCGGTATTCTCCTGTTCGGTTCCCGAGAGATCCAGCACGGGATCCCCGCATCCGGAAAGGACAAGACAGCCCAGAGCAGCCAAAACCGGGAAAAGCCTGCGAGATATGATTCCTTTCATTGCCGTCATTCCTCCCATTCCATCTATTCCTGTCACTCCTGCACTCCTGTCATTCCTGCTGCTCCTGCTTCCCTGTCATCCTGCCACTGGCTAACTCTCATAGCTCAAGGGAATCAGCCGGAAAAATCTTATGGAGCCGCCGGCGCGGGCGTGCCGGCTGATGCAGGATCAAGGCAAGGATTCCGAGATTCCCCGGTTCTGATGATTACATACCAACCGGAACAAAAACCTGCTCCCGGGGCGCAGAACCGCTCGCGCCTCCTGACATTTCAGGATATTAAACGATTTTCCGAAAAACACTCAGTGACACTCGCCAATAATGCTGCCAAACGCAACTATTTAAGGAACTATCACAAAATTACTTGCATTTCTTAAACCCTCTGAAACTACCATATGTAACTCTCCGTGTTCTCTTACAAAAGCGTATCAAAATGAGAGTTCTATTTCCGTCTCAAGAATTACATATGATTTTGAGATAATTCCTTAAGGCACGTCAGAAAAATATCCAAAAGGCAACAAAAAACTGACTTTTGGCGGGTTTGTCTGCTCTTACCGGAAAAGATCCTCTCCGGTTTCCACGGAATCCAGATTATTGGCCGCTGAACAAAGCTCGGTATCTGCAACGACAGGGAGCATAAGGGTTTGTACTTATGGCACAGCGGGGAAATACTCCAAAAGGCAACAAAAAACTGACTTTTGGCGGGTTTGTCTGCTCTTACCGGAAAAGATCCTCTCCGGTTTCCACGGAATCCAAATTATTGGCCGCTGAACAAAGCTCGGGTATCTGCAACGACATAGGGCAAAGGGTTTACTTATGGCACGGCGGGAAAATACTCCAAAAGGCAACAAAAAACTGACTTTTGGCGGGTTTGTCTGCTCTTACCGGAAAAGATCCTCTCTGGTTTCCACGGAACCCAGATTATTGGCCGCTAAACAAAGCTCTGGTATCTGCAACGACAGGGGGCATAAAGATTTGTACTTATGGCACGGCTGGAAAATACTCCAAAAGGCAACAAAAAACTGACTTTTGGCGGGTTTGACCCCTCTTACAGGAAGAGATCCTCTCCGGTTACCACGGAATCCAAATTATTGGCATAGGAGTTTTGCATAACGCCATAAGGAGCGATCATTGTCAGATGAATGGTATTTTTGCTTCCGGAGGCACGCTGATAATCTAGTCGTTTGCGGCGCATTGCTTCATCTAAAGCTTTGGTGACTAGATACTCGCCCTGCGAAAATTTAATTTCAATGAGATTGGTGATGCGATCCGCCCGTTTGAGAACGAGATCAATTTGCGATCCGTGAATGCCCTGCTCAAGATTTTCTCGAACTGAAAAAGAAAATTCTTCCGTCAACACCGAACCGATTCCCAGCGCGTTTTTGATCTTTGGCGTGTGAAGCAGGCAGACCATTTCAAAAGCCAGCCCCTTCCACGAGTTGGTTGCCGGGGTATTTACCCGATGCATCCAGAATTGAGTATCACTGGGATGCGGTTCGAGGAAGTGATAATAAAATAGTATGAATGGATCAATGATCTGGTAAATCCGTTCCTTCCGCTCTCCATAGGACGTATATTCCCGGATGAAATCACAGTTCTCCAGCTCACGCAGCATTTGGGATGTTCCGCCTGCACTGGTTAATCCGGTAGCCTTAAGTATTTCGTTCCTCGTCATGCCTTTTTTCTTTTGATAAAGAGTCTGAACGATTTTTCCATAAATTTCCGGCTGCTTGAACAGTGAACTAAATAGATAGGAATATTCATCCTTCAGTAAGGCTCCTCGCCGAAAAAACACATAGTCAATATACTGATGAATTGACATTCCCTTTGCCAGGTGACTCCAGTAATACGGAATTCCTCCCAGAGCCATGTAACCTTCCAGAATTTGCAGGCGATTCATGGAGATTCCAAGAGAATCTACATATTCTTCCACCTCGCCTAGCTGAAACGGTTTCAAGTGGATACCGAGGGTCAGACGGTTATACAAACCGCCTTTATTATGGATCACATGATTTATAACCCAAGAGGTAGCTGAACTGCATATCAAAAGAATAACATCCTTCCGAGCAGAGGCGAAGGCATTCCAGAAATGCTCCAATGCCGGGATCAGATCACAGCGGGGAGTATCCATCCAGGAAAGTTCATCCAGAAACAGGATCTTTTTCTCAGCTTTGCTCTGTTCCACAACAATTTCCAGCTGTTCAAAAGCCTCCATCCAGTTTTTCGGACAGGAGTGAATCGAACTGAGTCCGGCCTTTTGCAGTGATTTGAAGAAACCGGAAAGCTGTTCCTTTCTGGGCAGATTGAAATACCCGGTATGAACGAAAGAAAACCGCTCTGAAAAAAATTCCCGAATGAGATATGTTTTTCCGACACGACGCCGGCCATAAACTGCGATAAACTGCGATTCATGTTTGCATACTGCTTGGTTCAACAGCTTTTGTTCTTCTTTTCTGGCAACCAGACTCATATCATCTTCCTGCTAACACGCAATCAAACTCGCCAAAAAAGAACGATTTCGTAACTTTTGGCGAGTTTGATTATATGTGTTAAACATGGATTTATCAACAAGTCGGAATTTATCAAAAAGACATTCTGATAATTTAAGCTTAAAGACTGTCGCAAAATTACGTGCATTTCTTAAACCCTCTGATTATGTATGCATAATCCCCATAAGGTTCAATTCTTTCGAGAGCTATTGTTTCAATTTCCTCATCAGAACTCCTGATTGAGCATTCGTATTTGCTTGTATCAGCAACACGCTTTACAGTCAGTACTTTTTTTGTCGTAGTACTGCTGATATAGTTAACTGTAGTTTTGACATCCAATAGCGATTTCCCTGCCCAGTTTTCAGTTATATAGCAGAAAAGACGGTGTTCAACTTTGTTCCACTTTGATGTGCCAGGCGGCATGTGATAGACGTGTATTTCTTTACCCAGTTCTGTTGCCAGCAATGCTAACTGGTATTTCCAAAGTCTTGTGCGCCATCCGTTGCAGCCGCCGCTGTCACAAACCACCATAAATTTTTTAGAATCACCGAAGTTGGCATCTCCTATATGAAGCCACCATCTGCGGATGCTCTCTGCTGCAAATGCTCCTGTGTCATGGTCTGTTCCAAGATTTACAAAACCAGTGTTATCGTTTACTGCATATATTCCATACGGAGCGACCTGGCCCAATTCAGGAACAGGAAAATCGTGATCTAAAACCTTACGCCAGTCCTTTTGTTTTCGGTATTCCGCTTCATTATTCCTGAAGTTTCCAATAAGTTCCTTTTTCTTTGTGTCGGTTGCCAGAACCGGATTTCCCTCATTACGAAAATCTTCTATTGCCTGATTAATCCTTTTGAACATTTCATCCCTTCCGGGATGAGCCTTTCCCGCTTGCAAGTACTTCTGGTTAACTGGCTTGCTATAGCCAATCTCTTCAAGCAATCTTCCAACCAGATCCTTGCCTGCTGTATATCCTTTTCGCTTTAATTCTTCTGAAATAGCTCTCAGAGAGAGATTGGTCCATAGCAAATCATCTTCAGGAGAACCGTATGTGCTGTTACTCACTATTTCCTCAACAGCTTTCAAGATCTCCGGTTGCTGGTTCTTGACTGCTTTCCTCCCTCCTCCTTCCTGCCTTATGCGTTCCTGGGAAACGTCTATATCCCCATTTTCTGCAGAAGCGCGTCCGGCAGATACTGTTCTTGGATCAAGACCAAATGCTGATGCAACAATCTTATCGCCACCGTATCCATAAGCCTTTGATATGCACCCGCTCAATAAACGCTGTTGCTTTTCATTGAAAATCTTCTGGGATAACTCGCCTGCATCATGCAGGATTTGAGTTAACCTGACATCTGCCTCTGCCATATGCAATTCTCCGTGTTCTTACACGAAAGTGTATCATAATGAGAGTTATGTTTCTATCCCAAGAGTTACATATTATTTTGAGACAGTTCCTGACAGTATTTGTCTCATGGTGTTTATCATGCCGCTAGGCAATCCGGTATTTAAGCCGTTTTTGCCTTCCCTCCGAAGGAACTCTGCCCGCCCCGGTAACAGCGACAGCGCTGTTCCGGAAAATACCCGGGAAATCAATCAGCGGAGACATGGCAAGGCTTAGCTCCCCGTCTGAAACAGGAGGTTTGCAGAAGATGAAGGCGGAAGCAGAGGTAAACCTGATCAGAATGCGACAGCTCCGTCAGGTTCATCAGACAGAAGTGCCCCAGGAGAAAAGGATGTATTCCGCGGCGGTTTCCAGCACCACGGTCATGTCATCCCATTCCGGAGGAATCAGGTGCACAGCGCTGAGCACGGGTTCGTACACGATGGTTATCTTCTGGTTCATTTTTTCCAGCCGGGATTTCAGCCACTCCAGATCTTTATCGGAAACCGGGGTATAAACCCGATCCCGGAACTCCTCTGTCCAGAAGCACCTTAGTTCATCATCGGAATCCAGAAACTCCAGAGCCCGGGACACAAAATCATCCCGGTAGGCGTAAAGGGCTTTCGGGGCCATCACGAGGTAAATCATTTCTTCCGAATTCGGAGTGTTAAAGCATTCATTGCCAAAGG
>DFFT01000029.1 GCA_002372325.1 Succinivibrionaceae bacterium UBA3769 | reverse complement strand
CAGAAGCAGCGCGTGGCCATTGCCCGTGCTCTTTCCACGAAGCCGGAGATCCTGCTCTGCGATGAGGCCACCTCAGCTTTGGATCCGCAGTCCACAGCTTCAATACTGGAAATTCTCCGGGATATTAACCGCGATATGGGCATCACCATTGTGGTAATCACCCATCAGATGTCAGTGGTTAAGGAGATCTGCACCAGAGTTGCTATCATGGATCAGGGGCGGGTTGTGGAAACAGGGCCGGTGCTGGAAGTCTTTATGAAGCCTAAGTCCGAAACCGGGAGACGCATTATTTTTGACGGCACCGCTATCCCGCCCTTGGACAGCGATCGCCGCATCAGGGTGGTATTTGAGGGAGAACAGGCCCTGAAGCCAATTATCGCCTCTATTATCAAGGAGGTTGCTCCGGTGAGCATTTTGTTTGCCGATGTGCAGAACACCGCTCAGGGATCTGCCGGACAGGCGGTTTTGGAGCTTCCTGAGGATGAAAGCCTCCGGAAGCGGATCTTCGCTTATCTCCGGGAGCAGGGACTTTATTTTGAAGGGAAGGGCGGCCATGTATACACTGACTGATCAGATATTGCAGGGGATCTGGGAAACCGTCTATATGACCATTGCGTCCACGTTTTTCGGATACATTCTTGGTATGCCTCTGGGGTTTATGCTGACCCTTTGTCATAAGAAGGGACTACGGCCGCACCGCATAATCTACCGCATTGTGGACGTTATTACCAACATCGGCAGGAGTCTCCCCTTCATTATCCTCATGATTCTGGTAATCCCGGTTACAGTCTTTATCGTGGGAAGATCCTACGGCTCCACTGCAGCCATTGTGCCTCTGGTGCTTTCCGCCGCTCCCTTTATCGCCCGGCTTGTGGAATCATCTTTGAACGAGGTGGATCGCGGTGTTATTGAAGCCGCTGAGAGCATGGGAGCATCTCTCTGGCAGATCATGACTAAGGTAATGCTGGTAGAGGCCCGCACCTCCCTGATTACCGGCGCTACCATTGCGCTTTCCACGATTTTAGGCTACTCGGCCATGGCCGGTGCCATCGGAGGTGGCGGTCTCGGCGCCATTGCCATTCAGTACGGCTATCAGCGTTATGATGCCGGTATAATGTGGATCTGCGTGATTCTTCTTATTGCCCTGGTGCAGATATTCCAGGTGCTGGGCATGTTTATTGCGAGAAAACTGGACAGAAGAATAGTGTAGCTGAGAATAGCGCAGCCGTAACGAATAGCATAGCTGAGAATTGCACCGCATCGATAACGGTGTTTTTCAGCCCCCGGTTTAACTTTGGAGAACTCATATGAAAAAACTGCTTGTACCCGCTCTGGCAATCCTGCTGGCTGCCTGCGGCTCTGACGATAAAGCCCCGGCTCCCGATAAAGCGACAAATGTTCCGGAAAACCGCGTGATCACAGTCGCCGCTTCCCCGACACCCCATGCGGAAATTCTGGAGGAGGCCGCCAAGAATCTGAAAACCCGCGGCATTACAGTGGATATCAAGGTTTTTGATGACTACGTCCAGCCCAATAACGTGGTGGAAAGCGGCGAGATCCTGGCCAACTACATGCAGCATGAGCTCTACCTTCATAACTTCAATCATGACCGGGGCACCCATCTCAAGGTAGCCGGAAGAATTCACTACGAACCTCTGGGGATTTACCCCGGGAAGAAGAACCGTCTTGAGGATCTGGGGCCGGGAGATCATATCGGCATCCCCAACGATACCACTAACGAAGGTCGGGCGCTGCTTCTCCTGCAGGACAACGGTCTTATTAAGCTGACCTCCGAGGCCGGACTCACCGCTTCAGTGAAGGATGTGGCCGAGAATCCGAAGAATCTTCAGCTGGTAGAACTGGAAGCCGCTCAGCTCCCCCGGGTAAAGGATCAGATGGCCATGGTGGTGCTTAACGGCAATTATGCCCTTACCGCCGGCTTCAATGCCAAAAACGATGCGGTAGCTCTGGAGAACGCCGATTCCATGGCAGCTCTGACCTATGTGAACGTTATTGCCGTTCGGGAGGGCAATGAGAATAACCCTCTGGTTAAGTCCCTGGTAAGCGAGCTCCGTTCTGATCATATCCGGGAATTTATCGAAGGCCGTTATTCCGGCGCGGTGCAGTTTTACCGGGAACCCGTAAAGAACGATAAACCCGCCGCCGAGTAGAAAAAGGTTCAGGAGAAACAGCCCCCGGAGTAACAGGATTAAAACTCTTCCGGGGTTTTGACATTAAGCGGCCTCAAGGCCCAGAAGCGGGGAGGACAACTTCACATGAAAGCTCTCATAAAACGCATGTTGCTGCTTGCGGCCTGTCTCGTGTCAGGCGCTGCATCTGCTGCCGGCGCCCTTGCGGTAGGGCGGGACATTCCGGCCGATGACATCACGGAATTTGTGCACACCCGGGAAAATATCAACTACGGCGCCTATTTCCTGAGATACCGTTACTATGCCGAGGAAGGGAAGCATTTTTTTCAGCATCAGAAAAGAGAACGGAAGGGCTACGGCCCCTGCACGGAAGCGGATACGGTGCGAGCCGGCACCGTACTCCTTTCCGACAGCGAATGGAGCTCATTTGTCAGTCTGATTGAACATGGTTCCGTGCAGAAAAGAAGGGAATCCACCACCACCGGAGATTCCGGCCCCTGGTCTTATCTTTACTGGAAAAACGATCGCGGCGTTATTCAGGAGTATAAGTTTGCAGATTACGGAGCCCTGAAGAGCTTTGAAGAGTTTTCCGAAAAGCTCATAGAGAGTTATCAGAAGTCCCCGGAACAGTGAACACACCCGCACCGGAAAACAGAGGTTTAAGCCGGGAGACTAAGCTTCCGGCTGTTCTGAAATCCGAGCCTGCCTTTTCACACACCAGACAACAACCTTAAATCCGTTCCCTCCCTGTCTTAAGGCTGCTGATTTTCAGACTTATTCAGATAATGCCGCAAAGCAGAGCCTTTAAGCTGGACATATTTGCAAAGCTTTCCCGGAAAAAAGATCAGGAAGAAGATCAGAAGGGCATATGTCAGAAGGAGGAAAACGGCCGGAAAGCTGCCCGAAAAAAGCCGGCCCGGAATATCGGTGTATCGCCGGACGAGATGT
>DFFT01000076.1 GCA_002372325.1 Succinivibrionaceae bacterium UBA3769 | reverse complement strand
TGCCCTGAGCCAGCTTTTTTATCACCTCATGCTGCTCCCGGACGGTTTTGAAGCGGCTCAGACAGGCAATTTCCACCGGCGAATCCGCAAAGCGATCCCGGAAGCTTTCGTAATGCTGGTCAGCGAGAAGGGTAGTGGGCACCAGAATGGCCACCTGCCGGGCATTGGAGACGGCGATAAAGGCAGCCCGCATGGCCACCTCGGTTTTGCCGAAGCCCACATCGCCGCAGATCAGCCTGTCCATGGGCTTTTCGGATTTCATGTCCTCCAGCACCGCGGTAATGGCGCTCATCTGATCATCGGTAAGCTGATAGCCGAAGCGGGCGGCGAAGCGGCCGTATTCCGCTTCCGGGATCTTGTAGGCAAAACCCTTCCGCATCTCTCTTTTGGCATAGAGCTCCAAAAGTCCCGCTGCCACGTCGCGGATCTTTTCCTGCGCCTTTTTGCGGGCCTTTTCCCACTGATTGGAGCCCAGGCGGGTGAGGGTAACTCTTTCGGGATCAGCTCCGGTATAGCGGCTCAGGAGATGCAGGGAGGAAATGGGGACATACATTTTGGCGTTCTGGGCATATTCCAGAGCCACAAAATCCTGTTTCAGCCCTTCGATTTCCAGGGTTTCCAGCCCGAGATAGCGGCCGATGCCGTGCTTTTCGTGCACGATGAATTCCCCGGGCTTGAGCTCGGCGAGATTCCGGATAATGGCATCCGGGTTGATGGTTCTCTTGCTGCTTCTCCGGGTTCTGGAGGCTCCGGACGCTCCCAGAAGCTCGGTCTCGGTAAGGATGGCCAGATCCCCATAGATAAAGCCGTTATTAAGGGGAGCCACGGCGATGCCGGTTTTATCGGGAGCGGCCAGAAAATCCTTCAGGGAATCAAAGTGCCTTGCGGCGACGCTTCCCAGAAGCATTTCCTGCAGAATGGCCTCCCGGCCCTCGGAGCTAACGGCGAAGAGCATTTTGCCGGGAAAATCCTCCCGGAATTTCATAAGGTTTTCGCAGGGGCGGGATTTCCCGTGATCTATGGCCACCGGCGGCACCGGCTCCGTGCGGAGATCGGCAGCAGCCGTTGAAACGCCTTCGGGTTTCCCGGGCCAGATCCGGAAGTTCCGGAAACGGGACACGGCCGCAAGAAGCTCGTCGGGATTAAGGTAAAGAAGCTTGGGCTCCAGACTGGGATGGTCAGGGTTTCCGGCGGTTTTGGCGGCCCGGGAGAGAATATCCTGCCAGTACTCATCCATGGTTTCCCGGATGCTTTCCATGACCAGCACGGGGCTTTCCGGGGGGAGGTAGTCAAATACCGTGGCCGTATCGGCGAAGAACAGGGGGAGATAATGCTCAATGCCCGAGGGGATGACCTTCCGGGAGATCTGCTGATAGATGTTATGGAGAGCCAGATTGTCCGGGTTCAGGCGTTCCCGGTAGTTCTTTCTGAAAGTGTCGATGGCCTCCGGGGTTACCGGAAATTCGTGCGCCGGCAGGATGGCGATCTTTTCCACAGGCTTTACTGATTTCTGGGTTTCCGGATCAATGATGCTGATGGAGTCGATTTCGTCATCAAAGAAGTCCAGGCGGTAGGGCACATTGCCGCCCATGGGAAACAGATCCACAATGGAGCCCCGGACAGCGAACTCGCCGTGTCCCAGCACCTGCCGGGTCATGAGGTAGCCGGAGGAGGCCAGCTTGTCCCGGAGCCTCATAATGCTCAGGGTGTCGCCCTTTTTGATCATGATAGCCTGGGAATTTATGAAGGATTTGGGCGAAACCCGGGTCATCATGGTATTAACCGAGGCGATGATCACCATTTTCCGGGCGGTTTCCAGCCGGGACAGTATTTCCAGCCGGCGGGAAATGATGTCCTGATAGGGGGAGAAGGTGTCATAGGGGAGGGTTTCCCAGTCCGGAAAATACCACACCGGCACATCCTTCATGATAAAGCGGAGCTCCTGTTCCAGATCCAGGGCCTCCCGGACGGATCTCGTGATTACAAGGGCCGGGGCTGCGGCATCCTTAACCGCTTCGGCAATGAAAAAGGCCGGAGCGGATCCGAAAAGCCCGGTAAATCTCTGTTTTTGCGGCGTCCGGGAAGACGGCTTCAGATTAAAGGAGATAAGAGCATCCATTCTGCTGATCCATCCTGTTAGTCCATTCTGATTTTATTTCCTGTGGCAACTCTGCATAGCACCCGGTAATGATACCACTTTATGCCGTTTTCTCCATTGCGGCGCTGTTGCCGCTATGCCGTGTCACGGAGACCCGGCCAATTCTGAAAATAACGGCATCCGTCCGGCCATGAAGATTATCATGAACTGAAGATGCCGGGGAGATGCCGGGGAATCAGAGGAGTATCGCGGAACGGAACCCGAGAAAAAGTGCGTTATCTTGAAAACCCCCATAAGGGCTGAGGAGCGCGGATGGCTAACCCGAAGCTGATAGCCTCGTAAGTCCTGATGAAAATCACGTCCCTCTGCGGGGCGGGGTTTTCAGTGCATCCTAAAATTTTCCCGGAAGGCTTCTCCGGACAATGGCAATATGTCAGTGAAGAAAAAGAAAACCGGCTGTCATAAGACAGCCGGCTTTTCGGAATCACGGGCTTATTTGCTATGCCGGTGCTTTGTACATCTCTGCTTTTCCGGCAGGCATGCAATTAAACCGCAAGCGTACATTGACTTCTTCAATGTCCGGGAGGCAGTGCCGGCGCTCCCCGGGACTGTCAGCTTTCGGCTTTCATCTTATTCAGATGTTTCTTAAAATCCGTCAGAGCCTTTACATTCTTCTCCCTTTCTGCAATCAGCAGCTTCTCTGCATTCTGACTGTTTTTAAGGTGCTTTTCAATATAGTTCCGGTATAAATCCCCGGGAATGCTATTCTCAAGCACCAGAACGCCGCCGATGGTCAGCTCATCAACGTCTTTTAAGATGCCGGCGAATTTTTCCTGTATTCTCTTGACAATGACCATATCCCGGTCGATTGTGGCGATTTCCTTGTTTATCCGGTTTATGATGTCCTCGTCAGTCTCGAAGATGCTTGATTCCTTTGTCATGGCTTCTCCTCTGTTAATCCAAGTTTTTCAGTTATTATTTTACGGTCAATGCGGGATGATCGGAAGGCCGTTTTTGCAAAACTGCGTTCCGGAAGGAACAAAAATCCCGGCTTCCTCTGCCATAAACATCTCCTCACATCTTCTCGATAAGGCAATGATGTTCCTTTGTTTCTGAGCTGTAGTTAAGCCCGACAAGCAGAACTTTCCTCACGTCTCCGTCTTTGCGGTATCTTGCGGCGTAATTCTGTTTCTTTATTTGGTTCAGGGCATCCTCCGCAGTGTAATCCCGCTTGAACTCAACAATCATGATCGGGAGATCCGCTCTGCTCTTCGGGACAAACACCAGATCCGCAAAACCTTTCCCCGTCGGGAGCTCCCGGTAGCTGTCATAGCTGCTTTCGGCGCACCACATAAGACCGGATATGAGACAGAACACCAGAGCTTCCTCCTTGTTATATCCGATAACGGAAACATAGGGGGAGTTATGGATGCCGCCGACTATTTCCGCAGTCGTTTTGGCATTCAGAGATCTGATGGCCTGAAAGAGCTTTTCGGAACGTTCGATCACGGGCATGGAATTGTACCAGGGCTGTTCTCTTACAATGTCAATGAGCGTTTCCCTGATTTCCCTGTTCGGAACGTAGGCATAGCGTTCGGTTCCGGCGTTTGGCTGTCCGTTGCAGCCCAGATATCCCAGACATGTCAGAAGGGAAAATACCTGATCCTTGCTGGTAATGGAAACCATATTGCTATTAAAACTTCTGAAATTGAAAAATACTGTTCCCCCGGCAAGCATGCTCAGAATATCGTCTTTAATGCCTGCAAAGTTCATGTTTATGAGGCGGATTGCCTCTTTGTTTGACGAGGTGCTGCTCCAGAAATTGCCGCAATTATTTCGGCTTATTGCCTTGCAGACAGAATTAGGGTTGTAAACGTCAATGAGGACATTGTTTTTGTGTTCTTTGTCTTTGGCATCCAGAGTGAATTTATACCCCTCATACCATTCCTTCAGCAGATCTTTTGAAATACTGCACCAGGGCTGTTTGCAGAGCTCAGTGACCTCTTCATCAGTGAAGCCGAAATACGGGGCAAATGTGTCAGGCTGAAGCATATTGTATTCGTCAAAATTATTCAGAGCTGACTCGGAATTGTATTTCTTTATCGGGAGAATGCCGGTAAGGTATGCCAGGGAAAAGCAGGCCAGACCTTCAGCAGCCTTGAACAATCCTGTGAGCATGTCAATGAATTTTTCCTGAAGAGTCTCGTTATCCCGGTATTCCCGGTATATCAGATCCCATTCGTCCATAATGAACACAAACGAAATATGCAATTTTTGATGGATCTCTGACAGGGCATCGTTTAACCCGATATTGGAAATGCCGGCCTTTGCCAGAATCGGAGCAAATTCAGGTTCTTCTTTGAGTTCCTTTATGACCAGGTATTCCGTTAAATCAACAATATCAGTGACTTCTTCAATTTTTGCGGTTCTCCTGACATAGTTTTTGTACTTGGAATTGACATTGTTCATGTCCAGGAAGATCACATTGCTCTTGTTCAGGTATTCCTCGTAGGTAATTTTCTTTTTTTGCCCGTTAATTGTTTTTGTCCCGGCATAACCGGCCACTTTTAACCCCGAAAACACGTCCTTGCTGTCAGCTCCCTTGGAATAATAAGAAGCAAGCATGTGAGCGGTGACGGTTTTTCCGAAACGCCGAGGTTTGGTGAAGGCGATAAGTTTTAAATCTCCGGCATCCAGTCTGTCTATGGTTTCACTGATAAAATCGGTCTTATCAACGAAGATGCCGGAGTCTTGTTTAGCCGCAAGTTCGGTAAAGGCATTGCTGCCGCCGGGGTTTAAAAAAGTTCCCATATCGCTTTCTCCGTAAAATTATTCCGGGCGACCCCGGGGAGATCCTTGACTGACCCAATATACTAGGCTTTGTTAAAAAATAAACTTTA
>DFFT01000077.1 GCA_002372325.1 Succinivibrionaceae bacterium UBA3769 | reverse complement strand
GAGCCTCTTTCGGCTCACGTTACGGGATTCACCCTGGGGAGCGACGGCAAAATCTCTCTTGACGTATCCACTCCGGAGGCGGCCCAGAAGGTAATCGCCTTTGCCGGGGACTTTGTTGAAACCATCGACGCCCGCCGGGCGGAACTGGGTGCTGCGGAGATCCGGCTGGAATCTGCCATCAGGAATCAGGCCAATACGGCGGAAAATGTCAGCGCGGCCCGCAGCCGTATCCGGGATGCCGATTTTGCCGCCGAAACCGCCGCCATGACCAGAAATTCCATTCTCCAGCAGGCGTCCCAGTCCATGCTGAGTCAGGCTAACCAAAGGCCAGAAGCCGCGCTGGCACTGCTTAGTGTGTAACCGGTAAACCGCTAAGCAAGGATAAGCGCGGGCCGGAAATTATTATTTGAAGTTTTCCGCGGCTTTCTTCAGTATATCCTCGATATTAGTCTTGGACTTGGCAATATTGTCATTAAGCTCAAATTCATTGGCATTAGGATTTAATTCCTTTTCTGCCGCTACAGCTGCTTTTTGGCCATCCATCTCATTGGCTTTTTTGGCTTCCTCGGGAAAAATCGCATTAAAAACATTGCTGCCCAGATAGAATTTGGCGATTGATGACAGGGGCATATCCATGCGCTGGGCAATGTCCGCCCATTTCTTAAGGCGATCCGCGGAACAGAGATCAGAAAACATGGCCAAAGGGTAGAGACCGATTGTTGACAGCTTGGGATTGACTTCTCTGATCCCCTGTTCGGCAACCATGCAGCCGGCCATGATCTGTTCATTCGCAGTGTGCATTTTGTCAGGATCCAGCTTCAGGTTGCGCACCTTTTCCATATAAGCCTTAAAGTCGCCGTTGCAGGATTCCAGGGTAACCCCCTGTTCTTCGGCCTGAAGAGCCCGTTCCCCGATATCCTCAATCCGTTCGTCCTGTTTGAACACTCCGGTGATTACCGAGATGACCGTGGCAATGCGGCCGATGTTGGCCAGTACTGCCGCCACCCCCTGACATCCGGGGATGCAGGCCGCTATCTTTGCGATTGCCGTTAAAGCCGGCCCTACTGTAGAGCACAGTCCGGCAATCTTTCCCGCAGCTGATGAAAGGGCATTGCAGACGCCAGAACAAACTGACTTAACGCAGCTGCAAACGCTCGAACACACATCCCCAATCCATCCCCATCCCATATTAAAACTCTCCTAAATTGCTATGAACACTTACGATAAGCGAACTTACAAAGCTTTCCAGGTTGCGCTTGTCAGAATAATAATTCCATGCCGCATCAAATTTGCTGTCAAACGCAGCGGCGAAGCTCTGGTAGTTGAAATTAACCACTGTTCCCGGATCTATGGACAGTTTCCGGAAGGCAAAGTCAAACACGGCATTTCTGATCAGTCTTAAAAAGAGCGTCCGGTCATTGCCGCAGGTCTCCTCCAGGCTGTTAAGATGCATCTGCCATTCTCTGTTACTGGCGTTTTCATTGCAGATGCAGTTCTGGTAAAGCCGGGCGGCGCTGCGGGCCTGAGCGACAAAGCTTTCCCAGTCGGGCTTCCGGTCAGCGGATTCGTCCATGAAGGCGCAGAATCTCCGGCAGTGCTTCAGCCAGTAGTTCCGGCCGTTCTGGCAGACAATTTCGTCATCCACATCATCGTCATCAGTGCTGGTATCGATTTGCGTTACCTGCACATCCACCGGCTTTTTCCAGCCCTGGGAGAATACTATGGCTTCCCCCGGCACCAGATAGGAGAGATACTTTTTCTGGTTATCATCCAGGGCCATGGTTTCTCCCACGGCGTTTTTGTCATCCAGGGAGAACAGCTTATGAATGATCTTGGTGTTGGTGTTTTTAAGCACCTCGCTGGCCAGCTTGCTGGGGATCTGATCCACAATGATGAGGCTCTCGCCGTACTTTCTGACTTCGGCGAGCAGATCCGAGAACAGCTCAACGCCCATTTTGCGGTTCTGACTGTCTCCGGGACTGACCTTGGTAAGAAGCCGGTGCGCTTCCTCCACCAGAGTGATATGGCGGAAATTCGCCTCCCGGGCATGTCTGGCCTTGAGGGCTGCGGAGAGCCGCGAGAGAATAAGCGCCATCAGGAAGGATTTATCCTCCGATGATTTCACATCCTCAAGCTCAATAATAACTCGGCGATCCAGAAGATCATTAAAATCCACGGAAAGCTGGGTGTTGAAAATCACCCCCTTGGCGCCTTCGGTAAGGCTGTCCAGCCGGGCTCTTATGGATCCGATGTATTCGTCCCGCAGCCGGTCATCAAAGCCTTTTTCCTTTACCAGTTCCACTACCGTTTCAATGTACATCTCCAGGGTCGGAAAAAACACCCCTCTGATGTCCGATTGCCAGGCAGCGCGGCGATCCTTCAGAAAACGGTTCTCCCCGGTTTCAATATCCCAGCCCATGCATTTGTATACCCGGTACAGCCCCTGCTCCAGCAGATTGGGGATGGCGGCTTCCATGTCAAAGCTGGCCATGAAGGCGGCCTTGAGTTCGTCAATATGACCGGACAGGGTTTCGTTTTCCAGAAATTCCAGGGGATTGAAACGGAAGGGCACGCCGTTGCCGTTGCCTACGGTGAAGACGATGATCTCGTTAAAGCCCGGGGTGCTGCTGTTCACCAGAGCCCGGTACTCGGTTTTTGCGGGTTCGATGACCAGGAAGGGCAGGGAAGCTCCGTCCGTCATGGATGCCGCCAGAAGCCGGTGGCAGGTGGTGGTTTTTCCGGAACCGGTGGTGCCGGCGATGAATACGTGCTTGGAGAGTTCCTTGCGGGAGAGATTGACCTTTTGGGATTTAAGCTGACAGCCCTCCTGCCGCATGACTCCGAGATCGAGTCTGTCGCTGCTTGCCACTCCGGCGCTTATATTAAGTCCGAAGGGCACCTGTTCCCGCAATTCCAGGCCCGGCACCTCCTTCTGGGGGAAACCGGCCAGCATGCTGATCTCCTGAGCGGTGAGCCAGGTGCCCGCGTCGATGATGCCGTTTATCACCGGACGGGATTCCAGAAGATAAGATTCCGCGGAAATGTCCCGGGGTGCTTTGACCTGACAGATCTGAAGTTCCGACACCGGTTTGCCCATGCCCTTGAAGTCGGCGCTGTAGACCGCGGTATTGAAGTTTTTGTCCCCCTGCGCGAGAGAGATCAGGGTGTTGCAGAGGAGATCGCAGTTCAGAGGATTTCCGGCCCCCACATATACGGCGGTGCGAAACAGACCTTTGGAAATGCCCCGCTTGATTCTCACCATGAGTTCTTCGTCAATGTATTTCAGGATGTCCTGCACCTTTTTATTCTTGTTTTCGAAGGTGACGGAAAGCCCGCTGCTGGACGAAACGGATTCCGAAGTCCCGGTGCTGGAGCTGGAAGAGGAGCTCTTGCTGATGCTGGAAGACACCGAGGTTCCCGAAGTGGAGCTTTTATTTTCTCCGGTGCTTTTTGACTGCGAGTTTCCTGAAGTGGAGCCTTCGGTTTTTGAAGATGTACTGGAGGTTCCCTTGGAATTAGTGCTGGAGGAACCATTGGTTTCCGATTTGCTGGAGCCGTTGCTCGTGGTGCTGGAGGTACCCTTGCTGATGGAATTATTCGTGCCTTTGGTGGTTTGACTCCCCTCGCTGGTGCCGGCCTGTTCGGAAGTGGATGAACTGGAACTGCTGCTGTTTTTTCCGGATGTGGAGGATCTGGATTCGCTCTTGCCCATGGAATTGGACGTGCTTTTGCTGGTGCCGGTGGTTTCCGATTCGGTGGTGCCGGTGGTTTCGGAATTATTGGTGCCCGTGGTTTTGGACTTGCTGGTAGAGACGGAAGAATTTTCCGAAGTGCCGGAGGAAGTGCCCTTGCTCTTTGATGTGGATTCCGAGGTGCCAATGGTTTCCGAGGCGGATGTTCCCGAGGTCTTGCTTTCGGATTTTCCGGTGGTTTCGCCGGCGGTTTTGCCTTCGGAGGTGCCGGTCTGCGCGGAGGATCCTTTTTGCGAGGAATCCTGACTGCTGCTCTGAATGCTGGAATGAGCAAAGGCGGACAGCTTGCTGTACAGGCTTTCCACCTGAGAGCCGAACTCCTGAATGGCCGCCAGATCCAGAGATTCCCAGATCACCAGAAGATGAAACTCCTGATCTCTGATACTAAGGGGCAGCTCTCCGGAATTCATGACGTTTACCAGTCTTTCCACTCCCTGGAAGGACAGGTCGTCCCGGTTTTCATTATTGCGGGAAGGCACCCCCAGCACTGTTTTAAACCGCAGTCTGCTGTCGGCAAGTCTTTCCAGCACGCTGTTATCCGCCTTCTCCACCGTGGAACCGATAAAATTGCCTCTGATGGCCCGGGACAGCATGTCCTCATAGTCGTTGACGTTATACCGGGTTCTGTCCTGAGAAAACGCCGAGGTGATGCCGATGTAGAATTCCACGCCGCCTGAGCCGCCCTTAAGATAGTAGATAACGCGGCAGGAGGAATTTTTCAGGGCGGTTACCACATTTTCAAAAGCTTCCTGCCGGGGGAATTTCTTTTCATAGGTCAGGCAGGTGATCCGAAAAAATACCGTATTTCTGAGGATCTGCTCCCGGGAGATTTCCTGATAAGAAAGATTGCTCAGTACTGAGATGCGGTTTTTCCCGAGATTGTCGATTTCTCCGGCTATTTTGGCAGCCAGGGGATCTTGCTGACAGCAGGGTTCCTTGTTGTTTTCCATAAAACAGTCTCCCGTAAAATGATGGTGTTCCGGCGGCGGGGCTAACCCGCTGCCCGCTACAGAGTAATGATTTCCATGCCTTCAAGATTCTCCGGCGTTTCGCTTTCTGTTACCGCCAAAGCTATGGCTCCCGGAGATTCCGGCTTGATAAAGATATTCCAGCCCTCGTATTTGGGATCGTGATGAACCAGGTATTCCTTTCTCATGGCCTGAGGATTGTTGGTGAACACGGTGGGATCTGACGACCAGCCCAGCTTGGTGACATGGGTTTTCTTCACCGTGTCCAGCTTAACCCAGCTGACATAATCGGCATTCCGCACCAGCTTCGGATTCAGAATGCCTTTGACAAATTTGCCCACATAGTAGTTGAAGGGAGCTTCGCCCTCGAGACCGGCGGTTCTGATTCTCTCGACATAGCCGGTGCTTTCGCCGTCCAGGATGTCCAGAAGTCCCAGAGCCACTCCGGTTTTCAGGGTGAGCAGGGGATTGGCCTTACGAATAGCGGCGAAAGGATCCTTCCCGACGGCAGCATCAGCTTTATCTTCTTGGTTTTCCTCATCCGGGGCTTCTTCCTGCAGGTCTGAGATTTCGGCGGCCTCTGCCGTATCCAGCATGTCAATGAATTCCGTGTGAAATGCCAGCTTAAGTTCCATGCCGGAATCATTCCGGAAATCGTCGATAACCGCTTTGGTAATGGGAGAGCGGCAGGAGTTGCCCGAAAAGAACACCTGGAATTCTCCCAGTTCCGCAAAGCTGATCCCGGAGGAACTCATGGCATTCTGAATGGTAGCTCTGAAGCGGGTAAAGCCTTCTTTGATGCGGTCAGCCATCAGTCCCACCAGCTTTTTCTGGTCGATTTCGAGATGACATTCCGGTGATTCCTGGTTTACCTTTAACCTGAGGAGAAGATTGGTGATGGGATTCCCTTCCGCATCCTGAAGCGGGCCGGTTTCCCAGAGTTCCCGGAGCTCCTTTGCCAGAACAGCGGAGTTTTCATTTGCTTCGGAGCTGGTGGCCCATACCAGTTCCGACCCCGGGAACACGGTAAGGCCCTGAGGCAGGACAAACTTGATCTTGTTGTTCAGAATTTCCTGAAGATTATCACGGATGGTTTCGTAGCAGATCAGGCTGACCAGGTGTTCGCCCCCCAGATCCGGATCTCCGGAGGTATCAATAATGTCAATCACCTGCTCGTAATCATACTCATCAGCTTCCTCATCTGTCGGATTCCGGAATAATCCCACTGCAAAATCCGCCGTGCCGCCGCCGAAGTCAAAAACGCCGAAGGGCACCCCGGCATCCGTGGGATCGATCTCCAGGGCCTTAAGATAGGAGGCAGCCAGAGCGATGGGTTCGCTGGCTCTTTCCTTTATTGCCAGGAGACTGTCATTCCATTTGTCGGAATAGACCAGAGAAGGGGGCAGCGAACGCAAAAGGCCTTTTCTGAACCCCTGCAGGATGCGCTTCTTCGTATCGTTGTCAAACTTTACCGGAAAGGTCATGGTGTAGTTCAGGTAAATGGAACCGTTGCCCAGAGACTGGTTATTGATGCAGCAGCCCAGGAGATAGGCATAGATCTCCACCGGGTTAACGGGGGCGGCGGCGAAGTTATGCAAAAGCTTGGTTTCATCCTCGGCAATTTCAGGCTGATTCAGTTCAAAATCCAGCCCCTGCTCATCCATGAGGCGGAGTCCCACCCCTTTCCTGTCCGTGCGGCACCAGGTTTTTATGGAACTCATGCAGCTTCTGGGATGGTCATTCCGGCCCTCCTTGGCAGTATGGGAAAACTCCACATCAGCAAAGCTAGTGTGAGGCCGGAAGGGGACATCCCGCCAGTGTTTCAGGAATGCGCTCAGATTTACGAAATCAAGAACTGTGGGATTTTCATACTGGGAATCCTTAACAGCCTGGTCGAAATCCCCCATTCTTACCAGACTGACCCGGCCGTATTCATCCCGGGTGGTCACCACCGTGCTGGACGTTCCGAAATCTATGGTAACCCGGCAGTTGCTTTTAACGAGTTCCCAGGGATCCCGGGCCGCGCATTCTCGGTCCAGTTCCAGAGGAAAATAGTACTTTTCATCAGGAGTGTTGCTGTCATTCCAGAAGATATCAAAAAGCCCTTCGGAGGAACTGGTCAGCTTTGCTTCCGGCATAACCGGAAGAGCCGCCAGCCGGTTATCGGAACTTAACAGATCTTCAGATCGGTATTTGTCGGAATTATCAGATCCGCCGGTGTATTCATAGGAAAACGGCACGCAGAGATAATCAATGGTCTGGGGGAAATCCTGGGGAATGTTCAGATTAAAAGAACTGGAAGAATCATAAGTCAGGGTGCCTCCGTAACTATAATTATTATGCAAAGAGTAATCACAATAAACCGATGCACGTTTAAAATCTGTGGAATACATCCACCAGTAAACGTTGACATGATAACCGTTCCAGAAAAGCTTGTCGTACATTACTAAAAAGTACTGAGAAAACGAAAATTGCGGGCTGCCATCCGAAAAAGAGACGCTCCCTAAGAACACGCATTTTCCTACAATAAATGCAAGGCTTTTACCGGCTAATTTTGCTACAAGATCGGGGTTTGCTGATTCCAGCGCTGCCGTGATCTCACGGGATAATTCTGAGAAATCGACAATACAGCTGTCAAATATCGTCTGCGTATTAATTTCCGGAAGAGGATTTCCTTGAAAAAGGCTAACTTTAAGATCTTTTTTTAAAAAATCATAAGATGATATTTTTGTGATAGTATCTTTAAAGGTGCTTGCTATCAAAGGATCTTTTACTTTATTTATGATTCTGTAAGCACATGAATTAGATGCCACGTTCTCGTGGTCATCTAACATCAAAAAGGGCGCGAATTTACCAACGAATTCTTCGCAGGGCATGGCGCTGATATTCTGAAACAGAAGGCCACTGTTATTCTCCCGAAGCACCGTAAAGGATCCCTGAAAATCCTCCGGAATTGCGGCAGTCAGAGAAAGCCAGTCTTCCTTAACGCTGACATTTACTCCGCCCAGCTTTAAGGCTTCCTCGGCGAACTTTCCGGCCACATACTCGGTATAAAGCTCTTTGCCAACATAAATCTTATTGCTTTTCATGTTCTGTTTCCTGTTCAAGTCTGTTCAGAAACCTTCCGGAACCGCGGAAGACTTCTGAGCGGCATATGTTTAGTAATCAGCAGCTTCCTCAGTCGAGATCCACGGTCATGGCATACGCCGGTTCATCGTCGGAATCATCCGCAAAGCACCCCAGCTCAATCCTGGTCAGAGACACCGCTCTGATCCTGATGGCATAGCCGGTGTACTCCTGCGGGAAGTAGAGGTTTTTCTGGCGGCAGCCGCTTTGCGGGATCACCTCTTCCCTGGCTGAGGCGGCCGCAGGATCGGAACTCCAGCCTATTAGCAGAATGTACTCATTTCCCACCCGGGGCTTTCTGACCATGCCAAAGGGAAACCATACGTTATAGGGATGAAGGCCTCTCTTAAATAACGGCGCGAGAAACCCTTTCTGAAAAGTTCCCACCGTGTAATTAAACGGCGGGTCATCATTAGCAATGTCCCGATCGCTTTTGAGGTAAATGCTGTTGCTCCAGATGGCGCACATGCCCAGAGCCACGCAGTTTTTCAGGGTAACTCTGACCGGGGCCTCAGGATCATTCTCCCGGTTCTCGCCGTTTTGCAGCCACTGATCCACGAATTCATAATGCTCGACAATGTAATCGCCGGCATTGCTGTTCCGGGCGGCTTTGACGCTGGCAAAGACCTCCCGGAGCACGGGAGAGCGGCAGGAGTTACCCGCAAAAATCACGTGCAGCTTATCGGACAGCCGGTCGACGTAAGGGCGGAAGGTCTGCGCGAAAAAGGTGTAAAAGCTTTTAACCCCTTTTTCAATACGGTTCCTGATGATGGTCTCTAGCTCTTCCACATCGATGACCAGAGGCACGGTAACTGTTTTGCCGGAGTAATCCCGCAAAAGAAACTCCGCCTTGCCTTCGTTTCTTAGGGATTCAATGTAATCCTGATCGTTTTCCCAGATCCGCCGGAGCTCCTTCTTGATGAGCTGCATATTTCCGTAAGCGTCAGCGCCATAGGCCCAGAGCTTATCCGAGCCCGGGAACGCGCCGCATTCCTCATGATCGGGAAGCACGCAGGCAATGCCGTTTTCCAGAAGCAGGGCATAATTATGCTTTACCACCGCAAAATAAAGCAGGGTTACCAGATGTTCTCCCCCTAGAGCGGAGTCTCCGGAGGTGCCCAGAATCTCAATGGTGGTGTCCGTGTCTATCTCCAGACGCTCGATTTCCGTAGACGGCCGGTAAAAGCCGGCGGCAAAATCCGTGGTGCCGCCCCCGAAATCAAATACGGCGAAGGCGGTTTCCTTTTCCGGGGAGGCCAGTCCCAGAGCCGGTATTGCCGCTCCGATAAGAGCTTCCGGTTCTGTGGCCATATAATCAAAGGAAAACCTGGCCTCCCGCCATTTCTGGGAGTAAACCAGAGAAGGGGGAAGAGACCTTAGAATGCCTCTCCGTAAGCCCTGCAGGATGCGCTTCTTGGTTTCCCGGTCAAACCCCACGGGGCAGGACAGCCGGTAGTTAAGGTAGATGGAGCCGCCTCTTATGGTCTGAGTGTTGAGGCATAAGCCGAGATAGTAGCCGTAGATTTCGATGGGATCCAGCGGGCGATGCTGCCAGTCTCCCGGATCTTTGGCATCCGGGCAGTCCTCCGCGGGAAGAGGAAAGAGGTCAAAGGCCTCGTGGAGTTCATCCTCCAGATGGAGAGCATGGGCATTATGACGCAGCCGGGCCCAGGATTTTATGCTCGTCATGCCGCAGGTGGGATGATCGTCCACCTGGCTTCTGGCATCATAGGAACTGTACACTGAGTTCCACTCGGTCAGGGGGCGGTACTTTTCCTGAAGCCAGACGTCCCTGAAGCTCCTGATATCGCGGAATTCCAGAGCCGTGGGGTTTTCATACTGGTAATCCCGCACCTCCTGGCCGAAGTCCTTCATTCTGAGGAGCTGCGTAATGCCTTTGTCATCCTGGAAGGCGGCCACGGTGCTGGAGGTGCCGAAATCGATAAACACATAGGAGTCCTGCTTCACCAGCTCCCAGGGATCCTTGCAGACGCAGGGCTGATCCAGCTCCATTTCCGTATAGTCTGCATCCTCGGGGAGGCTGTCCGGAGCAAAAACCTCAATGGAGCCTTCGGAGGCCGAGGTCAGCTGCGACCTGCTGATTTCCGGCAGGGCGGCGCGAATGCTGTCAGTTTTCAGGAAGAGGTCGGAGGGGAACAAAGGCGGGGGAGCATCCTGCTGATCCGCCTCCGGTTCAGCCGGATCTCCGCGGCCGTTTCCGGAAAACGAATACATGACCTTCAGAAACACATAGCAGGGGCTCCCGGCAGAGCCGATTCCTGATTTCTCGGGAGTAAAAGCAGTCCCGCCGTTAAAGGGTCTCGCCCCCTGAAAACTCCAGTCATTTTTGCCGGAAATGCCGGATTTTTGCCAGAACGTCAGGGCGTTTTTAAAAATCAGGCATAGCATGACGTTATTGTTCAGTATGCGAGATGCTTTGCAGGTACTGGTCAGGAAATTCCGGATGCTGGCAACTGACTTATGGTTTTCAGATACATTGCTGCTGTTTAAGTAAATATTGCTGTTTGTTACATTGCTGTAAATGAAGCTTTTGCAGGTTTCAAAAGAAAATTTTATCTTCTGATAGTGCCGGTCGCCGGAATCCAGGGCATTATGCAGGGCCTGGGACACTTCATCCCATTTAATGGCAAAACCTGCTTCATTATCTTCAAAAAGATCCGTCAGCAGAAAAAACAGGCGTTCACTGGTCTGGGGTGCGCTGTCCAAGGGGATAAGGGAGGCATGATCCGCTGCCAGGCTGTAATCATTAAGACGTCTGATAATTTCAGCGTTATCTTCAAAGAAGTTTTCAGGATTTTCATCCGCATCCGGCAATTCCTGATCCTGACGGAGATATTTCTGCATGAGACTCGGCAGTCTCTCAGCCAGATAACGGGGTACGGCAATCTTTTTGGTTTTCATAAATACGCTTCTGCAACAACAGTCAGTAATTTTCTTCTCGGGGCCCGTAGGGAACGGTTATTTCTCTCAGCTATTCCACTCAGTTACTCCACCACCGGCCGGCTCAGTACTTTATTGCCGGAATTTTTCAGGCCGGGAAACAGCACTTTTCTGACAGAGGATACCGTTTTGCCGTTGGGGCGGGAATGGTTTTCAGCTGAAAAGGGAATGCCGGTTTCCGGAATAACAGCCTGAAACTGCATGCCGGGGTTAGCCCTGTTGTAGAAATCCATCAGCCGGATCATAAGTTTGGTAAGATCCGGATGGCAACTGCCGCTTTCAATGGTTTTCTTCCGGATTACCTCCCATGCGGTGGAAAGGCGGGAGATATGGCCGCACTGCACCAGAAGATTGGTAATGTTGCCGAGATCCAGAGATTTCAGGGCATCGTCGCCTCGGACGCTTTCCGGCAGGGCTCTGATAAACTCCGCGAGAGAACTGATGGCATCAATATCAGGAATGCTGCTGATTATGCCGGAGCAGCGGTCATATTTTGCTCTGATGGCGTCGCGCTCGTCCCTGACGTTCCGGATCTCTGCCTTGCAGTTATAAACATCTTTGTCATAGCGGTTCTTCTGGTCTTTTAAAGAGGATTCCAGTTCGCGGATCCTGTTTTCGTATCCTCTGGCCGCTTCTTTTGCAGAGTTATTTGCAGAGTTCAGCTTTGCGGTGAGTTCCTCCTTTGAGCCGCGGAGAGACCTGATCTCCTCCCGGACCTCCCGGTCTGCATTCTGAAGCCCGTTCACCTGCTGCGATAATTCACTATTCTCTTTTTTCAGCCGGATACTCTCCTGTTCCAGAAGGGATTTGGCCTTTTCCAGGGAGGACAGTCTGCTTTTGAGCTCCGCAAGCTGCAGGGCGGCGGCTTCGGCTGCTCCGGCGTCATTCAGCGGGGATGGTTCCTGCATGCCGCCGGTAGCAGCATGCTGAGGGGCCGGGGTTACGGGATCATGGCCGTTCGGCACCGGATGAGAGAACTCCTTTTCCCCGCTGGTGTCATCATGAACTTCCGGGGAAGCTGCCATATGCCGTGCTTCTTTCAGAGCATCGGTTACCGCCATGATCTTTTCCTTATCGCAGCGGCACAGATCGATAATCGTTTTTAAAAGTTCAACTGTATTATTGCACATAGGCGTACCTTGCTAATAATGACACCCGGATAAAACCATGGGGATAACGGCGCTTTACACCATGCCTTCTTCGAGAACCAGCTCTTGCAGTTTCGTGAGTTTTTTGCCGCCCGGGGGAGAATCTGCGGGAGCGGCAGGAGGGATCACCGGTTTAAGGGGAATCGCCGGCTTAAGCAGAACTTCGGCGGTTTCCAGCAGGCTTCGGGCAATTTTTTCCGGCGTCAGTTCAATTATGTATTTTCCTTGCTTCACAGCTTCTGCCTTATCCATAAGCTTTACGGTATTTTTGGATTTAACCGCATAATAGCAGTTATTCTCGTATTCATAGACCGGGCCGAAATATCCCGGACTGCTGCCGGTTCTGCAGATTTCTAAAATTGCTTCATCAATTGATTTACAGACACGGCAGTCTGCAAACGCAAATTCCCCGCGTAAAATATTTTCTGCTACGGCAAAACTGATATTATTGTCAAGGATGATCAGATAGCAGGAATAAGTTTCCGGAGCCGCAATTCTGTTGGTGTCTTTCAGATACAATATGTAGGATTTAAAGCTGTTTTCAAATTCATCAGAGCTGTATTCTCCGTAATAATCGCCCCTTATATACACCGGCGTCATGCTGCCGTGAGACTCTTTGCAGTAACAAAAAATCTTCTGATTATCGAAAACAAACACCGCTTTATTAGCCGCTGCAGCCATATTGACCTCAGATTTCAGAAATTCCGTTTATGCCAGTGTAAAACAATAACATTCCATTAGATGAAACGTTTTTAACAATATCTTTTACAGGCACCTTGAATCCGTCAGGGTATTATTCTTTCACAATAAAGCCGTCGTAAGCCGCAGTCAGCAGATCAAAAATAAAACTGTGATCATCGTTCACGATAATTCTTTGTCCTGAGGCATTTATCACATGACGTATTATCAGAGATCTTTTGCGGACATCCCTGTGAAGCGAAGAAGGGGAAGCAAGAGGATGATGAGTAAGAGAGAGGAGATTTCGGGACAGTGATTTCAGGGGGCTTTTTAATGCCTGAGCCGTAAAAAAGAATGCCCCTGAATCAGGGGCATTCTCGCATTATGTCAGGCTCTCAGAAGACCATCGCGGGAGACTTAGTGGTGTCCGCCATGGCCTCCGTGTCCGCCGCCGCTATGACCGCCGCCGTGTCCGCCATGGCTGCCGCCGGAGGGGCCGGGCATAGGCTTATAAGCAGGCGCATGGGAACCGTGTCCGCCGGAGGGGCCGGGTCTGTATCCGCCAGGCCCATGAGAGGGGCCGTATCCGCCAGAGGGGCCGGGTCTATATCCGCCAGGCCCATGAGAGGGGCCGTGTCCGCCAGGGCCATGACCAGGCCCGTATCCCCCGGGACGAGGGCCAGGGCCGATAGGACGAGGACCGGGACCAGGGCCGCCGTGATGATGGGGCGGAGGAGGAGGGGGCGGTCTGTGATATCTGGGCGGCGGCGGAGGGGGCGGTCTGTGATATCTGGGGGGCGGCGGAGGGGGCGGAACCACATAGTCCACCACGGTAACATTGGACGGGGTATCTGTATAACCGTAGTCATAGCCGTCATCCACAAGAACGCACCCTGTCAGCATGGAAAGAGCAAGAGCCGTTCCTGTAACGGTAAGAAGTTTCAGCATAAATCCTCCTGTTTGAGAATTGTTTTCCGGTTGATTAAGGGGAAGGTCTTTCCGGAATGCGCTTCGGCGCCGACCCGTTCATCCTTTTTCCTTATGTCTCATAATACCATGATCGTTTGCGGCGAATATGTCAAAAGGTTACATAATGCAAGCGGTTATGTCTTGCGGCTAAGACGCCGGACGGAAGCCGGATGTCTTTGATCCCGCGGGGTTCCGGAAGATATCCCTTTTACTGTATTCTAAGGGGAACAAAAACAGAACCGCAAGGATCTCCGTTCTTTTTTGAAGACTCTGTTGAAAAAAGCGAAAAAAGAAGTCAGAAAAATGAGGCTGAAAAACGAAGTCCCAAAAAGATGGAATCCTGAAAACCTGAATCCGGTCAGAAAAACTGAAAAAAAGAGTCCGCAAAAACCTGTCCGAAGACCGGGAGGGCAGAAACCCCGGAAAAACCAAAAGAAAAACGCCTCGCTTTTTCTCCGGACGGAACTTAAGGAGGCGGTTTTCAGTTTACGGAAAACCGGCGGAGGATGCTGTACCGCCGGTTCCGGCCTTTTCAGGCAAAAGCGCTTTTATCAGTGATGGCGCGAGTTATGGTGTTCCGGCTTAAGTTCCGGGCCGCGGTGGGCTGGCCTGTGCTCCGGTCCGCGATGATCAGGCTTATGATCCGGGCCTCGATGATCCGGTCCCCGGTGCCCGGGCCCATGATCCGGACCTCGATGATCCGGTCCGTGATGAGGCGGAGGAGGCGGTCTGTGGTGATGGTGATCGTAATCGTCATCGTAGTAGCCGTCGTCTACCAGAACGCATCCGCTCATAAGAAAAGCGGCGGTAATGGCAACGACAGCGGCTTTGTAGAAGTTCTTCATATTGAATCCCCTGTTTGTAAAGCGCAGCGCTGTTTAAACCTGAACTGCTTGTTTGTTTTTTTCCTTCATCTTATTGCAAAAACTGCTTCTGAAGTATGTCAGAAGGTTACAGATGAAGAAAAAGCATGTCACCCGCCCGGCAAATGCATGAAGCCGTTTCCGGACTTGATGATCACTGCGTTATTGTATGTTGCCGGAGTCCTTTAATTCAAGTTATTCCCGGGACGTCATTCCGGAGGCGTGAGATTCTTCAGATCCTTTCTGATGCCGCTGAAGGTCATGAAGGAAATTATCTGAAACGGCAGGCTGACAGCCCAGATGACGGCAGGAATCAGGAATAACTGCCACACTGCGGTCTGGCTGTAATCCAGCATTCCCGCGGCGGCTCCGGCGGAAACGGCGGCGATAATGATGAAACCCAGGGTGAGCAGGACTGCCAGTATCTGAAAGAATATCATGGTTTTAAGCTCCCGCCGGCACAGTCTGACGCTTTCCGGACAGCCGCATTTTTCCAGAAAGTATTCCGCCTGCCTGATTTTGGCAGGGGCGGTGAATGCCAGATAGCCCAGAGACAGCGCGGAAAGGTACAGCCCGGCAGGAATGAAAATAATATGGAGTATCATGATTCTCTGGGCGGCGTCCAGAGAGAGATTCAGCCTGCGGAACTCCTCCTTTTCCCAGTGGGTGAAGCGACAGGCCGATCCTTCTTTATGACGGTAAGCGGCATGGCCTTTGTACTGTCTTCTGTTCCGGCCATAGCTGCCGCCATTATCGGCATTATAGGCATAGTCAGGATCAATGGTATTGCCGTTCGTCCTTGTGTACTCTCGGGACTTGCGCAGAAAATCCTGCCAGATCTCTTCCGAGTGATCGTAATCGTCATTAAAGCCGTCCTGAGAATCATCCTGTTCATCCCGTTTATTCTGCTCCTTTCCGGTATGGGATGCGGAAGCGAAGCTGTCAGCGAAACCGGCGCCGGAACCGTCCCGGGCATTGTCTCTGCCATTCCTTTCGCCCTTAACGGATTCATTTGGACGGGCAGATTCCCCGGAATGCCCTGAAAAATCCTTCCGGAGGTCTTCCGGGAACTCGTAACTCTCATTAAAGCTGTCCTGAAAATCATGCTGCTCCTGCCCGCCCTGTTTATTTTGCTCCCTTCCGTTACGGGAGGCATAAGCAAAGCTGTCATCCGGATCGGCGCCGGCGGAGGCCCCGGCATTCCCGCCGCTATTGCCATTTCCGGAACTGCTGCTGTTTTGCGGGAAGAGCGTTTTGAACATATTGTCAAAATTTTCCCAGAAGCCTTCCGGAAGGTTATTGCCGTTATCAGAGCTGAACCGGAAATTATTCTCCCAGTTCCCGCGGAACGCCCCGGAATCAAAGCTGCCGCTGCTGTTATTAGCGCTGTTATTGCCGTCGGAAAAACTCCGGGCATCAGCGCTGCTGCCGCTGCCATTGTCATTACCGGAACTGTTGCTGCCGGATCCGTTACTGTTCAGGGGGAAAGCAGTTTTGAACATATTGCCAAAATCATCCCAGAAGCCTTCCGGAAGATTATTGCCGTTATTACCGCCGGAGCGGAAAGTATGCTGCCCGTTCCCGCGGGACTCGAAAACAAAGCTGCCGTTGCCGCTGTTACTGCCGTTGGCGGAGTAATTCTGCCGGGCATTCCGGATCTGGTTCATGAGTTTTTCCTGAAAATCCTCCGGAAGCGGGGAACCGTCTCCGGAGGGCAGGCGGCTATGGCAGAAGATCTGGGTTTTCCGGGAGCCGGAATTCTGAAAGCCTTTGGGGGCGGCGCCGGATGATGAAACTGATGCATTGACGCGGACGGAGCCATATTGCGTGTCAGCAAAGAAGCCGGCGGACGATGATGACTCAGACTCCGTCGAGGCTGATACTGCGGCGGTGACCGAGTCCTCTGATGCAGCTGTAAAGGCTGACGCCCCGGCACCGGAGACCGATGATGCGGCTGAATAGGCTGATGCTCTGGCGGCTGATGATGATGAAGCCGATGAAGCCATGGCTGACGGGGCGCCGCACTTCGGGCAGAAGCTTTTTGAGGGGGAAAGTCGGGTGCCGCACCGGACGCAGAAGAAGCCGTTTTTAAAAAGGAAGAGATCAACGCCGCATTTCGGGCAAAACCGGGAGCCGTCCGGAACGGAACTTCCGCATGACGGACAAATCATGGCATCCTCCTGAAACTTTAATTCCGCGGACGATAATTATCTTAAATCACTATCATAAGTATACGCGATTTTGTCATCCCGGGGGTGATTATCTGTTCATGATGTGACCTGCTTCAGGAATATCAGGCGGTCATCATGCGCAGGCCGTCATCTGTCATTTCGTCATTTGCCGCTGGGCATGCTGCTTTCTCAGTTCCGGAGGACGGGAGGATAACCGGGTAACCGGTAACGAAAAGCTGAATGACTCCGGTTTTGCGAAAGCGGAAGCATCTTTGACAGAATTCCCGGGGAATTTAGTTGTCCGGCCGCGCATTTGCTATAGAATGAGTTACAGGCATCAGTTTTATTTCAGAGGACAGCTAAAGTATGGAATTTTCAAAGGTTATTCATGCCAGGCACTCCACCAGAAGCTTTTCCGAAAGACCTGTGACCAGGGAACTTCTGGAAGAAATTCTTCTGGAGGCGGGAGCCGCTCCTTCTTGGATCAACACTCAGGAGTGGCGGGTTTATGTGGCTACCGGCGCCGTGCTGGAAAAGATCCGCAAGGAGTATGTGGAAAGGGCATCCTACGGCATTCAGGGCAGCTCTGATTTTCCGGTAACCAGAAGAACCTCCTGGTCTCCTCAGGCTCAGGCCAATATGTCCCGGCTGATGCAGAAGGCTGCCGATCTCAATGTCAGCAAGGAATGGGACGAATCCGAAAATGCCCTGTTCCATGCTCCGGCCGCCGTTTATCTGACTCTCCCGAAGGATGCCAACAAGTGGGCCATCATGGATATGGGCGGTTTTGAGCAGACGCTGCTTTTGTCCGCCACCAACAAGGGCGTGGATTCCATTACCGCCTACAGCATGGTGAAGTATCCGGATGTCATCAGGAAGTACCTTAATGTTCCTGAAAACTATGCCGTGGCCATCGGCATTGCCCTGGGCTATGCTTCGGACAGCAAGATTAATACCTTCAGATCCGAAAGAATGACCCTGAACCAGTTTGCGAAGTTTTCAGAATAGTCAGAATAGACCGGTAAACTCAGGAAACAGGTCAGACTGACATCATTGCCTCCGGCTTCCCGGAGACAGCGATGGGTTTCGGCAGCGCAAAAAGACGGGGTTTCAGGCTCCGTTTTTTTATTTCCCGTTTATTGTTTCAGCATCGCCGGACGGCGGTTAAAGACCAAGGAGAACTCGTGCTATGACTTATCCGCGTACCTCCGGGAGGCTGTGTTCTCCCGCAAACAGGCGCCTCAGAATTATCTTTTTCATAGTTTCGGAAATTGTGCTGGTGGCGTACTGCCTTTCTTTTTTTGCACCCGGTTATCAGGGATCTTTCTGAAACCTCCGGCTTTCCGCTAATTTATCGCATGGCGGCGGGAGAGGATCTTCCGGGCTATGCCGCAGGATCCGGCCTGGTTACCGCCCGGGGGAATCTTCCTGCCGCGTCAGGCGGAGGTCATGATTCCCGCTGCGCTTTTACGATTAAGCCCTGGGCGACTGCCCTGAATAACGGCAGGTCTCTGGTTATCAGGGATAACTGCGCCGCATCATATCCCGGGGAGCAGAGTGAATTTATCTATTCCGCTCAGAATCCGGAAGAGGCCGCTTTCGTCCGGGAGAAATGGGAGCGGCACAGAGACCTTTTGCTGAGATTGCTGGGTTATGCTGGCATCATACTGATCTTCAGCCTGTGGTTCGTAATTGAGGCTCTGAGAGGTTTTCATAATATCGGCCGAAACCTGTGTCCGGGTGAGAAAGCTCAGGATGAAGATGTCCCGCCAAAGCTGTGATAAAAGACGTCAGGGCGGTGCGGAACCACCTTGCAAAGGTATGGCGGATGTTCCTTAGCCGATCCTTCCATTCCGCCGCTGACCTGATACGGATCTTTTTAATGGCTCTGATAAAAAAGCTTCCTCAGTTTTTCTGCGGCATTTTCTCAATGACGCAATGATGCTCTTTGGTTTCTGAACTGTAGTTAAGTCCGATGAGCAGAACTTCCCTCTCGTCTCCGTTCTGGCGGTATCTTGCGGCATAATCCTGTTTCTTTATCTGGTTCAGGGCATCCTCCGCGGTGTAATCCCTCTTGAACTCAATAATCATGATCGGAAGATCAGGTCTGGTTTTTGGCACAAACACCAGATCCGCAAAACCTTTCCCGGCCGGGAGTTCCCGGTAGCTGTCATAGCTGCTCTCGGCGCGCCACATAAGCCCGGATATGAGACAGAACACCAGAGCTTCCTCCTTGTTGTATCCGATAACGGAAACATAGGGGGAGTTATGGATGCCGCCGACTATTTCCGCAGTCGTTGCGGCATCCAGAGATCTGATGGCCTGAAAGAGCTTTTCGGAACGCTCGATAACGGGCATGGAATTAAACCATGGCTGCTTTCTCACTATGGAAGAGAGAGCCGATCTTATTTCCCGGTTCGGCATATATGCGGAACGAAGAAAGTCTCCTTCTTCGGAGCATCCCAGATAACCCAGACACACCAGAAGGGAAAATACCTGATCCTTGTTTTCAATGCTTGTCATATCATTATTGAAGGATTCGCAGTCAAACAGGATGCGGCCGCCGGAAATAAGATTGATGATATCGTCCTTTATGCCCTCATAATTCATGTTTATAAGGCGGATCGCCTCTGCGTTTGACGAGGTATTGCTCCAATAACTCTGACATCTGTTTTCTGATATGGCCGATATAACTGAATTGGGGTTGTAAACATCAAAATCGCGGTATGTTCTGGCATTTTCGTCATATAACCTGATTTTGTAGCCTTCGTACCACTCCTTCAGCAATTCTTTAGAAATGTGACACCGGGGATGACTGCTGATCCTGGCAACCTCTTCATCGGTAAACCCGAAGTACGGGGCGAATTTGCCGGGCATCAGCATATTGTATTCTTTGAAATTGTTCAGCGCGGACTCGGAATTGTATTTCTTGATGGGGAGGATGCCGGTAAGATACGCCAGGGAGAAACATGAAAGACCCTCAGTCGCCTTGAACAATCCTGTGAGCATGTCAATGAATTTTTCCTGAAGAGTCTCGTTATCCCGGTATTCCCGGTATATCAAATCCCATTCGTCCATGATGAACACAAACGAAATATGCAATTTTTGATGGATCTCCGACAGGGCATCGTTTATACCGATATTGGAAATGCCGGCCTTTGCCAGAATGGGAGCAAATTCAGGTTCTTCTTTGAGTTCCTTTATGACCAGGTATTCCGTAAAATCTACAATGTCAGAGACTTCTTCAATTTTTGCGGTTCTCCTGACATAGTTTCTGTATTTGGAATTGACATTGTTCATGTCCAGGAAGATCACGTTGCTTTTGTTCAGGTATTCCTCATAGGTGATTTTCTTCTCCTGACCGTTAATTAGTTTTACTCCGGCATAACCGGCCACTTTTAATCCCGAAAACACGTCTTTGCAGTCGGCCCCTTTGGAATAATAGCAGGCAAGCATGTGAGCGGTGACGGTTTTCCCGAAACGCCGGGGCTTGGTGAAGGCAATGAGGTTATTATCCATATCAAACCGATCTATGGTTTCATTAATAAAATCGGTCTTATCGACAAACAGGCCGTTTATCCTGTTTTTGCAGATTTTTAAAAACTGGTTTTCGCTCTCAGTATCAGTTCTGGGATTTAAAATAGTTCCCATACCGCATTGCCTCCATAAAACAATCCCTGTCTGCCGGGCTGGCCCGGGGGAACCCTGACTGACCCGATATGCAGCAGCAAACTGGGTCAGTTTAGAGAAAAAAGGCCGTCCTGCCCCGACATGATATAGCAAGTTGGGTCATCATGTCCCGAAATTCTGCTCTGGCCTGAACATTTCTCCGGTGTTTTTTCCCGAAAACGCGTCCGGGTTCATGAATAAGGCGAGCCGGGGGACCGGATCCGGCTGTCCCGGCAGGACAGGCCATAACAGCTTTCCGCAGTCCCCGTTCTCCCTGGCAGGAAAAACTTTCCTCTCAGAAGGGCGGTTCCGAGATCGCGACAGCATCGCAAAACCCCCTTCATATCTTTCCGAAACCATTTTCAAAATAGTTTCCGCTCATTAAAACGGGCGAAAATCCCTTGCTGTTAACAGGTTCAGGAGGTAATGCCTATGCGGCATGATGTTAAAGGTTTTGCTCTCGGTTTGTCTCTTTTTCTGGTTTTGACTCCGGGTCTCGCCGGCGCAGCGGGAGCCGATGCCGGAGTGATTCATGAGAAGAACGCCACCTTCTATACCGGGAACTTTGCGGTTATTGAAAAGACCGCCGGAGATGCGGCCGCGCAGTCCCCGGAAAATAATCTCGGCCTGCTGGGAGATTACGCCGTGGTTTTGGGAGTAATCAGTGAAATGCTTAAGTGAAACAGCTGAAGCCTTAAGCCCCGAAATGAAGGCCTCATGATATTGCAAAGCGACCGTGAGCGTAATGAGTATTTGTGAACAATATTACGAATTTTTCCGAGGGGAAAAGAACCATCATGGGGCAGTTATGCCTGTCACGCTTTCTGCCGCACCGGCGCATTCCGGGTTAATACCGGATTCTCTTTCTTCCTTAAAATGAAAAAACCCCGGCGTTATTAAGGTCGCGGAATCCTATGGCTGCGGCTTTAAACCGGATCTGAAATAGGCAGGCGCATAAAGAACAGGAAAACCAATAATGACCCTTTTTTTTGCACCCGGTTATCAGGGATCTTTCTGAAACCTCCGGTTTTCCGCTGATCTATCGCATGGCGGCGGGAAAGAATCTTCCGGGCTATGCCGAAGGATCCGGTCTTGTTACCGCCCGGGAGGAGCTTCCTTACGACACCGAGTCATATTATTCCTTTCTCTGCGCTTTCACGATTGAGCCCCGGGAGCCTCGCTTAAATAACGGCAAGTCTCTCATTATCAGGGATACCTGCTTCGCATCGGATACCGGAGAGCAGCGGGAATTTATCTATCCCGTGCAGGATCCGGAGCGGGCCGCTTTTGCCCGGGAAGACTGGGAGCGGCACAGCGACCTTTTGCTGAGATTGCTGGGTTATGCCGGCATCATGCTGATCTTCAGCCTGTGGTTCGTAATTGAGGCTTTGAGATGTTTTCCTCATATCGGCCGAATCAGGTGACCTGAAGAGAAATTTCAAGAGGACGTTGTTCCGCAAGAGCGCTGCTAACAGGCTTCTGGCTGAACGAGACCGGTCTGCGCTCTCAGCCAGGTGCATCTCCATGGCGGACTCTGTCCCTGTCAGGACGTTTTGCGGCAGGGATTCTCTCAATCATAAGTCAGCTTTTTAAGTGCTCTGATAAAAGAGTTTCCTCAGTTTTTTTGCGGCATTTTCTCAATCACGCAATGATGCTCTTTGGTTTCGGAGCTGTAGTTAAGTCCGATAAGCAGAACTTCCCTCTCGTCTCCG
>DFFT01000151.1 GCA_002372325.1 Succinivibrionaceae bacterium UBA3769 | reverse complement strand
GAAAGGGAAGGCGGAGAGGCCGGAAAAGAACTGATTGGAAGCGAGATTGGATTTTTAAACCGGATTGCCTGATGAAGATAACGTTCCGGAACCACCTGTTCCCATTCCGAACACAGAAGTGAAACGGATCAGTGCCGATGGTAGTGTAGCATTCGCTATGTGAGAGCAGGTCATCGTCAGGCATGTTTTTTTGAGAAAGGGAGCCTTGGGGTTCCCTTTTTCGTTTTCGGGGCCTTCTGATTTTGTTCCGGTCTGTCCGTACATTGCTGGCACTGTGTCGTGGCGGCGAGGAAACTGTTTCCGGTCTTTAGAATTACATACCTTCCGGAGCAGTTCTGTTTTTTTGCGGAAAGCGGCAGGGGACGGTTCTTTTAAAAAGCGTTTTCACGTGATACAATGGATAGTCGGGATTTATGAGGGAATGCATTCCAGGACAATTTTTAATCGTTACCAGTCCCCGTAGTTGTTTTTGTAAATCATTTTGTTTAGTGACCATAAATTATGAAGAGTTTGATTCTTGTGACATCGCCACCAGCCTGTGGTAAGACATATGTATCTAAGGCAATTGCTAAAAAGTTAGATCATGTTGTATATCTTGATAAGGATACGCTCATTGTTCTTTCTAAACAGATTTTTGTGGTTGCTAATCAGGAATACAACCGCAGTTCAGATTTCTTTGAAGAGAATATCAGAGATTATGAGTATTATGCGGTGCTTGATTTAGCCTTTGAGGCTCTGGAATACGAGGATAATGTTCTTATCAACGCCCCGTTCACCCGGGAAGTAAGAAATCCGCAGTATATCGCAGATCTGAGAGCCAAGCTCGCAAAGATCGGAGCCCGTCTGGTTCTGGTGTGGGTGGATACCTCTCCGGAAACCTGCCACGAGCGCATGATAAAGCGCAATTCCAGCCGGGATACCTGGAAGCTGGAGCACTGGGATGAGTACATCTCCCGCTGCAATTTCACCATGCCGGAAAACGTTGGCGATGTTTTTGTGTTCAAGAATAACAATGGTCAGGAGTTCGATGAATCTCTGGATCGCATTGCAGATTTTTTAAACTGAAAACATTGGTTTTAAAAAAGATAAAGGAGTCATTGCGACTCCTTTTTTGTTTCCTGGCAAGCCGGGATCAGTGATGCGCGGGAGCTCTGTTACTCCGAAGAAACCGGAGCCTCATTATCAGTTAAATCCATCAGTTAAAGAAGGAATCCACCAGGATGCTGGCATTTTCATAATAATTGAATTCAGCGCCGAACTTGCAGGATTCCACTGCTCCGAAAATACCGATAATCCCCAGAATTCCGCCAATAACGGTCATGAACAGGAAATGACGGGCCAGCCTGATCTCTGACAGCCGGTCAATGATAAGCAGCACCGGCAGCAGACTGAATGGGAAGATGACATTAAGCTCATCGGAAGTCAGCAGTATGGGAGCAAAACCGGCAAATACCATGGTGGCCAGGAGAGCAAACACCGCGACTATGGAAAGATAGCCGGAGTCGCTGTCCGGTTTCTGTTTGGTAAGAAGCTGTCCCCGGACATCAATGATTGCCGCCCAGTTGCCCAGAATGCTCCAGAGCATGGTCAGGAGGCCCGCTATGCTAACGCCCGCCAGCCACATTATCCGGAATATCTGTGCCAGGATTTCTGAAGCGCTTACCCAATTAAAGCCGGTTTCCAGTACCAGGTGATTTTGTCCCAGCATGGAACTGAATCTCAGCCAGTAAAGCACGGATTTAAGCACCGGATAAACATGGGTTATGCCGTATCCCGGATAGCCTTCATGGAAGTCGTGGGTCAGATACATGCTGGTATTAGTTTGCGCAGCCTGAATTCCCAGATAAACCAGAAAGCCAGCCGATGCGGTTCCGATAATGGTTCCCGGAATGCTGACGAAAAGAACTTTTCTGAACATCAGTGCTATGGACAGCAGGCACAGGATGACTCCCGAGTAGTGAAAGTGGAGGCACCAGCCAATGGCCAGAATATGCAGAAAGCTCCAGATGAAGCAGGAAAAAAAGCCCTGGGGGCGGTTCCGGAGCTTTACCAAGGTCAGCAGGTAGAGAGCAGCTCCGATTTCCATGTATGACGTGTAGGTGAAATGCGTGTTATACAGAAACCATGGTGAAAGCAGATAGATGATTGCGGCCCAGGCCAGGGTAACCCGGGAGACAAAGCCTTTGAGAGCCCAGACAAGAAAGCCCAGAGAACAAAGCCGGAGCATTATCAGCAGGAAGAGCGGCGAGAGGACGCTTTCATAAATTCTGAGGGGAGCCGATATTACCAGAGTCAGGAGATTGTTGCCGCTGAAGTCATTCGCATCCTGGAGATAGTGCACGGCAAAACCGTTCTTAAGAATCTCCGCGGCTTCGGCATTAATGTACTGGTTGTTTCCATAGATAGCCGCCAGCACCAGGTAGAGAAGGATCACGGTACCGGTGATTAAAGTCAGTTGCAGACGGGACATCTCAGGTTCTCCTGTTCTTGTTAGATTGTCGGAATGCTGCCAGAAAGCATCCGCGCGGCATTGTCTCAGTCCCTGGCGGTTCTGCCGGGCCCGGAACTGCACAGCTCCTTTATTTGAAGCGTGTTTGAAATCTTGAGCCCGGATACAGAGTTAATACAGCCATGGCCGGCGTTTTAGTCAGCGGCACTGTCATTTTTGCTGTCCGAAGCTGTCCTATTGTAAGATCATTAGCGTAAAATGTAGTCTTTTCTTTATTTCTGTTCGGAGCATCTGGGGCGCGAGTCTCACCTGCGGAACGGTTCAGGGCCTCCCGGAGCAAGATCCTGGACATCCGGGGACAATTTGCCGCTAACAGAGTTTATTTCCGAACATGCATTGTGTGTATAATGCTCTTTACGCAAGATCAATGCCTGCTGATGCCCATTTGCTCAGGACTCCATGCAGGGTATCCATGTTTAATGGATTCATGCATAGAAGGTATTTTTGCGTTATTCCGGCTCTGTGATCATATCACAGTTGCCTGTGACTGAATCAGACGGGGAAACAGATATGCCGATAAAAATTCCGGACGCATTGCCTGCAGCGTCCATTCTTACTGCCGAGAATGTATTTGTCATGACGGAAACCCGGGCCGTGCATCAGGATATCCGGCCGCTTCATGTGCTGATTCTGAATCTGATGCCCAAGAAAATCGAAACTGAAACTCAGTTCATGAGGAAGCTTTCCAATTCTCCGCTGCAGGTGGCGGTGGATCTCCTGCGCATTGACAATCATATTTCTAAAAATACTCCCAAGGCGCATCTGGATACCTATTATCAGAATTTTGCCGCAGTCAGGGAAAGATTCTATGACGGCATGATTGTTACCGGGGCGCCCCTGGAGCACGTGCCGTTTTCTGAAATCAGCTACTGGAATACCCTTGCCGAGATTCTGGAGTGGTCCCGGGAGCATGTAACCTGCACCAGCTTCCACTGCTGGGGGGTGCAGGCGGCGTTTAAGGTTTTTTACGGATTGGAACCGCAGCTCAGGGAGGTCAAGCTGTCCGGGGTATTCCGGCATCATACAGCCAGAATTCCCGACCCTCTGATCCGCGGTTTTGATGACTTCTTTCTGGCGCCTCATTCCAGATACATGGACTTTAAAACCCGTTTTATCGAAGAAAACACCGATTTGGAGGTGCTGGCTGATTCCGATGTGACCGGAGTGTATCTGGCGGTATCTCCGGACAGACGGCAGGTCTATGTCACCGGGCATCCGGAATATGATGCCAATACTCTGGACAATGAGTACCGCAGGGATATCAATGCCGGACTGAATCCCGTGATTCCGGAAAATTACTATCCGAACAACGATCCCTCCAATATCCCTCTCTGCACCTGGAGAAGCCATGGCTTTCTGTTGTTTTCAAACTGGCTTAACTACTATGTCTATCAGGCGACGCCGTTTGATCTGAATGCCAAACGGGACTGAGGACTGTTGAGGAACTGAAAGGAACGGGGAACGACAAGTTGGACAGCAAGATACAAGACAATACGGCACAAACAGCAAGGAATGTCAGGGAAATTATTCTCCGTGAGCTGGCAAAGCGCATTCTGGTCATAGACGGAGCCATGGGCACCATGGTGCAGAGCTTCGGTCTTACGGAACAGGATTTTCGGGGAGAGATTTTTAAGTCCAGTCCGGTGGATCTCCGGGGCTGCAACGATGTGCTGTGTCTGACCCGCCCTGATGTGATAAAGAGCATTCATACCGCCTATCTTGATGCCGGTGCTGACATTATTGAGACGGACAGCTTTAATGCCACTCCGGTTCCTCTGGCGGACTATCAGCTTTCAGACCGGGCCTATGAGATTAATATGAGGGCCGCGGAAATTGCCGGAGAGGCCCGGGATGAGTTTAATGCCCGCACCCCAGAAAAGCCCCGTTTTGTGGCAGGAGTGCTGGGGCCCACCAACAGAACCTGTTCCATATCTCCGGACGTGAATGATCCCGGAGCCCGGAATATCACCTTTGATGAGCTGGCCGAGGGCTATGCGACAGCGGTTCGGGGCCTTATGGACGGCGGGGCGGATCTCATTATCATCGAAACGATTTTTGATACCCTGAACGCCAAGGCGGCGGTGTATGCGGCGGAGACGGTGTTTGCGGAAAAGAACCGTTCCCTCCCCATTATGATTTCGGGCACCATTACCGATGCCTCCGGAAGAACCCTGTCCGGACAGACCCCCGAAGCCTTCTATAACAGTCTGCGCCATGCCAAACCCCTGACCTTCGGCTTTAACTGCGCCCTGGGGCCGGCCGAGCTTACCGGCTATGTGAAGGATCTCAGCCGTTATGCGGAGACCTATGTGGCGGTGTATCCCAATGCGGGACTTCCCAATGCTTTCGGCGGCTATGATCTCACCCCGGAAGACATGGCGGCCGCCATAAGAATCTGGGCGGAAAGCGGACTTGTGAATGTAGTGGGAGGCTGCTGCGGCACCAATCCCGATCATATCAGGGCCATTGCCCGGGCTGTTTCCGGGCTTAAACCCCGGGCTCTTCCGGACAATATTGCTCCTGCCTGCCGTCTGGCCGGCCTGGAGCCTCTCACTATCGATGATAACTCCATGTTTATCCATGTGGGCGAGCGCACCAATGTTACCGGCAGCGCCCGCTTCCGCCGCCTGATAAAATCCGGCGCGTTCGAGGAGGCCGTGGACGTGGCCCGGCTTCAGGTGGAAAACGGGGCTCAGATTATTGATATCAATATGGATGAGGGCATGATTGATGCCGTGTCCTCCATGAGAACCTTTTTGAATCTGATTGCCGCTGAGCCGGCCATTGCCAGAGTGCCGGTAATGATCGATTCCTCCAAATGGGAGGTGGTGGAGGCCGGGCTGCGCTGCGTTCAGGGAAAGCCTGTGGTTAACTCCATTTCCATGAAGGAGGGCGTGGAAAAGTTTCTGGATCATGCCCGGGAAATACGCAGATTCGGGGCGGCAGCGGTAATTATGGCCTTTGATGAAAAGGGACAGGCAGATACCTACGACAGAAAGGTGGAGATTTGCGCCCGGGCCTACAAGCTGCTGACGGAGGAGATCGGCTTTCCTCCGGAGGATATTATTTTTGATCCCAACATTTTTGCCGTGGCCACCGGCATCCCGGAGCACGACGGGTACGCCCTGGACTTTATCAATGCTGTCAAAACCATCAAGGAGACCCTGCCTTATGCCAAAATATCAGGCGGCGTTTCCAATGTGTCGTTTTCCTTTCGGGGGAATGAGCCTCTGAGACAGGCCATTCATACGGTGTTTCTCTATCATGCCATTGCAAACGGCATGGACATGGGCATTGTGAATGCGGGGCAGCTGGCAGTATACGATGATATTCCCGCAGAGCTTCGGGATCTGGTGGAGGCCGTGGTGCTTAACACCTCTTCTGATGCCACCGAGCGTCTTTTGGCGGTTGCGGAAAAATACAAATCCGGCGGCAGTCTTAATAATCCCGGACATCAGGAGGAGGATCTTTCCTGGAGATCCGAGCCCCCGGAGAAGAGGATAGAGTATTCCCTGATAAGCGGCATTGACAAGTATATTGAAGAGGATACCGAAGAACTCCGCAAGCTGCTGCCCCGGCCCATTGAGGTTATTGAAGGCCCTCTTATGAATGGCATGACTCGCGTGGGGGATCTTTTCGGAGCCGGCAAGATGTTTCTGCCGCAGGTGGTTAAATCCGCCCGGGTTATGAAAAAAGCCGTGGCATTTCTGGAGCCCTATATCCGGGAGGAACAGAAAACAGCGCGTTCCAGCGGCAAAATCATTATGGCCACAGTCAAGGGGGATGTTCATGACATCGGCAAGAACATCGTCTCCGTGGTGCTGCAGTGCAATAACTACGAAATCATTGACTTAGGTGTTATGGTGCCCTGTCAGGACATTATTGATGCCGCAGTGCGGGAGCATGCTGACATTATCGGGCTCTCCGGGCTGATTACCCCGTCTCTGGACGAAATGGTGCGCGTGGTGCAGGAGCTGGAGCGGCGCGGACTTCATATCCCGGTCATGATCGGCGGGGCTACTACTTCAAAGGCTCATACGGCAGTTAAGCTGGAAAAGGAATATGCCGCTCCGGTGGTTTATGTGTCAAATGCCAGCCGGGCGGTTACCGTGGCGCAGTCGCTCCTGTCTCCGGATCTCCGGCCCGCATATATTAAAAAGCTCCGGGAGGAGTATGCCTTTGAAAGGCATCTTCACGAGCTTAAGTATGCCCGGATGGAGACTTTGCCCTTTGCTGAAGCGGAAATCAGAGCTATTTGTCCGGATTTTGCCGTATCGAAGCCGCCGCGTCCCAGGTTTACCGGCGTAAAAACGCTGGATCTCCGGCTTCAGGACATTCGGCCGCTGATCTTCTGGCAGGGCTTTTTCAATCTTTGGGAGTACCGTAAGGACTATCGGGAGCTCCTGAGTCATCCTGAGACTAATCCTTCGGCGGTTAAGCTTTATGAAGAGGCCAATACCCTTTTGGATAAGCTTGAGAAAATGACGGATTATCGGATTCAGGCGGTGTTCGGCCTGTTCCCGGCGGAACGTTCAGGCAGAAATGCGGTTAAGGTTCATACCGCTTCAGGGGATCGGGTGTTTAATTTCCTGAGATCTCAGATCGCCGGAAAGGGGGATAATCCGCGGAATGGCTGTCTGGCGGATTTTGTGGATACCGAAGATGATGCTCTGGGACTTCTGGCGGTGAATGCCGGATCCCCGCATCTTCTGGAAAAATACCGGGCGGAAAACGATATTTACGGCAGTCTTTTGCTGCAGTCTCTTACAGACAGACTGGCGGAAGCCGGGGCTTCCTATCTGCACTACCTGATCCGCACGAAATACTGGGGGTATTCAGCTGAATCCTCGGATCCGGAAGAAATTTTTCAGGAAAAGGCTCCGGGCATTCGTCCGGCTCCGGGCTATCCCTCTTGTCCGGATCATCATGAAAAGCAGCTTTTCTGGGAAATTCTGCATCCGGATGCGGCTATAGGTCTCCGCCTTACCGAGAGCTTCATGACCATTCCGGTGAGCTCGGTAACGGCCTATGTTTTTGGAAACAGCGAAGCCGACTACATTACGGTCAGCGGCGTGGGACGGGATCAGCTTGCGGATTACGCCCGCCGCACCGGCAGAAGCATTCAGGATCTGGAAAAGGAGCTGGCCTCCTGTCTTGGGTACATCCCCGAAGGCCTCAGAAGCTCGGATTAGCCTGACAAAAAGACCATGAAAAACGGCCCCGGGATGAGCGGGGCCGCTTTATGCGGAAAATGATGAGGAGACAAGGCACGGTAAATAAGGGCGAAATCAGCAGCCGTCGGTGAAGACGCGGAACTGCACGCCGTTCACATTGCCGTCAAATTTGGAGTAGTTAGGATCCTGAAAACACGGAGTGTTATAAAAAATGTAGCACTGGTTCTTATAGGTCCATTCGTCCTCTGACTGGAAAGCGTCAGGAACGGGCAGCCCTTTTTGGGTCACCAAAATCTGAGTGGCATCCTTGTTCCATTCCTTGTATACGTAAACCCATGGGGTATCCGGATCGGGTTTGTCCTCTTCCTTTAAGCCGATGTTAAAATCCATGGCCCGGATGATTCCGTCCGGGGTGGCATCAGGGAAACCGCATCTCATTTTGATTTTTTCATTATCATTGCATATGGCTCCTTCGCCCTTGGGGCAGAAATAGCCGTTGGGATTAACGTGTCCCGAGACAGCAGCTTTGGCGTAAACCATATCAGCGGTGTAGCGCATGACGCGAACCATAGATTTAAGGTTTTTTTTGATGGTTTCAGAAGATTTGCCGACCTCATGAGACTTGTTTTCAGCGGAGGCTTCGGGCAGCAGAACTGAAAACGAGAACAGGGCGGCAGCGACAGCGATATTTTTTAAGGACAAAATCTTTTTGCGTGAACCCATATTCAGCTATCCCTCTGATCATGAAAACCGATTTCCGGCTGATGGTCGTTGTACGAAGAAAAATGACATCCTATCATCGGAATTCTATTCGCAGGGAGAACAGCGATCCACGTTTTCATGTCTGATTTATGACTGAGGCACCGATTTTTTTCCGGGGAAGTTCTGATTCAGGCAGGACCGCGGCAGGGCATAAAAACAGAAACCGCCGCAGGATCGGCGGCTTCAGAAAAGCAGGAAAGGAGCGGAATTACTGTTCAGGATTGGAATATTCAAAATCCCGGAGCAGATCTTCATCGGTGACAATGTTGCAGTCATTCTCTCCTACCGGGAAGATGGCATATTCAATGCCGGAGGCATTAAGCTGCGGCAGCCAGGATTCCAGAAAGATTGCAAGTCCGATGGCCGTCGGCCGATATCCATGAGCGATTTCATTATTTTCAGCATAGTTGAGAGCAAAGCGTTCGTGGCTCCAAAGGGGCAGGACGCTGATGGTTTCGCCGTTGTCGCCGTCAGTTTCCAGGAAAAGAATGTCATCTTCGTCCTTTTTGAGGACAAAAACCTCAAGTCCCTTTTTGGCGCCTTGCAGGAAATTGTGATACCGGTACTCAGCATTTAGCTTCAGGGCGGCATTGTACTGGATGTCGTCTAATTTGAAAGACATAAGGAAATCCTCTGTAAATACTTGAATTCTGCTTCTGTCATTTTAAATATTTTTTCAGGAATTGTCCTGTATATGATCCGGTTTTATGGCAATCTCCGGCAATTTCCTCCGGGGAACCGGCCGCGATAATCATGCCGCCGCGATCTCCTCCCTCCGGCCCCATATCCACAATATAATCGGCGCTTTTAATCATATCCATGTTATGCTCGATAACCACTACGGTATTCCCCAGATCCCTGAGGCGGAACAGCACGGACAGCAGCATTTGGACATCATGAAAATGGAGACCGGTGGTGGGTTCGTCCAGAATGTAAAGAGTGGAGCCGGTCTGCGGCCGGGAAAGCTCCTTGGCCAGCTTGATCCTTTGTGCTTCGCCGCCTGAAAATGTCGTGGCGCTCTGTCCCAGGGTGATATACGAGAGACCGACATCCCGCAGGGTTTCCAGCTTCCTTTTGAGCACCGGATAGTTCCGGAAAAAGTCCAAGGCTTCCTCGGCGGTCATATTGAGGACATCATTGATGTTTTTGCCTTTGTATTCGATATCCAGGGTTTCGGGGTTATACCTTTTGCCCCGGCATTCCTCGCATTCCACATAAACATCGGGCAGGAAGTTCATTTCCACCTTGATAAGCCCGGCTCCCTGACAGGCTTCGCAGCGCCCCCCTTTGACATTGAAGGAGAAGCGTCCCGGCTGATAGCCCCGGGCCCGGGCTTCCCGGGTGTCGGCAAAAATGCTTCTTATGGGAGAAAAGAGATCGATGTAGGTTGCCGGATTGGATCTGGGGGTGCGGCCGATGGGGGACTGATCGATGCTGATGACCTTGTCAAAATACTCAAGCCCGGAAATCATCGCATAGGGGGCGGGACGTGCCAGCGCGGCTCTGTTAAGCAACTGTTCCGCCGCCGGGAAAAGCGTATCGTTTATCAGAGTGGATTTGCCGGATCCCGAAACCCCGGTTACGCAGGTGAACAGTCCGGCGGGGATCTTCAGGGTAACATTTTTAAGGTTGTTGCCGGAAGCTCCCGAGAGCACGAGGAAATTCCGGCCGGGCTTTTTTCTGGCCGGCACTGAGATGGTTTTTCGGCCGGACAGGTACTGACCGGTAAGGGATTCCGGGGCTTTGATAATTTCCTGTACTGTTCCTTCTGCGATGACGCTGCCGCCGTGAATTCCCGCGCCGGGGCCCATGTCAATAATATGATCAGCCCTTCTGATGGTGTTTTCGTCATGCTCCACCACAATTACGGAGTTTCCCAGATCCCTGAGATGGAAAAGGGATTCCAGAAGGCGGGAATTATCCCGTTCGTGAAGACCGATGCTGGGCTCGTCCAGCACGTACATAACTCCGGTAAGACCGGAACCGATTTGGCTGGCCAGCCGGATTCTCTGACTCTCGCCGCCGGAAAGAGTTTCGCTGGAACGGTTCAGGGTGAGGTAGTCCAGTCCCACATTTATCAGGAAGGTCAGCCGGTTTTTGATTTCCCGGAGAATCCGGGAGGCGATCTTCTGATTCTGCTCCGACATCTCCAGAGTATTAAAGAACTCCAGATTTTCCCGGATGGTCTGATTGCCCAGAGATGATATGGAAAACTCCTGTCCGCCGGAATCCCGGAGAAAGACATGACGGTAGCCCTCACGGAGGCGGGTGCCCTGACAGGAGGAGCAGGGGAGATTGGTAAGGTATTTGGTGTAATCCTCCTTCTGCTTGTCAGAGGCCTCCTGATATTTTCTGGTGAAATTGGGGATTATGCCCTCGAAGGGCGCTGTCTTGCGGAATTCCCCCTCGCCGAAGCTGAAGGCGATTTTAATTTCCTCTGTTCCGGTGCCGTAAAAAATACGATGCAGATCTTCCGGGGAAAGATCCCTGAGCGGGGTGTCCAGGCTGAAGCCGAACTTTTCGGAAAGTCCTGTGATGAAGGCAAAATTGTAGCTTGAAGAGGGGCTCCAGTATTTTATGGCGCCCTCGTTAAGGGATTTCCCCTTGTCGAGAATAAAGCTTTCCGGAATAAAAACCTCCCGGATCCCCAGGCCGTCGCATTCGGGACAGGCGCCATTGGGGTTGTTGAAGGAAAAGTTCCGGGGTTCGAGTTCCGTCAGGGTATAGTTGCATACCGGGCAGGCGTATTGCGCGGAAAAGTCCATATCGGGAAAGCTGTTATCCATGGATACGGCCCGGGCGCGGCCGTCGGCCATTTTAAGAGCCAGCTCCAGAGCATCGGCTGTCCGCTGCCTGATTTCGTCAGTGGCTTTTATCCGCATCCGGTCAATGATCACTTCAATGGTGTGTTTTTTGTGGAGATCCAGATCCGGAGGATCGGAAAGCTCGCAGTTTTCTCCGTCAATGCGGGCTCTGATATAGCCCTGCCGGGCCAGATCACCCAGAAGCTGCCGGTATTCTCCCTTGCGGTTTCTCACTACCGGAGCCAGAATCATAATTTTGGATTCCGGAGGCAGGGCCATGATGGCCGCAGTCATCTGCTTCACCGTCTGCGCCTTGAGTTCGCAGCGGTGCTCGGGACATCTGGCAATGCCGGTACGGGCATAAAGAAGGCGGAGATAATCATAAATTTCGGTGATGGTGCCCACGGTGGAGCGGGGGTTGTGCGAGGTGGCCTTCTGCTCGATGGAGATAGCCGGAGACAGCCCGGTGATGCTGTCCACGTCTGGTTTATCCATGAGGTCCAGAAACTGCCGGGCATATGCCGAGAGCGATTCCACGTATTTCCGCTGTCCTTCTGCGTAGAGAGTGTCGAAGGCCAGAGAGGATTTGCCGGATCCGGAAAGGCCGGTAATGACGCAGAATCTGTTTTTGGGGATTTTGACGCTGATATTGCGGAGGTTGTGGGTGCGGGCTCCGGTTACGACTATTTCCGCCGTCATGAGAAACTCCTTGAAGGCTGCCCTGAGGGGCGTTTATGGTAAAAAACGGAGCCTGAGCTCCGTTTTTGAAAATAGCTTGCTGCCTCAAAAGCGCTGAATTAAAACGGCAGATCATCATCTTTGAAGGGGCGGTTTTCACCGTCATCAGAGAGATCCGGTTCGCTGGCGGGAGCGCCGGTGTTTTCCGGAATCTGGAAGCTATGAGGATTTGGCATGGGCTCATGGGGAACTGCGGGTTTTTCCGGCAGATCCTGCGACTGGGGATTCAGCGGCACTGCCCCAGCCGGAGGAGCGTTCCTGAAGCTTCCCTGGGGAGCATTGTTTGCCGGGGCATTAAAACCGCCGCGCTGCTGATAGGAGGGATTGCCGCGGTAATTTCCCTGCGGGGACTGCTGCTGAAAGCCGCCGTTGTTAGGAGCCTGAGAACTGTATGCCGGCTGCTGTTGATAGGCAGGAGCCTGCTGATAGCCGCCCTGAGGGTAGGCATTTTGATTCTGATTCTGGAAGCCGCCCTGCTGCGGATAGCCCGGGGCCGGATAAGGGGCTCCGTTTCCGGCCGGCTTCTGAGAGAGCAGATGAAGCTCGGTAACATGAATTTCAGTGGTATATCTTTTTATCCCCTGCTGGTCGTCATAGGATCTGGTCTTGATTTTTCCTTCCACGTAAATCTGGCTGCCCTTTCTCATGTAGTCCCGGGCGATTTCAGCAGTGCGGCCCCAGAATACCAGACGATGCCACTCGGTTTGCTCCTGCAGATTGCCGTTCTGATCCCGGTAGCTCTCATTGGTGGCCAGGCCCACAGTGGCAATGCTGGTTGATCCGTTGGCCAGAACTCTGAAATCCGGCTCTGCTGCGGTGTTCCCCAGCAGAATGACTTTGTTTACTCCGCGTACCATAAATATTTCTCCTTAAACATCCTGCTGACGGCATTTGCGTGCGGAAAACCGTCAGCCGCTATCTTAATGGTCTGCCCAAGGGCAGAACCTTGTGCTTTTCTTGCCGCGTATTATAACTAATTTTATGAAAAATAAAAAGTATTCTTTAGCAGTAAAACTTTTTTTGATAAAACTCCGGCCGAAAACGCGGGGTTAATTCTTATGGTTTTGCCCGAAAAATTCAAGATTTTCATCCGGTTTGCATGGAAAAACGTATTACCAGTCATTTTTTTGCGGGAAAAACGGAGACGGTTTCATCCCTGTCTGCCGGCGGAGATGCCGCAAAATCATAAAATCGTAAAGGCAGATCTAAAAATATGACTTTATCTTTAGAAACATGCTTTCAGTCGTGCTAAAGTTCTGTAGCTTGAACTGAGAGATATGGGTTATTTTATGGCAAAGAAAAATCTGCCCAATGTGGCCGTAGCCCTGAGAGCTGACGGAGTGTGGTTTCTTTCCCTGAACCGCGACAAAAGCAAAACGGATTTCAAGGCCTGCAATTCCACTCAGGACTGGATAGTTGCGATAAAGGATCTTTTTGGGAAAAACGGCGTGCATGCCAAGGATCGGGTTTGCGCGATTCTGGACGTTTCCCTGACCAGTTCCATACAGCTGCCGCAAAATGAGGCTCTGACTGACGAGGAGCTTCACGGCATTGCCATGTACAAGGATCTGGAGGGAGCCGTGGCCGGCAAGATTACCGACTACACGTGGGATTATTATCAGGCCTTTACCGGCAAAACATCCCGTCCGATGCTGAATTTTGTGCTGGTGGAGAAACGTCTGATTGCTCTCATTGCCGATGTGATTAACAGCATTGCCATTCTGGATTCCATTTCCATAAGCACGCTGGCCATGGCCGATTTCATTTCCTATTATCAGTACGAGAGCGTTAAGAAAAAGGATTCCACCATTCCCCTGAAATACGTGGAACAGCTGGCGCTGCTTCTTTATCTTGAAAAGGGCCGGGATTTAACGGTATACGGCGTGTACAACGGCGAGCTCTGCTATACCAGAGTGATGCGCAATTACCGGGGACTGGACGGGAATGTTCTCATGGGAAGCGAAGCGGGACTTCTGGAGCAGCTCGACATGGATCTGCTCCGGCTGTGCGATGACTTCTTTACCGCTCGGCTGGGGCTTCCGCCGGTAACCAGAATGGTAATTCTCATGGATACTGATCAGGTGGAAAGCATTGCTCAGGCTCTGTCGGAAAACCGGAGGTACGTAGAGGTGGTTCCCAGCTCGCGGCATCTTTTTAAAAATGCCAAGCCGTCGTTTTCCGTATGCGATAACAAACCGGTGTGCGAGCTTTGTGATGTCGGAGTGCAGTATCTTCCCCTTTACGGGGCTCTTAAGGGAGGCAGTCTGAAAAGTGCGCAGGAATAGACTTGATTTATACCGTCCGGAGTTCCGTCCCAAGAAGGTGATGCTCAGTCTTGAGCATATGTTTATTGTGTGGATCTGCGTGGCCGTGGTCATGGCCCTCATGATTATGAATGCCAGGGACGAGAACGCCAGGGTGAAGCAGCAGGATCAGGAAATGAATGATCAGCTGAGCGAAACTCAGGGACAGCTGGCTGAGGTGCAGGCCCGGGTGGCGGTGCAGCAGCTGGACAAGGTTCTGCAGAAAGAGGTGCAGGATCTTAAGGTGCTGGTAGACAGCAAAAAGAAAATGTACGAGCTCATTAACTCCAATGACAAGCTGAAAAGCCGCGGCTATGCCGGTTTTATGCGCGGTCTTGCGGAGGTAAGCTCATCTGATGTCAGTGTAACCTCCTTCAGTCTGTCCGGACTTAATGCCAACATTTCCGGAGTGGCTGCCAGATCCGAGTCCGTGCCGCAGCTGGTTTCGCGTTTCGGATCCAATGAGAATCTGCAGGATATCACCTTCGGGGCTCTCAAGGTCGAGACTGACAAGGAAACCGGCGCATTGCGCTTCAGTCTTTCCGATACGAAGGAAGATGATTCCGCTGATGACGAGAAGGGCGGCAGAAAAGGGAGCAGGGGAGAGTCTTAAAAATGAGCTACAGAGATTTGCAGAAAAAGGTCAGCTCCCTCTCCATGCGGGAACGGGTGATGGTTTGTCTTGTGGGTGTGGCTCTTTTTGCTTTTCCGGGGTATCTGTCCTTTGTTGACAGGTACAAGACAGACACCAAAAGAACCCAGGACAGCATTAATGCCCGGCAGTCCGAGCTGGCGGAGGCTCAGGAGGAGCTGGCAAAATGGCAGGGCATGCTCACCCAGAACCCCAATGACGTTCTCCGCGCTGAAAAGGAAGAGTACCAGAAAACTCTGACGGAGCTTGATGAAAGTCTTGACAGGGAGACCATGAATCTTATCAGCGCCTCCCAGATGTCAGGAATTCTCTCGGGAGTGCTGGCCGGAAATTCCGCGGTGCGGGTGACTAATGTGGCATCGCTGCCGCCCCGGCTTCTTTTTCACAAGGATGACGTAAAGCTGTATCAGCACGGCGTGGTGGTTACCCTTAACGGCAGATATATGGATATCATGCATTATCTTGAGGGGCTGGAGGGCATGAAGACCAGCTTTTTCTGGAAATCCTTCAGCTACAGGGTTACCGGATATCCGGAGGCTGAAGCGGTTTTGGAAATCTATACTCTCAGCATTAATAAGGACTTTATTCGTGGTTAAATTAGCATTTGCGCTGGCGGCTTTCCTGGTTTTCCTGACCGGAAGCGCCGAAGCCGGGGCTCTCCGGGATCCCACAGCTCCCCTGTTCGGAGCTGTAAAGTCCGCAGCGCAGAATTCAGACAAGGGCAGTCTCCGGCTGCAGGCTGTCATGCGCGGATACGGCCGGGATCGCGCAGTTATCAACGGACAGACCTGTTACGTAGGGCGCAAGTGCCTGGGATATGTCCTGATATCATTAACAAAAAGCAGCGCTATCATGGTAGCGCCGCAGGGGGATGAAAGAATTGTGTTATCCCTTTACACCTCCGGAAAACGTGAGACTAAAAATGAAGATAAGTAAATTATCAGTGCTGGCGCTGGCTGTGGCGCTGACTATTACATCGGGCTGTACCTATCGTCATCCGGCTCCTGCTGAGGTTCAGGCGGAGCTCCAGAAGGCTTATCAGGCATCCGGAAAGCTGGCAGTGCCGGAAGAGGTGCTGAATGAGCTTAATCCGGATCTGCCGGTTCAGAGCGAGTCCTCTGTCGAGGATTCCCGGAGAATCAGCGTAGCGGCTAACGAGGTGCCGGCGGCCGAGTTTTTTGCCCGGCTTATGGATAATTCCGGAGCGTCGGTGGTGGTGCATCCTGATGTTTCCGGATCCATTACCGTAAATCTTGACAATGTTACCGTGGATCAGGTGTTTGATGCGGTGTACAGGATGTACGGCTTCCGGGCTGAGAAACAGGGGAAGATCTATTATGTCTATCCGGCAGGCGTTCATACCGAAACTATTCCGGTGGATTACATGCTGCTGACCCGGGAGTCCACCACCAGCGTTTCCATCAGCAATAACTCGCTTAAAGACGGGGATTCCGGCTCTGATTCCTCCGATTCCTCTTCATCGTCTTCCTCCGGCAGCGATTCCGGAGACAGTTCTTCCGACAGCAGCGGCGTTACTATGAGCACCAGTTCCAAGAGCGACTTCTGGCTCGAGCTGGAAAAGACCTTAAGCAAGATCCTGGGCGCCGGCGAGGGCCGGATGGTCAGCGTGAATCCCCAGGCTGCCACCGTAACCGTCCGGGGCATGCCTTCGGAAATTCAGAATGTCCGGGATTATCTTAATCAGACGAAGAATGCCCTCAGAAGGCAGGTGGTTATCGAGGCCAAGATTCTTGAGGTATATCTTAACGAGGATTATGCCCAGGGCATTGACTGGAGCGTGATCCTGGGAAATCCCAATGCGCTGCACGGGAAGAACATGTCAAATTACTCCACCAATACCAGTCATATTGAGGGCAGCGTGTTTTCTCTGTTAGGCGGCGGCTTTAAGTTCAGCATGTCCGATAAGAGATATGCCCTGCTTATCAATCTTCTGCAGACTCAGGGCGATGTTACCACCTTGTCCAGCCCCCGCATCACCGCGCTTAACAATCAGCGCTCCGTGATGAAGATCGGCAAGGATTCCTACTATCTTACCGATATCAGCACTGATTCCAGCACCTCCACCTCCGACAATAATATTGTGTCCTCCTCCTTTGACTTTTCGCCGTTTTTCAGCGGCGTGTCTCTTGACGTGCTGCCGCAGATCAGCGAAGACGGCCGGATTCTCATGCATGTTCATCCGGCAGTGGTTATGGTGCAGGATGACAACAAGACCATTGATCTGGGATCCGGAAAGCGCATGGAGCTCCCTTTGGCCACATCTGATGTCCGGGAGACTGACACTGTAGTGGAAGCGCAGTCCGGAGACGTGATCCTTATCGGCGGCCTTATGAGACATGAGAAGGGCAGCGAGGTTTCCAAGGTGCCGGTTCTGGGCGATATCCCGGTGGTGGGCGAGCTCTTTAAGAATCGTTCCATCTACGACCACAAGACCGAGCTCGTCATTCTGCTGCGTCCGGTGGTAGTGGGCGGCGATACCTGGCGTCAGGAAATCAGAAGAAGCTCGGATCTTCTGGAAAAATGGTATCCCGAAGATGCTGATGAAAAGCATCGGGGCTTCGTGATGCAGGGCACTGACTGATCATATGTATGAGAAGTTTTTTGGTCTGGAGCAGAAGCCTTTCGGACTGACCCCTAATACCAGCCTTTATTTCGGACTTCCCCCTCATGAGGAGGCGGTTCAGGTTCTTGAGGAAGCGCTCCGGGAGGGGGAGGGTTTTATCAAAATCACGGGAGAAGTGGGCACCGGCAAGACCATGGTGCTCCGGCTTTTTCTCTCCCGGCTCACTGACGATTTTGAGCTGGTATACATTCCCAATCCGGTGCTGAGTCCGGACGAATTCAAGATCTCCATAGCCCGGGAGCTGGACATTGATACGGCTAACTGCACCACTCTTTCTCTTAATGACGACATAAACAGAAAACTTCTGGAAATTCATGCCGCCGGAAGGAGAACCGTTCTGGTTATCGATGAGGTGCAGTCCATATCCGAGGACACTCTCGAAGCTATCCGTCTTCTGGGAAATCTGGAGACGGAGCATGACAAGATCATTCAGATAGTTCTTTTCGGGCAGCCCGAGCTGGATGAAATGCTGGATAAGCAGAATTTAAGGCAGCTCCGGCAGAGAATTGCCTTTTCCTATAATCTGCGGCCCCTGACGGCAGATGAAACGGAGGCGTATCTGAATTACCGCATGCTGAAATCCGGTTATTCCGGAAAAGCGGTATTCGGCCGCCGTCCCGCCCGGGATATTTTCAGATACAGCGGAGGGATTCCCCGTCTTATCAATGTCATAGCCAATAAGAGTCTGATGCTGGCTTACGGGTACGGAGTGCGCGGGGTGTCCTGCAGCATGGTAAAAGAGGCTGCTCTTGATACCGTGTCGGTAAAGAAGAAAAAAAGGCCGGGCCTGCCGCTTTATATCGGCCTTGCGGCGTTTTTGCTGCTGGCCGCTCTGGGCGGACTGGTTTTTGCCAGCGGAGTGTTTGAATGAGTGTTATAAATAAAGCCCTTTCCGAATTGGATAAAAGAGAGAAGGGGAACGGGGCTCAGTACGGAAAGTATGTGCCGCCGGAAAGAAAATCCTCGCTGACCCCGGCTCTGACCGGAGCCGGCATTATGGCAGCTTTGGCTGTCGTGGCTGTCGGCTGTTACTGGTATTTTTCATCAGGAAAGAGTCCGGCGGCTCCGGCTGCCGCGCCGGTGACGGAAACCATTTCGGCGGAACCGGCTCCGGCAGGCAGCGGAACTAAGTCTCCGGAACCGGAAAAAGCCGCTGAGACTGCTGCCGCGGGTTCGGCCGCCGTTACTCCTGCAGATCAGGACGCTTCCGGAGATACCGCTGACAGTATCGAGCTTAGGCTCATGGCTGAGGGAGCTATGAATCAGGAAACCTCCGGTGAGACCGTTCTGTCTCCGGACAGCGAGACCGCTTCCGGGAACGCTGCTTCTGATGAGTCGCCCCGGAACAAGCCGGTTTCCCGGGAGCTGGCCGGAAAGAACAGCAGCGGAAAGAACGAAGCCGGAAAGAAGACGGTTCCCCCGCCAGCCGTTCCGGCTCCGGAAAAGAAAGCTCAGAGATCCCGCGAGAGTTCAGCGGAAAGAACAGCTGAGACCGTGCAGATTTCGGACATTGCCGCACCGGAAATCATTATTGATGACAATGCTCCGGAGAACTTTGTCATTGTGGAGGAGGCCCGGGCTCCGGCGCGCAAATCCTCGGCCATGCGGGTAAAGCAGAAAAACCTGTCCCCCAAGGAGGAAGCCGATCTCCTCAGAAAAGAGGCGCAGAATTCCCTGCTGCGGGGAGACAGCGACGGAGCTATCCGCTCCTATGAGGTGCTTCTCAAAAAGAATCCCGGAGATGCCAGAGCCCGGGAGAAGCTGGCCAGTCTTTATTACGGAAAAGGCCGTTCCCTGGATGCCATAAAGACTCTGGATCGGGGCATTCTCATGGATCCGGCTCATTACGACTACCGGCTTTATCTCGCACGCATTTATTCATCCCAGGGGCAGGATGCTCAGGCTATAAAGGTGCTTCGGCAGGCTAATCCTCCGGCCCGCGGGAATATGGACTACTACGCCACTCTGGCCGGACTGGCCCGGAAAAACAATGACCATGCCGGAGCGGCATGGGCCTATGAGAAGCTGGCTCAGGCTGAAAAGAAGGATGGCAAATGGTATCTGGGGCTTGCTATTTCCCTGGAGGAGCTGGGGCGGCCCGGAGACGCTCTTAATGCCTATCGCAAGGCTGCCGCTCTCTATCTCTCCGCGCAGTCCCGGAGCTTTGCGGAGCAGAGAATCGGAGTGCTGGGAGGTAAGAAATGACAGAAAATGAAAAACCGCAGCAGAAGCGTCTTAGAATAGGCGACGTGCTGGTGCAGTCCGGCGTTATCACCGAGGATGACGTTACCAAGGCCCTGGCCTACTCCCGGGCCCACAGCATGAAGCTGGGCCAGGCGGTGGTGGCCATGAAGCTGGCTTCCGAGGGCGATATCTGCAAGGCGCTGGGGCAGCAGCTTCGGATGACGGTGTTTGACGATCTGTCCAAGATTAACATTGATTCCAGCACGGTGCAGCTCTTGCCGGAGGCCATGGCCCGCACTCTGCATGCTCTGGCCATTTCCCGCAATACCAATCCGATTTCGGGCAGCGACGTCATTACGGTGGCCCTTTCGGATCCTCTGGATTACCCGGCCCGCGACAAGATCATGGATCGTCTCAATCAGTATGACGTTGATTTTGTCATCTCTCCCGAAGCAGAGGTGGTTCGCTGCATTTCCATGTTTTACCGGAATACGGAGGCCATTGCCAAGTTTGCGGATCAGCTCCAGACTCAGGTAGCCAAAAATCCCTTTGAAATTAATACCATCGAAACCCTGGGAGAGGAGGGCGGCTCTGATGCTGCGGTGGTTAATCTGCTGCGCTCCGTGTTTGAGGATGCCATTAATTCCGGGGCCTCGGATATTCATATCGAGCCGGATGCCAACGTTCTCCGCATCAGACAGAGAATCGACGGCAGCCTCCGGGAGCAGGTGCTGAACAACGTGGAAATCGCTCCGGCCATTTCCCTGCGTCTCAAGCTGATGTCCGGCCTGGATATTTCCGAAAAACGTCTCCCGCAGGACGGACGTTTTCCGGTGGTTATTTCCGGAAAGAACATTGACGTGCGTCTTTCCACGCTGCCCACCCAGTACGGCGAGTCCATGGTAATGCGTCTTCTGAACCAGTCAAACGGTCTTCTGTCTCTGGACAAGACCGGCATGCCGGTGGAGATTCTGAACCGCTTCCGCATCCAGCTGCACCGGCCCCACGGGATGGTGCTGGTAACCGGCCCTACCGGTTCGGGCAAAACCACTACGCTTTACGGTTCCTTGAATGAGCTTAACGATCCCTCGGTAAAGATTATTACCGCCGAGGATCCGGTGGAATACCGTCTGCCCCGCATCACTCAGGTGCAGGTTAACGAAAAGATTCATCTGGACTTCAATACCGTGCTGCGTTCCTGTCTCCGTCAGGATCCGGATGTAATTCTGGTGGGCGAGATGCGCGACCAGGAAACCTGCGAAATCGGCCTCCGGGGCGCTATGACCGGACACCTGGTGCTGTCGACCCTCCATACCAATGATGCCATTTCCAGCACCCTGCGTCTTATGGACATGGGAGCTCCGGGCTATCTGGTAGCCGGTTCCCTCCGGGCGGTGCTGGCCCAGAGACTGGTGCGGCGCATCTGTCCCAAATGCAGCGCGGAGTGTCCGCCGGATGAGGTGCAGATGAACTTTATTCAGGATGCTCTGGGGATTCCGGTGGAGGAGCAGAAGCTTTCTCACTTCCGCATGGGCAATCAGGGCCGGGGCTGTCAGTACTGCAATTTCACGGGCTACAAGGGCCGGGTGGGCGTTTTTGAGCTTCTGGTGCTGGATCAGAACATGATGGATGCTTTAAGGCGCAACGATAACGAGGGCTTTGCCATTGCCGCCCGGGAATCGGAAAACTATAAGCCTCTGGCTATGATGGCTTATGAGTTTGCCCAGCAGGGGCTTACTTCCATCGAAGAGGTTATGAAGCTTGCGGAGATCAATAAATAATGCCGGTGTACAGTTATAAGGCCAAGGATTCCGGAGGCGGATACAAAACAGGTCGGGTGGAAGCGCCCACGGAGGCAGATGCCATCGATGAGATTTCCCGCATGGGACTTCTTCCGGTGTCCCTTGAGCAGGGATCCGGCATGCCGGGACTCTCTTTCAATCTGGATTTCAAGGAGCTTATGCATGGCCGGGTGGGCTTGCCGGAACTGGTGATGCTGTGCCGGCAGATGTATTCCCTGTCCAAGGCCGGCGTGCCCATTATCAGAGCCATTGGCGGCCTTGCGGATTCCACGGATCATTACGGCCTTAAAAAATCCCTTTCCGCCTTGAACCGGGATCTTATCGGGGGGCGTTCCCTGACCCAGGCCATGGGGGATCAGCCGAAGATTTATAATTCGCTGTTTGTCTCCATGATAAACGTGGGGGAGAATACCGGCCGGCTGGAGGATGTGTTTTTTCAGCTGGCGGAATACTTTACTCTGGAGCAGGAAACCCGGAAAAGAATCACCAGCGCCATGCGTTATCCCTTCATGGTTATTATTTTTATCGGTGTGGCCATTGCCATTCTTAATATCTGGGTTATTCCGGTTTTCAGCACCATGTTCGGCAAATTCGGAGTGGAGCTCCCGCTTACCACCAGAATTCTCATCGGCACCTCGGCGTTTTTTGTGAGCTACTGGCCCTATATGCTGGGCTTTATCGTGGCGCTGCCCTTTCTGATCCGCAGGGCTCTTAAAATCAAGACGGTGCGATATCAGTGGGATCGTCTGAAGCTGAAAATACCGGTAATCGGATCCATTCTCCGCCGAGCGCTTCTGGGGCGTTTCTGCCGCAGCTTTTCGTTAATGCTCAGAGCCGGCGTGCAGCTTAATATGGCTCTGACTCTGGTAGCCAGCGCCATCGATAACCGGTTTCTGGAGGATCGGGTAAATGCCATGCGCCGGGAGATCGAGCACGGCAATTCCCTGGCTACTGTGGCGATGCAGAGCAATATGTTCACGCCGCTGGTGCTGCAGATGTTTGCTGTCGGAGATGAAACCGGCCGGGTGGACGAGCTTCTGCTGGAGGCTGCTCTCCATTATGAGAGAGAGGTTGACTATGAGCTTAAGGCGCTTACTTCCAAGATCGAGCCCCTTTTGCTGGTTTTTGTGGCTCTCCTGGTAGGCGTTCTGGCGCTGGGTATCTTTACCCCCATGTGGGATATGTACGGCGCCATGCAGGGTAAGTAAGCATGAATCAGGAGGAGCGCGGCAACGAGAAGCTTTTACGGCTCTGGCAGTCTCTGCTTTGGTGCGCCGTGGTTATGCTGGTGATGTATCTCTTTGTCCGCAATTTTATTCTGCCGCAGTCTGACCGGACTCTGGAAACCTCCATGAATACCATGGCCCATAATTTCGGGGAACGGCTGGCTCTGGTGCACAATTTGTGGCTTCATGACAACCGCCGCAGAAATCTCAAGGTTCCCTCCTGGGTGAATCTTTATGCCGGGTCTGACGAGAGCAAGCTGGGCTTCAGTCCCGACCGGGTGGTTTTTGTGATGAGTCCTCAGGGCTGGCCCATGGATGTCCGGGGCATGCCCGGCGACAGTCAGGATCCCTGCCGGCTTATCTGGCTGAGTCTTCTGGGCCGGGACGAATCGCTTTTTATTACAAATGTAAGAGTTGTGGCAGAGCCTGCCAAAAATGAGTGTGTGTTCACTACAAGCGTGTCCGGATTCGTTTATAATTATTCTGATGGTTCTGTAAACGGTTTCTTAGCTGAATAGCTTCAAAGGGAATGTATATGATTAGACGGCGAACCAAGGGTTTCACATTAATAGAACTGATTATTGTAATAGTAATTCTCGGCATTCTGGCCGCCACGGCGCTGCCCCGCTTTCTCGATGTGACAGAGGAGGCCAAGAAGGCCAGCGTTGAGGGGCTGGCGGGTAATTTTGCCACCGGAATTCTTCTGGTGCGCGCTCAGTGGGAGGCCAAGGGCCGGCAGAAGGTAAACAACATCAACAGCACGCTGTATGATGGCACCCGTTTTTACCTGACCACTCCTACCAATACCAAGATCGAAGAGGGCACCATGAGCCCGGGCTACCCTATTATGGCCACTACCGCCGGAGCCGCCAAGCCGTCCACCATTACCGATGAGAGCGCCAACGGCTTTGCCGTTCCCAACAATCTGGACAACTGCATTAATATCTGGGAAAAAATGCTCCAGAATCCCCCCAGAATCACCGGCGACATCAACGCTCTTAACAAAAAGGATATTGATTACAAATATTTTGTAACCTACAGCACAGGATCTGTTGACGGTTCCACCGTATCCGGCTACGGCATCTGCCGCTATTATCTGGTGCTTTCTCTGGAGAAGGGCGACACCGGCTCCTACAGGGTTCCGGATGCTGACAACCATGATCGCTACATGAGCTTCAGCTACATTCCCGCCCTCGGGCTGGTACAGCCTCATATAAACAGCAGCGCTAACTAGAGGCGCCTATGAGTCGGGGGTACGGCTTTACTCTGGTGGAACTGGTGACCGTGCTGGTTCTTATCGGGATTCTGGCAGTCACTGCTACCGCAAAGCTGACCACGTCAAATGGTCAGGAGTACGTGGCCTGCCGCGAAGCTGTAACCCGTCTGGCATCAGTGCAGTCTATAAACATGAATCAGGGCAGTGCCCCTGATTTGCGTTTTTTTATCCGGAAGGACGGTGTTTTCGGGTACTGCATGGGTTTGGACTGCGCCAATGATAATACCAAATGGCATGGCGTCGGCGGCGGCAATCGCGTCAAGGGCAGCACTGACGGCTATATCGGTTTTGACTATCTGGGAAGAGTGCATATTGACAATACCACTTTGGGCATAAAGCCAGAAGGCTATTATCAGTTTGAGTTCCGGCCGGATCAGGGCACTGGCGGCTGTCAGGTGCGGGTTTATCCGGAGGGAGGGATTACATGGAAGTAACCCGGGGCTTCACACTGGTGGAACTGGTAATCGGCATTGTGGTTATGGGCATTGCCATAGCCGGTATTACCAGCGTGCTTTTCACCTTCGCGGTTTCCTCTGCCAATCCTGTTTTTGAAGTAAAGTCCTCTCTTCTTGCTGACCGGATTTTCCGGGAAATCTCTGCTCAGGAATATGATCATAATTCCGACCATCACGGCGGCGTGTGCCGCTGCGGGGAGCAGGTTTCCTCGGGCACGGAAAGGCTCTGCGCCATCGGTTCCTGCACGGCGGAGGAATCCTACGGCCCCGATACCGCCGAAGAACGGGGCGCTCTCTATGCCGCGGCCTTCAGCGATGTGGATGACTTCGATACCACCAGATTCTGCGCCAAGAAAACCAGCGGCATTGTGTGCCGGGAATATCCGAATCCGGATTACTGCAACGGCCTTCATTCCTGCAGCGGAGTGCCGGCTGATTTTTTCCTGGGAAAGAACTATGCCGAATGGAAAGCGGCGGTGCAGCAGGATCTGCCTGATGCCGGATATGCCGATTACTACGTAACCATCAGAGTTACTCCCGTTACTGTCGGCGGCATGACCTTTAAGGAAATCCGGGCCACCGTTCTGGATCCCCGGGGCGGCGTTTACCGGCTGTCAGCCTTGAGGGGGAACTACTGAGATGCGCAGATATTCGGGATTCACTCTGATAGAAATTGTCGTGGTCATGGTGATCATGGGCATTACCGTGGTCAGCGTAGCCGGCTTTGTTTCTCAGGGAGCCCTTCTGATGGCCGAGGCCTCGGCCAGAGTTACGCTGGCTCAGTTCACCCGCAATATCACCGAGAGAATTTCCCGGGAGGTGGCCGGGAGCATTCCCTATCAGACGGCGGTTTCCCGGGATGAAAACGGGAACGGCGTTCTGAGCTTTCGGGAACCTCTGTATGTTTTGCGGGTTTACCGCGTTACCGAGGAGAGCAGCCCCGCGTCAAAGAAATATGCCTATGTTTACCCCTCCAGCGGCACTGATTTTGCCTGCAACCGCATTGCCTCCTCCGGGCAGGATCGGGTGAGCCTTCTGGGGGTTATCAGAAGCAACGGCAATCTGGCTGAAAAAAAACTGTCTTCAGGGGACTGCGCCGTATCCGGCAACCTTATTCGGCTGGATGTGACTGAACTTGATACGGATCTGGGACTGGATCGGGTCTACCTCATGAATGACTGGAGCCGGGTTTCCTACACCATCGGCACGGACGGCTATCTTTTTTATCACCGGGGCTCCAGTGTCACTGTTATCAACGCGGATGGCCGGAACAAGGTTAAGAAGATGTTTTTTGAAGCTCCGGACGGTTCCGGTCAGCAGACTGCTTCGCATCTTAACCGCGTGTTCATGGCTCTTTTCACGGAGACCGATACTGAGACCATGAGCGTGGAACAGCTTCTGGAGGCGGAAAATGTGCTTTAGAACCTTAGCGGGAGCCCGGGGCTCTCTGCTGATGACAGCTGTTTTTGTGCTGGTGGTGTTTTCCGGCATTGCCGCCGTGCTGGCCCAGATCCTGATTCAGGATCGCCAGGTGCAGCTGAATGCCGTTCTGGGCAGTCAGGCCCGGCTTATGGCTGAGAGCGGTCTGGAATACGGCATGTCCTCGCTTTTTCCTCTGAACCGCGAGAGCTCCTATGCGGAAAGTCCCAGTGCCAGCCGCGTGTGGCAGGCTATCAAAAACGACATCAAGACCTCCGGACACGCAACCTATGACTTCATTGCCAGCGAAAGCGGAGTTTTTGGGAACTGCAAAAGAGAGGCCACAGGATCCAATAACTATTTCTGCAAGGATCTTTATTCCCAGTGCTGGCTTTCCCGGCTGACCGTGGAGGCCGTGGATCTGGCTTTTCTCAGCGACGGTTCAAGTCCGGTTTCCCTGGATTCCCGCATTGAATATACCGTGGTCTCCGAAGCCTCCTGCGAGATCCCCATATTGGATGATGACAATAACAGTTCCGCTGATTCCTATGTCATTACCAGAAAGGCTGAGATCACCGCCGCGGATTTAAGATATTCCGGAAGCTCTATTTCCAACTGATCCTGCTGAGTTCCCAATTTCGGAAACGCATTCCATCTCCTGTTTTTGCACCCGTTTTCCCGCCGGGAGCGGGCGGCGCCTCGAGGCTGCCCGTGAAGGCAAACAATTAAAATCGCCGTTTTTCTATGCTATAATCCGCACCTGTCATAAGAGGGCGGATTCTGTGTTCAGGATCCCGATAATCAATTCCGGAATTTGCATATGTTTAAAAAACTCAGAGGCCTTTTTGCTAACGACCTCTCCATAGATCTGGGCACTGCTAATACACTTATATACGTTAAATCAAAAGGCATCGTTCTCAATGAACCCTCCGTTGTTGCCGTTACTGACGGCAGAGGCGGGGGACTTTCATCCGTGGCAGTGGGAAAAGTGGCAAAACAGATGCTGGGCAAGGCTCCGGAACATATCAAGGTGGTGCGTCCCATGCGAGACGGCGTGATCACCGACTGCAAATACACCCAGAAGATGCTGGAGGAGTTTATGCGCGCCATCCAGCATAAAACCAACAGATTCCTGGGGATTATCAAGGGAGCTCCTCGGGTGCTGGTCTGCGTGCCCTACGGTTCCACCCAGGTGGAAAGAGCAGCCATTAAAGCGGCAGTTAAGCGTTCCGGCGCCAATGAGGTATTTCTTATCACCGAGCCCATGGCCGCAGCGGTGGGAGCTGAGCTTCCGGTTACCGAAGCCCGGGGTTCCATGGTAATTGACATCGGCGGCGGCACCACCGAGGTGGCCATTATCTCATTAGGCGGCGTTGTGTATGCCGCCTCGGTGCGAACCGGCGGCGACAAGTTTGATGAGGCCATTATTTCTTATATTAAGGATAAGCACCGGGTGGAAATCGGCGAGGTTACTGCGGAAAACATCAAAATTCAGATCGGCTGCGCCAGCGAAAACGACGAGGATGAAAAGCTCTCCATGGAGGTTCGCGGTCAGAGCATTATCAATCAGGTGCCGATGTCGGTGACCATTACCTCGGCAGAGGTAATGGAGGCAATTCAGGATCCCCTGAAAAACATTCTGGTAACCGTGCAGGATGCTCTCGGCAATGTGCGCCCGGAGCTTTCGGCGGATATTTCAGATCAGGGAATAGTGCTTACCGGAGGCGGAGCTCTTTTGCGCAATCTCCATCGCCTGATCCAGGAAAAAACCAATGTGAATGTTCGGGTGGCTCAGGATCCTCTGACCTGCGTGGCCCGCGGCGGCGGCAGGGCCCTGGAGCTTTACGATTCAACCGGATATTCGCTGTTCGAGCGCGGATAACTCATCGGGATCAGCCTCGGTAACGGGGCTTTTTTTCAGAGGTACTGCGGCATGCCTGACAAGCTGAATTACACCATTTCATCCAGCGCCCGTTTCATCATCTGCGGTATTCTTTCTCTTATTCTCATCGTGTGCGATTCGCACTTCAATTATTTTAAGGATCTGCGCTACACGCTGGAAAGCTGGCTTACCCCTGTTTATTACGTGGCAAACATTCCGGCGGCTTTGAGCCGGGGTGTTTCCGAAAGCCGCTATTCCTATCAGGAGCTCCTCCGGGAAAACAATTTTCTGAAAAGCGAAATTTCGGATATCAGGGTTGATCTTTTGCGGTATGACAGCCTGATGGAGGATAACGAGCGCCTGAGACGGCTCAGTAATTCCCCATTGCAGGATGATTTTCGGAAAATCGGGGCCGAGGTAATTATGGTGGATACCAACCCCTTTTCCCTGACGGTAATGATAAACCGCGGGCTTAATGACGATGTTTATGAAGGACAGCCGGTGGTAAATGAAGAAGGGGTGGTGGGACAGGTTATCAGCGTTTCAAAATCCGTTAGCCGGGTGCTTCTGCTGTCGGATCAGAATCATGCCATTCCGGTGGTAGTGCTGAGAAACGGCATTCGGGCCATTGCCTCGGGCACCGGGGTGGTGAATGAACTCAGCATTGTCAACATGCCCCGCAATGTGGATATCAGAGAAGGGGATCTTCTGGTTACCTCCGGACTGGGGGGCAAATTTCCCCGGGGGTATCCGGTGGCCCGGGTGTCCGCCTTTGATCGCCGGGAAGGCCTGCAGTTTGCTGAAATCAAGGCGCAGCCCACGGTATATCTGGATCGGCTGAGACATATGTTTTTGTTATGGGTGCCGGAATCCGAAAGAGAGGATATTTACGGGGGGCTTACGCCGGCGGCGGACGGGGCCGGCGAGGGCCGGCGCGATAACGCTGACGGCGCGCAAAAACCGGAAAATGCCGGAGGACAGCCATGAATATCAGAAATACCGGAGCCTTCTTTGTGATCTGGGGATCCTTGCTCCTGGGGCTTTTGCTGTCTCTTATCAAGCTTCCGGCGGCTGCGGATATTATCTCCCCGAATTACGTGGTCTGCGTGCTCCTTTACTGGGTGATTGCGGTTCCGGAAAAGGTCAATGTTGGCATCGGCTGGCTTACCGGACTTCTGTTTGACTTGATGCTGGGATCCACTCTGGGAATACATGCTGCCGCCTATGCCTTTATGTCCTGGATTGTGGCCTGCCAGTTCCGGAATATCCGGTATTATTCCCTGATCCAGAAAACTCTGGTGGTAGGATCGGTAAACTGTCTGGGGCAGTTTCTGCTGTTCTGGGTTGAGCATATCTTCGGAGTGGTTACCGCAGACTATCATGTCTTCTGGTCATGTCTCTCCACCATGCTCTTCTGGCCTCTGGTGTATCTGATTCTTACTCTTGTTTATGAAGCGGTAATTCCGAAAAGCTCGCTGGAACTCTATGACTTATGATCTTATTCTGGCTTCGGGTTCGCCCAGAAGACGTGACATTCTTACGGAACTCGGTTTTTCATTTCGCGTAGCGCGGCCGGAAATCGACGAATCCCGGCGCCCCGGAGAAAGTCCCGGAGATTATGTAAAACGCCTTTCACTGGAAAAGGCCCGGGCGGTAGCGAAAACCTTGTCTGCCGGTAATTCCGCTGCTCTTGCTTCATCCTCCCCATCCCCTTCTCCTCTTCCCACTGTTCTGGCCGCGGATACCGCGCTGGATTTTGCGGGGGATATTATCGGAAAGCCGGCCTCCCGGGAGGACTTTTTCAGAATTATGACCAGATTAAGCGGAAGAGAGCACCGGGTGATTACAGGCTTTACCGTGCTCCGGGGAGAGGATTCCCATACGGAGGCCGCAGTAAGTCTGGTGCGTTTTCATCAGCTTTCGTCTGATGAAATGGCCTGGTACTGGAATACCGGAGAACCCTGCGACAAAGCCGGTGGGTATGCCATTCAGGGCCTGGGCCGCAAATATGTGCGGGAGTATGAGGGCAGTCTCAGCAATATCATCGGGCTCCCCCGGGACGAGGTTACGGCAGCTTTGGCTCTCTTCGGCATCTATCCTGCGGGGCGGGCCGGATAATGAGACAGCTTTTCATAGAGGATATTCCGGGATCTCTCAGGGCCGGGGTTACCGAGGACGGCGTTCTCTCTGAGTTTTATATATCTTCCGGCTTTTCCGGAGACCTTTCCTGTTCCGGCGAGGGCCCCCGCCGGGGCTCTGTTTATGCGGGAAAAATCACCCGGGTGATTCCCGGTCTTGCCGCCTTTCTGGATATCGGAGATATCCGGGCGGCTTATCTTGAGCCCGGAAAAAACGGTTTTCCCCCTCAGGTAATGCCGGGAAACGTCATTCCGGCGCTGGCGGAGAGAGAACGACTGGGATCAAAGGGGGCGCGCCTGTCTTCGGATCCCGTGATTACGGGGCGCTATCTTGTGTTGCGTCCTGGGAGCCGTGAAAACCGCATCTCCCCGAGAATTACCGGAGAACACCGGAACTTAATCACAGAAACTGCTTACCGGGTGGTGGATAACCATGTGCATAAGTCTCTGGGGCATTTTACCGTACGTACCATGACGCAGGAAATTCCGGAGGGGCTTTTGGAGAAAACCCTCAGGAAAGAAGCGGATCGTCTGTACGGAGTGTGGCTTAATGTCCGGGAAAGCTTCCGGAATGATAAAAAAATCCGGTGTCTTTATGAGGCTCCCGGCCCTATTGAGTGTCTGATACGAGACAGCAGCTTTGATGCGATTATCGTGTCCGGATCCCAGGCTTTCTCTGCTACGTCAGATATTCTTGACCGTTATTTTTCAGATGAACTCAGGCCGGAACTAAGGCTGTTCGGGGAGGATAACCGGGAACTTCTGTTTGATCATTACGGATTTGCGGCGGAGATTCGGCAGTCCTTTCAGCGCCAGTGCCGGCTCCCCTCCGGCGGCGAACTGATTTTTGACGAGGCCGAGGCTCTCACGGCGGTGGATGTGAATTCCGGAAGTCAGGTTACCGGTTCCTCAGATGAGGAAAAGGCCTTTCTGGTAAACCGGGAGGCCGCCTTGGCGCTTCCGGTTCAGATCCGGCTTCGGGGACTTGGGGGCATTATTGCGGTTGATTTTCTGAATATGAGATCCCCTTCCCGGAGGATGGAGATACTGCGCCTCCTCAGGGACGGCCTGAAAAGCGATCCTCTGGTGTCCCGGGTTACTGAGTTTTCAGAGCTGGGCCTCCTGGAAATTTCCCGGATGAGAGTCCGGAAGAGCCAGCTCGCAGAGCACAGTCAGGAATGTCCCCAATGCCGGGGGCGAGGTTCGGTGCCGAATACGGACATGATTCTCGGGGATATTGCCCGGGAGCTTTTCCGGAGAAGGGCGGCTCATCCCGGTTATCAGCAGGTTTTGCTGGGGGATGCCGAACATATGAAGCTTTTCAGAGGCTCCGGGCAGGAATTTATCAGCATGGTGGCTGCAGCTCTGGGGATAACCGTGGCAGCGCGGGAAATGACCGGGGAATCCCGGGAGCCCTGGGGGATTATTACCGGGGAAAAAATGGTATGACCATCTGTTCTCAGACGTCGTTTTTTCCTTTTAAATCAGCCCTGTTTTGCAAAAAACGGTAAAATTATTTGCTCTGCCGGCGTTTTCTGCATATTCTGACAGGCGTAAAAAGCTTTTTTGGAGTACCCTGAATATGTCCTACGAAACCTCACAGGAACTGATCTCTCAGGTAGAGGATCATTTGCTTAAGGCAAACAATATTGATATTTCCTATATTGAAAAAATGCTGGGCCGTCTCAACAGCGCCAAAATTGATTTCGGGGATATCTATTTTCAGAAAAGAGTCAGCGAATCATGGTCTTTGGATGACAGAGCGGTTAAAAGCGGCAGATTTTCCATAGATCAGGGGTTTGGCGTCAGAGCAGTTTCCGGAGAAAAAACTGCTCTGGCCTATTCAGATGAAATTAATGAAAGGGCATTGCATCAGACGGTTCGCGCAGCCCGGAGCGTTTCAAAGCAGGCCGGATCCGGGGAGGCTAAAATTGATTTTACCCGGGGCTACCCGGTGCTTATTAAGGATTCTTGGGATCCCATAGGATCCCTGTCCCGGGATCTTAAGGTCGGCATGCTGCGGGAAATGGATGACTTTGCGAGATCCCTGGATCCCCGGGTGGTACAGGTTATGGCTACTCTGACCTCCTCTGACAGAGAATTCCTGGTGGCCAATACTGACGGCACTTTGGCTGCGGATATCGCTCCCCGGGTGCATCTCAGCTGCTCGGTGATCGTTGAGGAAAATGGCATCAGGGAGAATGGCCACAGTTCCTCAGGCAGGATGTCCGATCTCGGCTTTTTCATGGAAGAGGTTCCGGTAATCTCCATGGATCACATTGCCGGAATTTCCCCTGCTCAGGAATCATCGGCCATGGAGAAACGCTATCTGGCCATTGCCCGAGATGCCGTCAGAAACGCTCTGGTTAACCTCCGGGCCAAACCGGCGGCGGCCGGGGAACTTACAGTTATTCTGGCTGGCGGCTGGCCGGCGGTGCTTTTCCATGAAGCGGTGGGACACGGTCTTGAAGCTGATGGCGTGAGAAAGAATACCTCGGTGTTCCGGGATAAAATCGGCGCCGAGGTGGCGTCTCCTCTGTGTACAGTTATTGATTCCGGCATTGTCAAAAACGGCACCGGATCCTTTAATGTGGACAATGAGGGCACTCCTGCTCAGGAGAATGTGCTGATTGAGAACGGCATTCTCAGGGGGTATATGTATGATAAATGCAATGCCATGCTTATGGGGGCAAAGCCCACCGGAAACGGGCGCCGCATGGATTACGACTGCTGTCCGATTCCCCGGATGACCAACACCTATCTGGCTCCCGGAAACACAGATCCCGCGGAGATAATCAGGAGTGCGGATCACGGCATATATGCCGTGAATTTCGCGGGCGGACAGGTAGATCCCGCCACCGGCAAATTCACCTTTTCCATGAGCGAGGCCTATGTGATCGAAAAGGGGCAGGTGCTTTATCCCATCAAGGGGGCTACTCTTACCGGAAACTGCATTGATGCTCTTAAGCAGGTTTCCATGGTAGGAAATGATCTGGCCTTTGATCATGGCGTCGGCATGTGCGGCAAGGAAGGTCAGTCTGTGCGGGTGGGAATTGGAATGCCCACGGTCAGACTTGATAAAATTACCGTGGGCGGCACGAGGAGCTGATTTAAGAGCGCTCTGACAGCCTGCAGGAGCGCTTTGGTGCTTGCTTTTCTGAAATAAAAAAACCGGAGGAATCCGGTTTTTCATTTTCTGGGGCGGGCAAGAACTTTACTTGTGAGCGTTGATATACCTTACCGCATCCAGAACACCGCCGAGATTTTCAACCTTGCTGTAGCCGGCTTCGTTAAGGGCTGCCTTGGCGGCTCCTGCTCTTTTGCCGCTCCGGCAGAATACAAAAATGCTGTCATCCTTTGAGATATTCTGCTTTTGCACTCCGGCTACGATATCTGTATGCACGATATTGATAGTGCCGTCGATATGGTAATCCTCATATTCCTGCGGACTTCTGACGTCAATGTAAACATCGGCGGCAGCGGCTGTGCCGGCAAAAGCGGAAAGACAGAGAAAGAGTCCGGTCAGGACTGAAGCCTTTTTCATCATACGAAACTCCTGTGGGGGTGATTTAAGGGTAAAAAATCGCGTCTGAGCGTTACTGTGTAATCATGCGGAGCCCTGGTCTCTCAGGTATTTAAAAAGTTCCCGGTAGAAACGCCGATCGCCATCGGGAGACTCCAGTTCCTTTCTGGCTTTGTCGGTGAGAGAGCGGAGCTTCTGACGGTCGTATTCCGGATGCTCGCCGATAAGCCTGTTTATTTCCGGCATGCCTTCTCTGATAAGACGCTCCCGGAGCTCCTCAAGCTTATGAAAGGCGGCATTCCCGGCGACGCATTTGCTTTTTACGGCCTCCAGAGCGGCGCTGATGGCGGACACTTCATCATCGTCCAGCACCCGCATCAGGGCTTCGATATGGAGATACTCCCGGCGGAGCTCTTCCGAGCAGGGCTTCATTTTTCTGGCAGTAAAGCAGGCTTCCCGGAGACTGTCATGATCGCCGAAGGGAATTTTTTCTAATTCGGATTCCGCCAGGGCGACTACCTGTTTCCCGATTTCCCGGAGGCTTCTGGAGTGTCTTTTGCGGGAACTCCGGGATACCCAGCCGTCATCCTCTTCGTTTTCTTGGGCGAAATTGTTGTAATCTTGATGCATGGGTCAATATCCTGATTTGATTTTAGTGTATTCTATCAGACGCGTTAACGATACAGGAAGGTTTTACCATGAAAGAACGGATTTTGGCAGAAAAAAAAGAACTGGAAAAGATTGCTGAGATGGCGGTGGATTTTGCCCGGAAGGAAGGAGCTGATGAGTCCGTGATCGTACTGAACAAAAGTACCGGTCTTGATGTGTCATGCCGGCACGGAGAACTGGAAAACATCGATTTCAACAAGAGCCGTTCCCTTTCTGTCAGCGTGCTCAAAAATCAGCAGCGGGGGCAGGCCCGCACGGCCGATCTCAGCGAGGATGCCATCAGGGAGACTGTGCGGGCGGCATTGTCTATTGCCGGGACTACCATGCCGGATCCTTCGGCGGGGCTGCCTGACAAGGATGAATTTGCCACGGAAGCGGTGGATTTTGATCTTTTGCATCCCGAGGAGCCGGATCCCGATGCCTGCATCAGGGAAGCGGTGCGGCTGGAGGGATTGACTATGTCCCGGGATCCCCGGATCACCGATTCCCGGGGAGCCTCGGTGTCCAACCATTATGGCATGAGCGTAATGCTGAATTCTGCGGGATTTATGTGCAGCGAAGCCAATTCCTATTTCACCAAAGGGATATGGGTTATGGCCGATGACAGCACCGGAAGACAGAGCGGCGGTTCCGGCACCAGTTCGGTGGACAGCCGTCTTCTCTATTCTGACGAGAGAATGGCCCGGGAGGCGGTAACAGAGGCCATTGAAAGCATAAATCCCAGAAGAATTCCCACAGGCTCTTATCCCGTGATCTTCCGTTATGATGCCGCTCCGGAAATTATATCTCCGGCCGTAGGGGCGATATTCGGCATGAGTCAGTATTACAAGTGTTCGTTTCTGCAGGACTGCCGCGGGAGTCAGGTGTTTCCGGAATGGCTGACCATGAGCTCTGATCCCCGGGTAAAAGGACATATTTCGGCGCAGTACTGCGATGGCGAGGGGGTGGCTACCAGAAAGTGTGATCTCTTCAAAAACGGCGTGGCTGTAGATTATCTCCATTCCTGCATCAGTGCCCGGAAGATGGGGGAAAAAACCAACGGCCATGCCGGAGGGGCTCTGGGAATTGTGACGTTAAAGGATGAAAGAGGCCGGAAGAACAGCTTCAAGGATCTCTTAAGCTATATGGATCGGGGGCTCGTGGTAGTCAGCACTATGGGTCAGGGCATTAACCACATGAACGGCGATCTTTCCTTCGGGGTTACCGGCTTTTGGGTGGAAAACGGCCTTATTCAATATCCGGTTTCCGGAATAACCATTGCCGGGAATCTCAAAAGCATGTATCAGGGAATCCGGGGCATTGCCGATGACGCAGACGAAAGACTGCGTTTCAGAACAGGTTCGGTGCTGATTGATCGCATGACCGTGGCCGGGGAGTAAAGCAAGGGGTGAATGTGGTGTAAATGACGCCGCCAGGTTTTACTTATTGATTGTCGTTACTTCCCTTGACGCCGAAACACTGCCGGAAGTCATTCCGCGGTTTTCGGCGTTTTGTTTTGCAAAAAACACCAGCACAAATTAAAATTTCAGTATCCGTTTGGGGATTTTGAAGCATAGTCAGGAACTGTTATGAAACGTGAAATGTCCTTGGAGTTCTGCCGGGTAACCGAGGCAGCTGCTCTGGCCAGCTATCACTGGCTGGGAAGGGGGGATAAGAATGCCGCCGATGATGCCGCAGTGCATGCCATGCGCTATATGCTGAACGGCATTAAGATGAGCGGGGAAATTGTAATCGGAGAAGGTGAAATCGATGAAGCCCCCATGCTCTATATCGGCGAAGCGGTAGGCGAAGGCGGGGACGGCATTGACATTGCGGTGGATCCCATAGACGGCACCAGAATGACGGCTCTGGGACAGGCAAATGCGGTGGCGGTGCTGGCAGCCTGCGATAAGGGCGGTTTTCTGAAGGCTCCTGATATGTATATGGAGAAGCTGATGGTAGGGGCCGGAGCCAAGGGCGCCATTGACTTAGAGCGTCCTCTTCCGGAAAACATCGCCAGCATATCAAAGGCTCTGGGAAAGCCCTACAGCGAACTCACCTGTGTGACTCTGGCCAAGCCGCGTCATGAAGCGGTTATTAAAATGATGCACGAGATGGGACTTAAGGTCTATGCCTTCCCGGACGGCGACGTGGCTGCTTCCATTCTTACCTGCATGCCTGATAACGATATTGATTTTCTGTACTGCATTGGCGGAGCTCCGGAGGGAGTGATAAGCGCGGCAGCGGTAAGAGCGCTGGACGGGGATATGAATGCCCGTCTGCTGCCTCGGGATGTGGCCAAGGGAGCAACTCCGGAAAATGTTGCCAAGGGCCAGGAGGAAGCAAGACGCTGCCGTGAGATGGGGATTGAACCCGGCACGGTGCTGCGCATTGAGGACATGGCGCACAATGACAGCTCCATAATTTCCATCACCGGCATCACCGACGGAAATCTGGTTTCGGGGGTGACTCTTAATGGTTCTCTGGCCCGCACGGAAACCCTTCTTATCAGGAGCTCCTCCAGAACTATCCGCAGAATCAATTCCTTGCATCAGCTGAACAGAAAGTCCAATACTTTGTATGAACTGGTATTCGGCAAGGAGAAGGATCAGAAGGAAGCTGAATAAACTGACCCGGGACGAATACCCGGAACCGGCATAGCTGAAAAAGGGAGTCATGGAACTCCCTTTTTCAATTCTATGTTAACCTTAATTACTCAGGACGGTAATAATGAAGCGAATGACGAACTAATCGTTGTCCGAGTCATCGTCATCAAAATCTTCACGGTAGATAAACACCAACGGATCTTCGGGGGACTGGATGAATCCCTGCATTTCCAGGAAGTAAATCATGCCGTCCTGTTCATTTACCGGAACAGACTTGATGTCGAAGGAAACCGCATCAAAGCCGCTTTCGATAATGTAAGCGCAGGTTTCTTCAATAAGGTATTTGCCAACGCCTCTTCTTCTGGTAATATCCCGAACCTTGAGGTAGACAATGTTATCGTTTTTGGATACTGAAATGCCCACGACACCGTCATTGAATACGGCCAGGTGCACATCTCCCATCTTTTTTAGTTCTTGATAAGCAAGCGGTGTGATGAGCTTGTTAAGACTTTTTTCCCATAACGCTTCCGGAGCATGGTTATGGAAAACTGTTAATCGCATATTCCTGTTTTCCTAAAGATATCAACAGGTCTCCGCCGTCTGAAACAGAGACCGCCCCGTAAAATATAAACCATATTTAAAACCAGATCCATAAGTGCGGTAAATTTTATATCCATTTTGCGGAGTAGGTCTGCGATGCCGGGTTTGCGATACAGAATTGCGGAGCAGGGAGAGCAACAGGGCCGGGAGGGAGCAACGGGGATGATAAAAAAGCGCCTTCTAAACGGAGGCGCTTTATGGGCTTTTGTTAAGCCGTTTGATTACGTCTGCTCTTAACGGCGCTCAAGTCAGAAGTCATACCAGCTTAAAGAGCGGCTTTCCGGTCATTTCAGCCGGGATTTCCATGCCGGTCAGGGAGAGGATGGTAGGAGCCAGATCTGACAGTCTGCCGCCCTCCACAGCCACGGCCTTTCTGCCAAAGTAAATTAAAGGTACCGGAAGATTGGTGTGAGCGGTGTAGGCTACGCCGGTTTCCAGATCCTTCATGCGTTCGGCATTGCCGTGGTCAGCGGTAATAAGGCATTCGCCGCCTACCTTCTTTAAGGACTCGATAACGCGGCCGATGCAGTGATCCACGGCCTCGCAGGCCTTGACAGCGGCTTCGTAAACACCGGTGTGACCAACCATGTCGCCGTTAGGATAGTTGCAGATAATAACATCGTACTTGGCGCTTTCGATAGCGGCGCAGAGCTTGTCGGTAAGCTCCTCGGAGCTCATCTCAGGCTGCAGGTCGTAGGTGGCTACCTTGGGGCTTTGCACCAGAATGCGGTCTTCTCCCGGGAACACGGTTTCCACGCCGCCGTTGAAGAAGAAGGTAACGTGGGCGTACTTCTCGGTCTCGGAGATTCTGAGCTGGGTCTTGCCGTGCTTGGAGAGCCATTCGCCCAGGGTGTTAACCAGATCCTCGGGAGGATAGGCACAGGCGGCATGGATGTCAGTGGCATATTCGGTCAGCATTACGAAGTTCAGGGCCGGACGAACCTTGCGTTCAAAGCCGGTGAAATCGTCGTTGGCGAAGGCGCGGGAAATCTGACGGGCGCGGTCGGCGCGGAAGTTCATGAAAAGCAGGGTATCGCCGTCGTTCATCTTCACGGGCTCGCCGATAACAGAGGCCTTGATGAACTCATCGTTTTCGTCGCGGGCATAAGCGGCATTGAGAGCATCAGTGGCGGAGGCAAACGGCGCAAAACCGGAAACAGCCTGCGTAAGGAGATCGTAAGCCTGCTCAACGCGATCCCAGCGGTTGTCTCTGTCCATGGCATAGTAGCGGCCTACCATGGAGGCAAAACGGCCCACACCCAGTTCCTTGAACAGGGCCTCAAAGCCGTCAATGGAGCTTTGAGCGCTTCTGGGCGGCACATCGCGGCCGTCGGTGAAGGCGTGGAAATAGACCTTCTTTACGCCCTTCTGAGCCAAGAGCTTAAAGGCAGCCTTGATCTGATCCTCATGGCTGTGCACGCCGCCCGGAGACATGAGTCCCATTACATGAACGGCGCCGTCCTTGGCCAGGGTGGCGTCAATGGCTTCGTTAAAGGCCTTGTTGGTGAAGAAATCACCATCGCTGATGGACTTGGCGATCTTGGTGAGATCCTGATAAACAATGCGGCCGGCGCCGATATTGGTATGACCTACCTCGGAGTTGCCCATCTGACCGTCAGGAAGGCCGACATCAATGCCTGAAGCCTGAATGTCGGTGCTGGCATAGTTCTGAGCCAGAGCATCCAGATTCGGGGTATTGGCATTTGCCACAGCGTTAAATTCCTTGACCGGATTGTCGCCCCAGCCGTCCATGATTATGAGTGCAAAAGGTTTCTTTGCCATTTTTGTTCCTTCCTGATAGTGACGGTGCATGAGCACCTTTTTCCAGCAGGTATTTTACACCAAAACCGGGGCTGTTACGCAGGTGGGTGGGATATTGCGGGCGATGAATGGCGGCAGGGAAAAGGGAGGAGTGGAGGTGTGGGATGCTGTCTTTATGGAAGGAGAGGCAAAGCGTAAAAAGCAAGGAAACAGAATTGTTCCGGAACGGATTCAGAATTAGTGGCGAAGATCGCCGATGATGAAGATGAACGACAATCCAAAAAAAAGGGACATGCTTCAAAAGAAACATGTCCAAAAAGTATGTTTTGAGAGGAAAACATACAAACTTGTTACAGAACAGAGAGGCGGGCGTCGGAATGTTATCCCTCCTCTCTCTTCCTGGTTTAGGAACATCAGACCTGCGTATTAACCGAGAAGGCTCAAAGCTACCTGCGGTCTCTGGTTGGCCTGACTCAGAATGGACTGGGAGGCCTGCTGGATAATGTTCTGCTGGGTCATGGCTGCAGTCTCGGAAGCGAAGTCGGTGTCGCGGATACGGCTTCTGGCAGCGGAAACATTCTCAGCTACATTACTCTGGTTTCTGATGGTGGATTCGAGGCGGTTCTGCACGGCACCATACTCAGCTCGCTTGCTGTCTACGGCCGCAATAAACTTGTCAATGCATCCAAGTACAGCTTGAGCTTTACCTTGATCTGTAATATTGAAAGCATAATCTTCTGCTCCATCCGTATCTGGATCTGTTCCCATAACGTCTTCAGCCTCAAGAGTTGTTGCTAATGTAGTTACTGACCAATCATCCACGGTTCCTGTTTTAAGTTCGTTACCATCCATATAAGTCAACGTCGAGGTATCCAAATCAATCGTTTGGTTGTCATCAGCACCTACCTGAAACGAAACAGAACCTGCGTTGAGGATGGCGCCAAAGCTTTTTCCCCCAAATGTGGTGTCTGTACTGATTCGGTCAATTTCTTCGCATAACTCATTAACTTCCTGCTGCATTGACAGACGGTCAGCTTTTGAATTGGTGCCGTTGGCAGACTGAAGTGCCAGAGTGCGGATACGCTGATACATGTTGGTCATTTCATCCATGGCGCCTTCAGCAGTCTGAGCAAAAGAGATACCATCCTGAGCGTTGCGATTACCCTGATTAAGGCCGTTGATCTGGGAAGTAAGACGGTCGGAGATCTGAAGGCCGGCGGCATCATCCTTGGCGCTGTTGATACGGAGACCGGAAGCCAGACGCTTGTAGGAGGTGTCAAGAGCGTTGGTGGAGTTGGCCATCATGCGCTGGGCATTCAGGGATGAGGCGTTGGTGTTTACGTAAAGAGCCATTTTATTTTCCTCGTGGTTCGTTGCTTTGAAGTTCTGATGTTCTGACTATATGAACATCCCTTATGACCACTTAGCGATGCGTCTTGTTATTGTCTTTAGAACTTCTTTTTTTTTTTGCGATTAATCACAAAAGTAGCTTAAAATTTCTTAAAGTGCCTGATTTTGGGCGTTTTGAGAAAAATGATATTTTTGCTTAGAAGAGTGTGACGACCGATGTTTGAAGAGGTATTAGTATAAAAACAATACTTTTGGGCAAAAGCAGAAGAATTTCCGCATAATTTGCGGCAGGGGACAGGTGGATAAAAAAAGGACATGCTTCAAGAGAAACATGTCCAAAAAGTATGTTTGAGAGAAACATACAAATTCTGTAAAACTCAAAAACCGGGAAGCAGGAGCTCATTCAGGAAAGCCGGTTTTTCGGACACTGACCTTGAAGGCGGGAGCCAATTCCCGGCAGAAGTCATCGCAGTGTCTCAGGCATCTTTGTTTGCTGCTTAAAAGAACTCCTTTTTGAATCTGTCACTTGTTATGTTAAATAATACTGTCACAATTGTTCATGTGATGGATTTTGCGGGTGATTTTTCTTGAAGGAGATCAAACTTTTAACATATTTCCATTAGATAGACTCACAACAGATACTTCTGATACTGTCAGATTCGTAAAAATAATTGTGCGACGGGAACACTCAGAGATGATTCCCGAATAGTCAGAAGGTGATGCCGGGGTTTTGAAGCTTTCCGCAGCTAGAGAACAGAGGAGGTGTTTTTGCGAACTTTTATCCTGTTACGATCCTGTTTTGAATAGTACGTCCCGGTATGTTATCATGCCGGGGTATTTTGAGGCAGGACAATAATTATGAATGAAACAGCTGAAGCTCTTTCCTTCGGAACGGAGCTTATGAACTTTGCTACCAATCATTTTCTGATGACCATAATCTGGGTGATGGGCTTCGGATACCTAATCTGGCTTCAGATAAACATTATGATAGACGGCATTAAATCGGTGGATCACAATAAGATGGCCTTCCTGATGAACAGTCAGGGAGTGGGCATTGTTGATATCAGAAGCAGCGATGACTATAAGAAGGGACATATTCCGGGATCTGTTTCAGTTACCGTTTCCGAAATCGAGAAGCAGAACTTCTCCCTTATCGAAAAGTACCGCAATGCCGGCGTGGTGATAGTGGGCAAGACCTACGGCGACACCGAAGCCTATAATTGTGCGAAAGTTCTTAAAAAGAACGGTTTTAAAAATACATTTCTGCTGGACGGTGGTATTCTTGACTGGAACGGCAGCGGACTTCCCACTGCCACAGGCAGCAAATGATAAGTTTTGTTTTTCAAGCGTAGTTTTGTAAGTAAGATTTAGGAAAAAATAATGGCTGAAAATAACAGCAATGTAAATGACACCGGGGCTAAGAATCCGGCTTTTGACATCATCAGACTCTATGTCAAGGATCTCTCCCTGGAGACTCCGAACACCCCGGATATTTTCAGAAAGGAATGGAAGCCTGAGACCAAGCTCGATATTGACGTCAAGCACAAATCCATTGACGAACCGAACCATGTATATGAAGTAGTGCTGCGCATTACCGCCACTGTTGCCATCGGAGAAGACACCGCTTTTCTGGCTGAGGTAAATCAGGCCGGCATTTTCCACATTGAGAACTTCCCGGAAAATCAGCTTAACCATATGCTTAATGCCTTCATCCCCGGCATTCTTTTCCCTTATGCCCGGGAGCTTGTTTCCGATCTCAGCAACAGAGCCAGCTTCCCTCCTCTTAATCTGGCTCCGATCAATTTTGATGCCATTTACGCTCAGAGATTGCAGCAGCAGGCTCAGCAGGCCCAGGCTCCGGCTGAAGAAAAGTAATATCTGACATGAAGTATGCAGTGTCAATAATTGGGGCGGGATCCTATGGAACCGCCCTTGCTGTATCTTTAACGAGAAACGGTAAAAGAGTGCTGCTCTGGTCCCGGGATGAGGATTGCGTTCGCGACATGCGAGAATCCCGCGCCAACAGCGTTTTTTTACCGGGGATCACCTTTCCGGAGACTCTGGATGTTACCGGCAATCTCGAGGAAGCCATGTCCGGTTCGGACATTATTCTCCTGGCTGTCCCCAGTAAAGCCTTCGGCGAGGTGCTCAGGAATCTGAAGCCCTTTATGACTTCGCGCCACAAGCTAGTCTGGGCCACCAAAGGACTGGAAAGCGGCACCGGGAGACTGCTCAGCGATGTTGCCGAGGAGATTCTCGGCAGCGGCATTCCCTTTGCCGTGATCTCCGGCCCCACCTTTGCCCGGGAGCTGGCCACAGGGCTTCCCACGGCTATCGCGGTATCCGGCAATAATGATGCCTTCATAAGAGAGTTTTCCGAAATCATTCATTCCAGCAAGAATTTCCGGGTTTATCCCAATCCGGATTTTATCGGAGTGCAGATCGGCGGTACGGTTAAGAACGTCATTGCCATCGGTACCGGACTCTCTGACGGTCTGGGCTTTGGAGCCAATGCCAGAACCGCTCTTATTACCAGAGGTCTCGTGGAAATGCAGCGTCTGGGCGTGGCCATGGGAGCCAAACCGGTGACCTTTATGGGCATGGCCGGACTGGGGGATCTGGTGCTTACCTGCACTGACAATCAGTCCCGTAACCGCAGGTTCGGGCTGGCTCTGGGGCAGGGCGTTTCCCCGGAAGAGGCTATGAAGACCATCGGTCAGGCGGTAGAGGGCTGGTATAACACCAAGGAGGTGCATGCCCTTTCCCAGAAGCTCAAGGTGGATATGCCCATCTGCGAGGAAATATATCATGTGCTCTTTAACGGGAAATCCGCCAAGGATGCCACAGCCACATTGCTGGCGCGGCGCATGAAGGATGAGTGACGGGAAAGCTGCAATGTGAAGGACGTGTTCTTCGTTTACAGATGAAATTAAAAAGGCCCCGGTTTCGGGGCTTTTTCATGGGCGGGAGCAGCTTTAGCCTGCTCTGAGGGCTCCTGCTATTTTGCCAGAGTGTAGGTTCTTTCAGTTACCTCGTGCTTCGTGGCATCCACCACTTCCTTAACCATTCCGGGAAAGGCCTGCTTCAGATTGGCTTCAATGCCGTCCTTCAGGGTCATATTTGCCATGGAACAGCCCTTGCAGCCGCCTGAGAATACGACACTGACTACGCCATCGGGGGTAACATCCGTAATTACGGCGGAGCCGCCGTGGTCAGCCAGAGAAGGATTTATGGTTTTACGCATATAATCCTCCAGCTTGTCCCTGAGGGGCGCGTCCTCGGGAACATTCATGGTCTTCAGCTTCGGGGCCTTGAAGGTCAGAGTGCCATGTCCCTTTTCATCTGCCTCGTAATCGATAATCGCTTCCTCCAGATACGGCTGGCTCATGCGATCTACTACAAGCTTAAAGCCGGAACGTTCAAAAACATCATCCTGAAAGGAGATGGATTTTTTGGGACAGTACAGTATGCCGCATTCCACCCCGGGAGTTCCGGGGTTTGACACGAAAACCCGAATGCCCGTTTCGGGAGGCTGCTTTTTGAGCAGAACGCGGAAATATTCTTCCGCTTTTTCGGTAATGGTAATCATTTGGTTAGGCTCGGTGGTTAAAGAGAAGAATGCCGGAAAATCCCCGGAACTATGCCGGATAATCAAGTCCCCGGCGGAAAAAAAAGAAGCGGGAAACCTTCCCGCCCCTTTTTCATTATAGCTGGCTTTGAGAACTATACGCCGTGGGGCTCATCCTCGCCGTTTACCCCGTTGTCGTTAACATGGGGCTTCAGCTTGTAGGATACGAAATTGCCATCCGCGTCGCGCTGCATGGTGATGTCGCCGCCATCGGTGAGCATCGCCTTGACTGCGGTAATGTCGTTTTTAAGTTCCTTGAGAAGCTTCAGGATTTCTGCGAGTTCTGCGTTATTGTCTGCCATATCTTGTTTCCTCGGTGTTATCTCTCTTAATGCCTCTGCCGGAATTACTTCCGGAATCGGGGACATCCCGGACAGCGGCGCTGACTTTTCCGATGCAGATTCTGCCATAACACGGAGCTGTTATAAAGTAGTTTCTGTCGGGAATTTTTATCAAATCAGTGCCTGAGTAATCTTTAATGTCTGCCATTGAGGTTCCGGCGTTCGGACTGGAACAACATGATTTCACAGCGAGTGCCGCGCGTCACCTTTTTTTGGATAAACCTGCCATATATAAATAGACTAAAGCATGAGGATCCCTTACAATCTGTCATGGTCTTTTTTTAATTTTTTGCTGTTAAAGATGGGAGATAATTCATCCATGGCATTTGATAAGAAGGTACTTGAAAAGTACGGCATCACCGGTGCAACTGAGGTTCTTTACAATCCTTCCTACGAGGTTCTCTTCAATGAGGAAACCAAGGAAGGTCTTACCGGTTTTGATGTAGGTCAGGAAACCGAACTCGGCGCAATCAACGTAATGACAGGTGTTTACACTGGCCGTTCTCCTAAGGATAAGTTCATCGTTGATGATGAAAATTCCCATGATACCGTTTGGTGGACCAGCCCGGAATATCCTAACGACAACCATCGCGCTACCAAGGAAGCCTGGGATGCCGTTAAAGATCTTGCCAAGAAGGAGCTTTCCAACAAGAAGCTTTATGTTGTAGACGGCTTCTGCGGCGCCAACAAGGACACCCGCATGAAGGTGCGCTTCATTGTTGAGGTAGCCTGGCAGGCTCATTTCGTAACCAACATGTTCATTCGTCCTCAGACCGAGGCTGATTTTGAGCAGGAGCCTGATTTCATTGTTTACAATGCTTCTAAGGCCAAGGTTGAGAACTACAAGGAGCTGGGCCTCAATTCCGAAACCGCAGTGGTATTCAATGTAACCACCAAGGAACAGGTTATCCTTAACACCTGGTACGGCGGCGAAATGA
>DFFT01000041.1:79134-85687 GCA_002372325.1 Succinivibrionaceae bacterium UBA3769 | reverse complement strand
TCGTCATTGGGTGCGGAACAAAGGTATTATGACGGAGACGTCCCCGCAAAAGATCATTCCGCTGTTTTGACCCGCCTTTATTATGAGCCCCGGTTCGGCGCGGAATTACTGGCATCCCATCATAAGAAAACCCCGGAGCCGTCTTAAAGCCCGGGTCTTTTGTCCGCTTCAGGGCTTATCCTCAGATATCTGCGGCATAGAGAGGCGAGGCCCCATTTTCCGGGACACATCATCGCTCACATACGCCGCAACAAAAAAGGAACCGGTACTCCAGTTCCTTTCATTATCATCTTCCGGGAATCATTCCCCGGGATCACTTCTCCCAGATCCGCTCCGGAATTTCCAGCCTGTTATGACTGCTTTTTAGCCGCCTTCTTAGGCTTCTTTTCCGGCTCCTCGGGTCTGGCCTGAGCCACGCTGGCCTTCTCAATGAGCACCGGAGTGAACTTAAGGGGCCATCTCCAGTTAAACTCCTCGGAGCGATCATAAAGCAGGGACAAGGCCAGAGTGGCAGCTCTCTTCCCCACCTCTTCGATAGGATAGCGCACCGTGGTGAGCTTCGGCTTAATGTAGTTGCTGATGGGATTGTCATCATAGCCCACCGCGCTGACCTGACCGGGCACGGTAATGTTGTTGTCGGCCAGAGCGGAGATGGCTCCGATGGCCATGGCATCATTATAGGCCACGAAGGCGGTGAATCCGGCATCCCGCATCAGGAGAGACTCGATCGCGCGGTAGCCGCCGTTTTCATCGGGGAAGGCCGCGCTGACAATATTGGGATCAAACTCGATGCCGGCCTCCTCAAGAGCCATTTTGTAACCGGCCATGCGATCCTTCTCATCGGCGAAGGCCGCGTCATCGGAGCAGATATAGGCAATCTTCCGGTGGCCGTTGGCGATAAGGTGTCTCACCGCATCTGCCATGCCGGCGGTAATGTCCACCCAGACGGAACGATCCTCAAGAGAGCTTACCAGACGGTTCACAAACACCATGGGAATCCCGGACTGGCTGTACTCAATAAGCTCGTCATCCGAAAGCGCCTTGGAATGAATAATAAGGGCATCGCAGCGGCGCAGCATCAGAGCTTCAATGCAGTCCTTCTCGCGATCGTGATTGTGGTTGCCGGACATTACGATGACGTACTTCTTTTCCGGCAGAATAACATCCTCTATGCCGCGCATCATCTGGGCAAAAAACGGACCGCCGCAGAGATCTCCCACCAGCACGCCGATGCAGTTGGAACGCTTGTTCACCAGAGCCTGAGCAAAGCTGTTGGGCTGAAAATTCAGCTCCTTCATGGCCTTGAGCACCGCCTGTTCCTTTTCGGGAGCCACGTTGGCAGACTTGTTAATAACTCTGGAAACTGTTGAAATGGAAACGTTTGCCAGCCGTGAAACATCTTTGATTGTTGCCATATTAAATTATCACTCATTAGCGGATAACAACAAAAAAACCGGTCAATCCGCTCTTTCCCCGCCGGTTCCGGAAGCTGAGACATTGTTCTCAAAACCCCGGAAGGCATTATAAACGGAAGCCGGTTCTTTCTATTCTAACATGATTCATACCGGTAGCAGCATGGAAAAAGTGTGAGACAAATTTAATTGTTGACACAGATTTTCCATGCCATGGATACCCGGCCTAATAATGGGCGTCATGCTCCGAAGGAGTCAGAAGCTCCAGCTTCTGGGCTCCCAGAAGGTGCTGATAAATAACGTTGTACATCAGTACCTTCTGCACGTAGTTGCGGGTTTCATTAAAGGGAATGGATTCGATGTAGGTAATCGCATCCCGCCTTACGCCGTCGCCGCTCTGCCACTTGTAGGCCCTGCCGGGACCGGCATTATAGCCGGCAGTGGCGAAGATGCGGTTGCCGCCGAACTTCTCCTGAAGATCATGGAGATAGGCGCCGCCCAGACGGATATTAACCGACGGATTAAAAAGCTCGTCCTTGCCGCCGTAAGGATAGCCGTACTTCTTGCTGACCATGGCGGCGGTATCCGGCATGAACTGCATGAGGCCCCGGGCGCCCACCGGGGACTTGGCCAGCGGATTCATCATGCTTTCCTGTCTGGTAATGGCATACATGTAGCTGAGATCCGTGCCGCTTCTCCGGGATTCCTGCTCGTAGATCTTGCGATAAGGGAGGGGGAAGCGCACATTGAGAGCGTCCCAGTCCTTCTTGTAGATGGATTCCCAGACCGCGAGATCCGTAAAGCCTCTTTCCGCCTCGGTGGCGGCAATGGTTCTGGCATCGTCGAGAGAAGCATTGTGCATGGTTTCCCGCCACTCGGTGCGGATGCCCCGGGCATCATTCAGGAAGGAAAACTCCATATATCTGGCATAGGCCGGATATTTCTTAAGAAGAGCAGCCTTCTGGTTTTCATTAGCCGGCACTGCGGTAACCGGCTTGAGGGCATAGGGAAGCCCCAGCTTGTCAGCAGTGTAAAAGCCGTAGAAGCTTCTTTCTCCGGCGAGCTTCCGGAAGATGGCATCAGCCTCGGCCTTTTTGCCGGTTTCCTCCAGGGCCCGGGCCTTCCAGTAGCGGTAATTATCAGCCTGCTTATTGTCTTCGGGGAGCCGGTCAATGAAACGCAGCACGGAGCGATAATCCCGATCCCAGATGGCCACGCGGATGCGCTGCTCCAGCATGGCCGCATTGCCGGCGCTTTCCAAAAGGTCATCCATCAGCTTTCTTGTAACGGAGGTCTTGTTATAAAGGAGCGCATACACCAGAGCCTGGTTCACCGTATGCTCCTGAGCTGCGGTGGGATGATAGCGATTCTTGAAATTGCCCATTTCCGCCAGAGCGGCCTCCGGGCTTGTTCTGGCATATCTTGCGAACACCAGAGAAGCGGCTTCCTTCTGGGTTACCGGGATGGCAGCATACTTGGAGGGCTTGCCGTAGTAGGATGAAAGAGTCTTGGCCAGGGTCTTGTCAGCCTCGTTCTTGCCCAGCTGAGACACCGCATCAAGATAGACCTTGCCGCCGTTTTTGGTCCAGTAGGTGCTCCGGATTCTTTCCAAAGCCATGTCCCGGGTCAGAAGTCCGCCGGCCTTAAGAGTGCCCAGAAGAGAGGAGCATTCCTTGGAAAAGGGTTCCCCCGCCTCGTAATCGGCTTTGATAAAGCTCAGGGCTTCCTGCTTCTTGCCGTGATAATAGCGGGCCTGATGCCACAGGCACTGAAGCTTGGTTCCCTCGGGCATTTCAGGAGAGATTTCCAGCACGGCGTCATAATTGCCATTATTGGCATAGGCATGCATATAGTCGTTCAGCACATAACGGGCCAGACCGGTATGACCGCCGGAGGTAATAAACTTCTTGATTCTGGCGGTATTGCCGCGATCCTTTTTCAGGAGGAGGTACTCCAAATACACGTTAAGAGGATAATCCCCCAGCTCGGAATGAATGCGTCTTACGGTGTCAAAGTCCTTCTTTTCGTATGCGGCCAAAGCCCGAAGATACTTCTGCCGTTCCCCCTGATAGCGCTTGAAATCATGCTTGTAGGCTGCGGAAACCTCCGAGCTTCTTACCACAGTCTCGGTTTTAATCTCGGTGGTAAGAGGCTCCTGAGTACTGGCGCAGGCCGTAACGCAAAGAGCAAGGACACTGGGAACAACAGCGCAAAAACACCCCGTTAAATGTTTGATAAGCGATGATACCTTATACATAAGCCTTTGTTTTCTTTCCTGTGGTTAAAGCTCAGAGAGCAAATTATTATTCTAAGAATACAAAATCCCGGCATGCCCAGGAATAACCTGGAAATGTCTGAACGATGCCGTCGCCGGCGGTACTGCTTGCTGTCAGAAAGCTCTGGGAATCTAAGGCATGCCGATAACTGCCGGAGTCATGAAGAACTGAAAAACCGTCCGGAGCGTTTTTGGAAAAACGCTGCCTGAAAAAACCGCCTTCAGGCAAAAAATTGCCCCGAATTCAGGATGAGCTCAGCAGTATTAAAAAAGCAATGTAAGTGTACCATCAGAATGCCTGAAAACAAAATCCGGCAGAGTATTTTTTCTGCCGGATCGCAATATCTGACCCTGCGGTCTGCCATCATCCTGAAAATTACATGAAAGCGATTACTCAGCGGTCTGGGAAATGCCGTATTTTTTGATTTTTTCCACCAGAGTAGTACGCCGCATCTGGAGAATTTCCGCCGCCCGCGCCACCACTCCGTCCGTGGCGGCCAGTGCCTGCTTTATCATGTCGATTTCTATCTGGCTCACCATGTCCTTGAGATTCACCCCCTCCGGCGGCAGAACCCCGGCAAAGGGAGCGCTGAGATCGTCATGAGCCGCCCCGGCCCCGTCAGATCCGGAGCTCTCGCCGCTGTCCTCATCCGGCTCCTCCGCGGTATCGCTGAAGAGATCGAAAAGGGCGTCCTTTTCGCTGATCTCATCCTGTTTCTTAGCCTCCGGGCCGTACTGGTACTTCCGGGGCAGATCCTGCACGTCCACAATCTCATCGGGATGCATGATAATCATGCGCTCCACCAGATTGGAAAGCTCCCGCACATTGCCGAACCACTCGTGCTGCATCAGGGATTCCATGGCTCTCTGGGTGAACCGCACCCCCACCTTATGCTCCTCGAAATAGCGCTTAATAAGCTCCTGCAAAAGAAGCGGAATATCATCGGTTCTTTCCCGGAGCGGCGGGGTATTAATGGGGAACACATTGAGCCGGTAAAAGAGATCCTCCCGGAACTCGCCGTCCGCGATCATCTTTTCCAGATTGCGGTGGGTGGCGGCAATAACCCGGACATCGCATTTTATTTGCTTGTTGCTGCCCACTCTTTCATAGACTCTTTCCTGAAGCACCCGGAGCAGCTTTACCTGCATCTGGAGGGGCATGTCGCCGATTTCGTCCAGAAAAATGGTGCCCCCCTCCGCCAGTTCAAAACGGCCGGCCCGGTTGGTAATGGCTCCGGTAAAGGCGCCCTTCTCATGGCCGAAGAGCTCGCTTTCCAGAAGCTCCGCGGGAATGGCGCCGCAGTTAATGGGCACGAAGGGCTTGTTTTTTCTGGCAGACAGGGAGTGCACCGCCCGGGCCACCACCTCCTTCCCGGTGCCGGATTCTCCCAGAATCAGCACGTTGGCCGTGGTGGGCGCCACCTGCTCGATAAGATGCCGCACCTCCTGAATGGCCTTCCCCTTCCCCACCAGAAACTTCATGAGCCGCTGGGCATTGTCGCTTCTTTTAAGATTCTTGTGCATGGAATTAAAGGACTGGCAGAACCGGAGGAGCTGGAGAAAGCCCTCGTAGGTGCCGTCCTTCCCCAGAATCCCGATCATGTTGGGTTCCCGGGGGAGATCGGCTTCATCATGGGCCTGAGTGAAGATAAAGGGGATCAGGGGGTGATTTTTCAGAAGATCCGCCGGAGTCACGCTGCCGGTGTTTCCGGCAATCACCAGGGTAATCGCCACGTTGTCGCTGTCAAGATAGCTCAGGCAGTCGGGCACCTCGCCGCTCTGCCATTCGCAGCCCAGAAACTTAACAATGGTTTCAATTTCCTGACGAAGCTCGGGGCGTTCTTCAAGAATTAAAATATTTCCCACAAAGTCCATAAATCCTCCGTCTGTCCTAACAGGGATTTTAAGAGGATTTCGCAAAAAAGAACCATGCTTATGTCAAATTTTCGACAGTTTTTGGCACTGCTAAAGGAAAGCGTCTTCCGGTAGCAGAAAACTCCGCTGCTAATTCCCCTGCCGATTCCCCTGCTTCAAACTGCGGGATCCGGAGGCAGTCTCCAGTCAATGGGCGCGCGGCCCCAGGATTCCAGGTAGGCATTGCAGGCCCGGAAGTGCCCGCAGCCGAAGAAGCCCCGGTAGGCGCTCAGGGGGCTGGGATGGGGAGCCTTGAGCACCAGATGCCGGGAGGTATCCACGGTTCGGCACTTGGACTGCGCCGGACTCCCCCACAGCATGAACACCGTGTGCTCGGTGCACTCGTTGATGCGGGCGATGACATGATCGGTGAAGATCTCCCACCCCTTCCCGAAATGGCTCTTAGGGCGCCCCTGCTCCACCGTCAGGGTATTATTGAGGAGAAACACCCCCTGCCGGGCCCAGAAGGTGAGACAGCCGTGGGAGGGGATCTGAAACTCCGGGCCGTACTCCTCCCGAAGCTCCAGGTAAATGTTCTTAAGGGACGGCGGCACCGGGATGCCGGGATTTACCGAAAAGCAAAGCCCGTTGGCCTGTCCGGGGCCGTGGTAGGGATCCTGCCCGATAATAACGACTTTCACCTGACTGAAGGGGGTGCTGCTGAAGGCGCTGAAGATCTCCCGCTCCGGCGGAAAAACCTGAGCCTCCCTTCTTCTCTCCTTCTGAAAACGCATCACCTCCGCAAAATACGGCTGGCTCTTTTCAGAACCGATGACATCATGCCAGGTTAACTCCATTTGCGCATCTCCCTCATGTGATTATCTCAGGCGTCTGTCTTCGAGAGCGTTGCTGTCCCCGGACGCCGGCCCTCATTCTACCATTTTTGCCCGGCCTTTTTCTGACTCGGATTTTTTGCCGCATCTCCTGCCGGATCCCCCCCCCCCTTTTTTGT
>DFFT01000041.1:28180-79083 GCA_002372325.1 Succinivibrionaceae bacterium UBA3769 | reverse complement strand
CCCCCCTTTTTTGCCAGTGCGGCGCCTCCCGTAATCGTCCTAACAAAAATAGTCCCCACAAAAACTTGCGAGAGCGTTAAATTCGCGACTACTATTTATACTGTTAACTCAATTACGGCGCTAAATCAGAAAACCGCGGTCAATTTTTAACCAGGAAAACCTAAGAATTGCTCATTTTTTAACCAATTTTGATCAAAAAGCGTCCGCTTTCCGGCAATTTTGAAAGATTAATCACGCAAACTCAAATTTCTGTAGATCATCTCCCGCAAAAGGGGTATTATTACTTATGAAATCGTTTCCTAAGCTATGAACGGTTTTCTTCATAATAATTAAAGGTAAGGCGTAAATTGAGAGTTTATGACAATACCTTGACGGGACAGTGACCACCGCTGTCCCGTTTTTCATTTTAAGCATCCCCTTTTCGCCATTTACCCAGCCTCCGCCTTCAGATCCCTGTTTTAAGTCCGCCATCTCTTCCGTTCCCGCTTTTCCGCCAGCTTCTCCGCTTCCTCTGCCGCCCTTTCTTGTTTTACCTCCTCCGGTTTTCCGACTTTATGCTTCTTTAGTGACCTGCCCTGAAAATTCAGCCGCCGGATTCAGGTATAATCCCGGGCGCAGGTCAGGCACTGCCCCGGCGGTCTTACGTTATGAAACCGCCGCGGGACAGTCTTTCCCGGCAGTCACCATTAATATATTTATATGCCACATCCGAGGTAGTACATGAAATACGAAATCGTCCATCAGGACTCCTTCCCCATGCTGCAGGTGCATCTGGAAATGGGAGAGGAAATTCACTGCGAACGCGGGGCCATGATCACCATGAGCCAGGGACTGGAGCTCAAGGGAAACGTCAAGGGCGGCATCGTGGGCGGCCTGATAAGAAGCTTCCTCACCAATGAAAGCTTTTTTACAGAGAGCATCATCGCCTCCGGCGGCCCCGGCACTGCCTCCGTGGGCGCCGGCATCCCGGGCTCCATTCTGGCTCTTGAGGTTACCCCCCAGAAGAGCCTTCTGGTGGAAAAGGGCGGCTACATGGCCAGCACCACCGGCGTAGAAGTCGGCACCAAGATGCAGGGACTTATCAAAGGCTTTACCTCCAAAGAAGGTTTCTTCCTGATTAAGCTTTCCGGCACCGGCACTGCCTTTATCTCCTCCATGGGAGCCGCGCACCGCTTTGATCTGGGCCCCGGCGAAGAGCTGGTGGTTGATAACGGCCACCTCCTGGCCTGGGATGAAGGCATGGAATACACCATGCAGAAGGCTTCGGGCTTTGTTTCCAGCGTCACCTCCGGCGAGGGTCTCGTTTGCAAATTCAGAGGACCGGGCACTCTTTACATTCACACCGTGAAGTACGGCTTCTAAGGCAAAGAGCCGGAATATCCCGGCGGCAATCCTGAGATAACGGAAATCAGAATTAAGGGAGGGAAACAAGGCCCTCCTTTTTTATTCCCCTCCCGGAATCGCCGCCCGGCCCCCGGATACTGCTATAATGACAGGCCGGAGGTTCATACTGAAGAACTCTCATACCTTAAAAGAATTAAAGGAACATGCCATGACAGATATTGCCGCTGCCCGCAATGAAATAGACGCCATTGACACCGCCATTCTGGATCTCCTCCGGAAAAGAAACAGCGCCATTATTAAAATCGCCGCAGAAAAGTACCGGGACGGCACCCCGGTAAAGAATCAGGAAAGAGAAAGCGCTCACCTTCTTGAGCTTCTGAAAATCGCCGAAGAAAAAGGGGTATCCCCCTCTCTGGTTACCAGGATATATCAGGAAATTTTTGCAGATTCCCGCACCCGGCAGCTCTCCTATATCCACAGTCTGGATGCCGCCGATGGCAATGCCGCCAAAAAAATCCGGGTCTCCTATCTGGGACTTAAGGGATCCTACTCCTATCTGGCCACTCATAAATTCTTCCGGGCCGCGGAATCCCGGCTTTTGGAAAAGAGCTGCTCCTCCTTTCAGGAGATCATCTCCGATGTGGAAAACGCTGCGGCAGACTGCGGCGTGCTTCCTATTGAAAACACCTCCTCGGGCTGCATCAACGAGGTTTACGATCTCCTCCAGAACGCCAGGGTGCATATTATCGGCGAGCTTACTTACCATATCAACCACGGCATTCTGATGGCGGTTCCCACGGATCTCTCCCGCATCAAAACCGTCTACTCCCATCCCCAGCCCATTCAGCAATGCTCCCGCTGGCTTCTGGAAAACCTCCCCCATGCCGAAATTAAAAATGCCACCTCCACCACCGAGGCCATGGAGCTGGTCGCCAGCCTGAAATCCCCGGAGATCGCGGCCATCGGGAGCGGAGAGGAGGCCCCATTGTACGGTCTTACCCAGCTCTGCGGCGGCATCGCCAATCAAAAGGTGAACATCACCAGATTTATCGTCATCATGAGGGAGTCCATCATGGTGCCCCCGGCCATTACCGCCAAAACCTCCCTGACCTTCACTACGGAAAACCGTCCCGGCTCCCTGATAAAGGTGCTGGAGGTATTCAGCAGCAGAAACATTAATATAGTGAAGCTGGAATCCCGCCCCCGCATCGAAAACCGCGAAGGACTCATCTGGGCGGAAACCTTTTACGCCGACGTCATCGCCAGCACGGAAAGCGCTTTGATGCAGGAGGCCCTCCATAAGCTTAAGGAGGTTACCGGAGAGGTGAAGATTCTGGGCTGCTACCCGGCCACCGCCATTCCCGACGAGGCCTGATGATTAGCCCCGGAAGCCTCGGGGAGCAGCAGTAGCAGCGGGGGCGGAGCGGAGCAGGAGTAAAAAAAGGAGCAGGAGTAAAAAAGGAGAAGGAAGAAAAAGGAAAATAAAAAAGGCCGGGGAGTTTAATTTGCCTGCTGCTCTGTTTGCTGTTTTTTGTTTTACCTCATTTCTGTCCGCCCCGGTTTTTGAATTTCTCCATCATTTCCCGGGCCTCGGCGGGGATCCTGGGTTCCTCTTCCCGGACTATGTCCTTAAAGGCCTCCTGCATGCCTGTGGCCTGATTGCCGGAGCCTTTGCCGCCGGAAGCCCCGTCAGCTGCCGGAGCGCGCGGCCGGGGGCTGCCCTGCTTAACCGCGCTTTCCATATTGCGGGCCTCCCGGGATTTCAGATCCGCGGAAAGAGAAAGATCCGAGCCGTCCCCCTCGGGAGATTTTCCCAGCACCCGGAACAAAAGCTCCGCCTCCGGAAGCGGGATCTCGCACTCCCGCACCACCTCCTCAAGACCGGCGCCCAGCTGAATCATTTTCTTGGCCCGGGAGTACATTCTGCCCTCAGGCTCCTTAAGCTCCAGATCCGCCTGCTTGTCTGACAGCCGTTCCACCGATTCCTGAAAATCCTGAAACTTCTTAATAATGCCGATATTGCCGGTAAGAAGCTCGTTAAGCTCCTTCCGGGAGCTGTTCTGCTTCTGGGCGAGAGAATTAAAGGCCGTGGAAACATCCTTCTTCAGCCTGTTTATCCGGCGGAGAGCCAGGAGGGCGCAGACAAGAGCCCCCAGAGCGGCCCCGATGGCCGTAAACGTCAGCGCAAACAATGTAACCGTCAGTTCTTCAGTGCTCATGGCTGTTATATTTCCATTCCGCTTTCCAGTAAAAAAACAAAACTCCAATGCTCTCTCAGGGCATCGGAGTAGCGTTAGCTCAGGCCTTCAGAAATCATCGCCGTCCTTCAGGCGCTCCGGAAGCCCTGAGACCCGGAACCTCATGGGCTCAGATCCGGCTGATTTCATCCCATTCGTCAGCGGTGAGAAGCTTATTGAGATCGATGATAATCAGAAGCTCCTGGCCCAGATTGGCCACGCCCTTGATAAACTGGGCGCTTTCCTCGGTGCCGATATTGGGAGCCGGGTCAATGTCGTCCACGCTGAGATCCACTACCTCGGCCACGCTGTCCACCAGAATGCCCACCACCTGGCCGCCGGCCTCGATAATCACGATGCGGGAGCTGTCGGTAACCTCCATGGGCTCAATGCCGAAACGCATTCTGGTATCAATGACGGTAACCACGTTGCCCCGCAGGTTGATAATGCCCAGCACATAATCCGGAGAACCGGGCACCGGAGCGATTTCGGAATAGCGCAGCACCTCCTGCACCTGCATTACATTGATGCCGTACACCTCCTTATCAAGATGAAATGTCACCCATCTGGTAAGTTCGCCGTTTTTCGCCTTAACCTGATTGTTATCCTGTTCTGCTGCCATGACTGTTCCTCCACATCCTGAATCCGGAAAAAGCTCCCGGGCTTAACTAAATTATACAATGGCAAGGGCGCCCGATTCCGTGCGGAAACCCGTAGTTTCAGGGAACCTCTCATATCTCGCCTTTCCCTCTGCCGCATCTCCCCTGATGCTCCCCCGCTTATCCGGACGGCGCCGCTTCTCAGCCTGCTCTGCCGTCTTACTGCTTGATCCTGCCGGATCCGTCCAGGAGATCCTTTACATTGTCTCCGGATTCCAGCATCTTAATAAGCTCCTCCGGGTGCAGAAGAGCGCACATCTCGTTCTTCACAATTCCCGAAAGCCACGGCCGCTGCCCGGCATTTTCCCGCCACTTGATGCCGTCATGAGTCAGGTTTCTGGTGCCGATAAGCTCATCGCACTGCACGGCCCAGTCCGAAGCTCCCAGAAGGATGGCATATTTATATTCATGAGCCACGATTTCCTTCCCCGGCATCATCCATTTTGCGGTATCCACCACCGCTACCTTTCTTTTGCGGATATTGGTGAGACCGGAAAACCATTCCGGTTTCCCGAAGATCTGGGTGATCTTTTCTGTCTGATAAATGCCCCCCAGGAACTTCAGCGGCACGGCCAGCATCACGCCGGCCACCTTGAAGAACAGGGCCGAGAATTCCTTCCCGAGATCCATGTTCCGCCACGGGGCAGGAGCGGGAATCTCCGCCTTAACCTCTGCGCGAACCTCGGTAACAGCTGCTGTCTGAGGCTCCTCCGTCTTAACCTGAACCGCCGGAGCAGCTTCCTGAACCTTGACCTCGGTTCTGGTCTCCGTTTTAACCGGAGTCGCGGTAACCGTTTCGGTCTTCACGGCTTCCTTAACATCGGGAACCGCGGCAGTCTCCACAGTGGCCGGCACCTTATCCAGCAGAGTCTGCAGGGAAGCTCGGGTTTCCGGTTCCTTAAAGGGCAGCGCGGCAGCCTTTTCAGGCTCGGCCGCCGGCAGAAGGCCCGGATCGTCGGACAGGGGTTCATCCTCGGCCAGAAGGGAATTAAAGTAATTCACCATGGCCGCATACTGCAAGGATTTGCTCATTTTGTCTGTCCTTCAACTTTCAAGAGATCATTAAGGAGCTTCTCATAGGCAAGACAGCCCTTGGAATAGGGGAACTTAATGGGAGCCGGCACATGAAGCTCACTGCAATCCCGGAATCTGGTGTCAATGGGGATAACGTCCCGCCAGACCACGTCCCCGTAGGCTTCCTTAATGGATTCCAGGGTTTGATTCGAAGCCCGGGTGCGCCGGTCAAACATGGTAGGCACAATAAGGTAGCGGAGGGGCCTGGCCTTGGTGCCCCGGAGGATCTCAAAGGTCTTCATCATCCGCTCCAGGCCCTTAAGCGCCAGAAATTCCGTCTGGGTGGGCACAATAATGCTGGAGCTCGCCGCAAGAGCGTTCACCATCATCACTCCCAAAACTGGAGGGCAGTCCACGATGGCGCAGTCGAATTCATCGTTTATAGCCGCGAGAGACTTTTTCAGAATCAGGCCCGCCTGGCTCTGCCGCTGTCCCAGAGTCTGATCCAGGGTGGCCAGGGCCAAAGACCCCGCCATCAGCTTGATATTGCTCACCGAGGTATCGATGATAATGGATTTCACCAGATCCTTTGTAATGCTGTCACTCAGAAACAAATCAAACAGGGTATGCTCCAGATCATCGGAATCAAAGCCGAAGCAGCTCGTCAGGGAGGAGTGCGGGTCGGTATCCAGCACCAGCACCTTCTTGCCCCTCCGGGCCAGAATCCCGGCCAGAGTAATCACGGTGGTGGTTTTGCCCACGCCGCCCTTCTGATTTGCCACAGTCCATACAATCATCAGTTATTCCTCTTTATTTACCAGCTTCCGGCTCCGCGGCGGCAGATCCCTCTGCCCCGGTCTTGCCGGCGCCGCTCTCCTTCCCGGAGTTTCCGGCGGCATTCCCGGCTTCCTGCCGGGAGAACACCTTTATGCGGCCGTCCGGCATTCTGATAATTTCCAGATTTTCCAGATCCTTGGGCGCCAGCTGCTCCCGGGCGCCGGGAGTAGTATCAATCAGGTCGGGCAGCACCTCCAGCTTCGCCGGTCTCATGGCGTACTTGGAAATCGCCACGGTGACGCAGCGGTTCCGGGCCCGGCCTCTTTCCGTGGCATTGGAGACAAAGGGAGCAAACTGACCGTAGGCCTCCACGCCCAGCCTGTGGGGATCAATGCCGTTTGCGGCCATATCCTCGATAACGCTGATGGATCTCGCCGCGGAGAGCTCCCAGTTGGAACGGTAAACCTCGTTCTTCACCAGAGAGTTGTCAGTATAACCGCGAACCCGGACATAGTTAGTGATATTCTTAAGGATATCGGAAATCTTTTCAAGCACCGGACGGGCCCGGTTGAGAATAGAGGCGCTTTCCGGCGCAAAAACCAGGGCGTCATTGAGATCAATGGTGAGCCAGTTCTGATTCTGGGACACGATGACCAGGCCTTCGCTTTCCAGCTCCTCCAGGGCGTTGGAAATATCCTCCCGGACGGAATCCAGCGGGGCTCCCATAATGTTTTCTCCGGAGTTGCTGGTGATGGCATCGCTGCTCTCGGCGCCGCTGCCGTTGTTATCCTCTCTGTTGCTTTCCTTCCTCACCGGGGATTCCTCGGAAACGCCGAACTCGATCATGCCCCCGCCGCCGGGATTGTCGGCATGAATGGGCTTGATATCCGGAGTGGTGAGAGAGACGCTGGCATCAGCGGGGTTTTCGCTCATCAGCTGGGTAATGACAATTTCCGCATGTCCGGGAGTCTCGGCCCGGTCATTCACAAACCCCACCTGGGTGAAGCTGTCCATAAGGCCCTGCACCATGGCAGAAAAGTCATTCCGGGCGGACATGGCAAAGCCGTACAGCACCACGAACACGGCAAAAAGGAGGGTCATAAAGTCGGCGTAGGACACCATCCAGCGTTCGGCATTTTCAGGGGCGGCTGCCTTCTTTTTGCGGGCCATGAGAGCTAGACCTCCTGACCGGTGTAAACAGAAAGCTTTCTCTTAAGCTGCATAGTGTTTTCCCCGTTGGAAATAGACACCAGCCCCTCCAGGGTCATGGCCTTGAAGGCCATCCGGTCATGGAGGATCGCCTTAAAGCGGTTACCGGCCGGAAGAAAGATCAGATTGGCCGCCACGAGACCGTAAATGGTGGCCACAAAGGCCACGGCAATGGAGGGGCCCAGAAGCTCAGGCTGATCCAGAAGTCCCATGGCATGAATAAGGCCCAGCACCGCGCCGATGATGCCCATGCAGGGAGCGTAGCCGCCGATGCCCTCCAGCACCTTGATATACTGCTCCTCCTGGTACTCCTCATGCTCCATTTCCATTTCCATGAGAGCCACCAGCTGCTCCTTGTCCACGCCGTCCACAATCATCTGAATGCCCTTTCTGGTAAAGGAGTCGTTAATATTGCCCAGAGTGTTTTCCAGAGCCAGAAGCCCCTGCTGCCTTGCGGTCTGGAGCATGGATTCCAGAAGAGAGGACTGGCCGATAAAATCATTCCGGGGCGGCGCAATGAGCCACTTAAGTCTGACCAGAGCCCCGATTACCGTACCGATGGGAAACTGCACCATGCCCGCTCCGAAAGCAGCTCCGATAACGATCATGAACGCCGGAAGATCCAAAAGCGCGGTAGGATGAGAGCCCTCGATCATCATGCCGCCGAGAATAAAGCCTACCCCGACAAAAAAGCCTAAAATATTCATGTAAAACCTGCAAAGCTGTCGTAAATCAGATGCGCTGGCATGGCGCCCATGACAAATACGCGCATTCAAATCCTGTCAATTATGCCGCCCCTGACGGTGTCGCTAACCGGCCCCGTCACTTAATTTAATCCCGGCCGGGCTACCGTCTGATGGTCTTTATGATCTCTCCCGCAATATCCTGCAACGGGAGGATCCGGGACGCCATCCCCGCCACGGCCCGGGGCATGCCGTAAATCACCGAGGTGAGCTCGTCCTGGGCCCAGATCTCGGAGCCCTTTTCCCGGAGGAGCTTGCAGCCCATTTTGCCGTCCTGTCCCATGCCGGTGAGAATTATGGCCAGCACCTTGATATTGCTGCACCGGGAAAGAGATCCCATGAGAATATCCACCGAAGGCCGGTAATAAACCTCCGGAGGGCTTTCAATCACCGAGATCCGAAAATTCCGGGGCGAGCGGGCGGTGATGGTGATCTGCTGTCCTCCCGGGGCGATGTAAACGCACCCCGGCTTCAGCTGCTCCCCGTTCTCCGCCTCCTTGACCGTAACCTCCGCCAGATTGTTAAGCCGCTCGGCAAAGGAACGGGTAAAAAGTCCCGTCATATGCTGCGCTATCACCACCGGAAAGGGGATGGTGCCGGGAAGAGCGGTAATAATGGCCTGCAGCGCATTAGGGCCGCCGGTGGAGCTCCCGATGGCCAGAATCTGATAATCGGTGCTGCCCTCGGGGGCAAAGCTCTTAATATGCTGCAGGTGGGCATTCCGGGTTTCCTGGCTGATCCTGAGGTTATTCAGGGCATTAAGCTCCGCCTTTTTGCGGTTAATGAGAGCCTCCAGCCGGGATTCCACTCTGCTCATGTTCTCCGCGGCCTGCCGGCCCCGGTTAACCGGCGCGGCCGGAGCGGAAAGGGGCGCGGCCGGAGCGGAAAGGGGCCCTGCCGGGCGCATAACAGAATCAGCCGGACGGGATGCAGGACGCGCGGTCTGAGGCTGCGGCGCCGGGGCCGCCGGCACCCTCCGGAAGGAGCTTCGCTCCGGTTCTGCCGCCGGGGCTTGACGCGCCGGACGGACGGAACTCCCGGATGCCGCAGCCCGGGAAAGAGCCATGGCAGCGCCCCGGCGATACATGGAGGAAGTGCCCAGGGCCTTTACCTTGGAGCAGATCTCCTCCACCACCTGGGCCTTTCTTCTGGCAATGCCGGAAAAGTCCTTGGGCAGAAAATCCGCCGCCCCGTAGGAAAGCGCCTCGAAGGTCTCCCGGGCCCCCTCCTCCGTCAGCGAGGAAAACATCAGAACCGGGGTGGGGCAGACCTCCATAATCTTCTTCACGGCCTCAATGCCGCCCATCACCGGCATTTCCACATCCATGGTAATCACGTCCGGTCTCAGAGAGCGGGTGAGATCCACCGCCGCCTGGCCGTTATGGGCCTCTCCAATCACCTGGATGCCGGGATCCGTGTCAAACATCTCCCGGAGACGCTTGCGGTAAAAGGTGGAATCATCAACTATCAGCACTTTCACAGACATTTGAGAAACCTCGTTAACCAGTCTCGTCGTTAACCAGCCTCGCTTCCGGAGCGGAAAATCAATAATTAAAAAAACTCCGGAAATGTCACTCGCCGGAGTCATTAACAATCATCAGACGGCGGGAGGCGCAGCGCTTGCGGGAGCCGCCTTGGCCGCCGGCTTTCTTGCTGCCGGACGGACTGCTTCCTTGCGGGCATAGCCCCGGAGCAGGCTGGGAATATCCAGGATCAGCGCAATGCCGCCGTCAGAGGTGATGGTGGCGCCGGCCATGCCGGGGGTGCCATGGAGAAGCTCATCCAGAGGCTTTATCACCACTTCTTCCTGACCGACAAGCTCATCCACCACAAAGGCCACCTGATTGCCGTTGCCCTGCTGCACCAGCACCACATGCCCCCATTCCGGATGAACGACAGGGGTCTTGTCCCGTCTTCTGATAAGCCAGTCCTGAAGATAAAAGAGGGGGATGGCCTTTTCGCGGATCACAATGGTATCCTGACCGTCCACCTTCTTGATGCCGTCCAGCTTGAGATGGAAGATTTCGTTAACCGAGGTCAAAGGCAGCGCAAAGCTCTGGGCTCCCACCTTCACCATCAGGGTCGGGAGAATGGCCAGAGTCAGCGGCACCTTGATTTCGATTATGGTGCCCTTCCCCAGATGGGAATCGATACGCAGAGAACCGTTGAGCTTGGAGATATTGGTCTTCACCACGTCCATGCCCACGCCGCGGCCTGAAATATCCGAAATCTTTTCCTTGGTAGAAAAGCCCGGCTTGAAGATCAGGTTGAAGGCCTCGGCATCGGTCATGCGATCGGCGGTTTCCTTGTCCAGAACCCCCCGCTTTATGGCCACGGATTTCAGCTTTTCGGGATCCATGCCGGCGCCGTCGTCGATGATCTTGAGGAGAATGTGATCCCCCTCCTGAGAGGCGCTCAGGGTGATGGTGCCCTGCTCCGGCTTGCCGGCTCTCATCCGGGCATCAGGCATCTCGATGCCGTGGTCGCAGGAATTTCTGACCAGGTGAATCATGGGATCCGCCAGAGCGTCCACCAGAGTCTTGTCCAGGTCGGTTTCCTCGCCCTCCATCACGAGCTCGATCTTCTTGCCCAGATTGCGGGCCAGCTTGCGAATAAGCTGCGGGAAGCGGCCGAATACCTTCTTAATGGGCTGCATGCGGGTCTTCATCACCGCGCCCTGAAGGTCGGCAGTCACCACGTCCAGATTGGAGATGGTCTTGTTGAGCTCCTCGTTGGACTGCATGGAGTTTCCGATGCTGAGCAGGCGGTTTCTCACCAGCACCAGCTCGCCCACCATGTTCATGAGATTATCCAGAATCTTGGTTTCCACCCGGACAGTGTCGTCAACGGTAACCTTGGCGCTGTTAGCGGCAGCGGTGCTCGGCTTATCCGCATGATGATCCGGAGCATCCGCCGGCGGGGGCGGAGCATCGGAGGGCGCCGGGGCGGCCTTAGAAGCCGAATCTGACGGCGCGGCCGGCTTGGACTCGGCGGCTGCGGCCTGAATCGCCTTGTCATTGGCGGTGCCGGGAGCCACGCCCTTGCCATGGAGGGAATCCAGAAGAGCCTCGAAATCGTCGTCCGTCATGGTATCTCCGGGACCGGAGAAAATATCCGCCGCCGGGGCCGGCTTGGGAGCCGGCTTGGGAGCCGGCTTTGCGGCAGGCGCCGGAGCAGGAGCCGGCTCGGGCGCGGCAGAGGGAGCAAAGCCCGGGAGCGGCACCGGCTTTGCTTCGGCACCGGCCAGAATGGCGTCAAATTCGCTTTCGATATCCACCCCGGAAGCGGCGGCCGGAGCGGCATTCTTGTCGCCGGCGGAGCCGGGAGCTACACCCTTGCCGTGGAGCGAGTCCAGAAGAGCCTCAAACTCATCATCGCTGATGGTGTCAATGCCACCCGAGGGGGGCGGAGACACCGGGGCCGGAGCCGGTTTGGGAGGCGGAGGAGGTGGCGGCGGCGGGGGCGGAGGAGGCGCTGCGGGAGCCGGACGGGGAGCACCGCCGGGAACGCACAGGGCCTTCAGGCTGTTCAGAAGAGAGGCCGGAGCCGCCTCGGGCATTTCGCCGTTCTGCACCTGATGAAACATTTCATTGATGGTGTCATAGGCCTGAAAAATCACATCCATAAGATCAGATGTCACCGGCACGGTCTTTTTCCGGAGGCAGTCAAAAACATTTTCGGCGCCGTGACAGGCTTCCACCAGCGGGGTAAGATTCAGAAACCCCGCCCCGCCCTTCACGGTGTGAAAGGCACGGAATATCGCATTCAGAAGCTCGGAATCATCCGGATTCTTTTCCAGAGCCACCAGCTGCTCTGAAAGATTTTCAATAAGCTCACCAGCTTCCACCAGAAAGTCCTGGAGAATTTCCTGATCAACACCTTCTAAAGCCATCTAACTTCACCTAATCTAATTCATGAGCATTAATGCATTTAAAAAGTCCGCGGCGTGAGCTAAAAGCCGAGACTGGCCAGCAAATCGTCAACGTCATCCTGATTTTTGGCGCAGTCCTCCCGCCCTTCAGGATTAGGTATGGGCCCCTCTGCCGCCGATCGGGAAACCGCCCTGACGCGGCTTTGGGCAATGCTTTTCCCGCCGGCATAGTTCTTCAAAAGGGAAAGCAGGCTGCCCTCAACCTCTCCTACCAGCTTGATAATGCGGTTAATCATCTGCCCCGTCAGATCCTGAAAATCCTGCGCCATTAAAATTTCAGTAAGCTGATTATTCAGGGTATCAGCATCCCGCTGCGCCCCCTGCAGCAGGGAATAGCTCTCGTGGCAGAGCCGCACAAAGGTGGATTTGTCGATATCCTTGCGCATCAGCTTCTCCCACATGGGCATAATGGAGTGGATGGAGGAATTCAGCTTGCCGGCCAGAGGCTTGCACTGATCCACGGCGTCCATGGTGCGGTTCGCCGCGCTGTCAGTCATTTTGATAATATACCGCAGTCTTTCGGTGGCATCGGGAATCTCTGTTTCGGCAATATCCCGGAGCCGGGGATCCACAGTAAAGCTGTTAAGCTCGTCATGAAGCGTGCGGGCCATTTTTCCGACTTCGGAAAACAGGTCTGCCTGATTGCGGTTTACGATGCCCACTATCATGGCATCCGCTTCTTCCTGGTACCCGTCCTCAAGATATTCCAGGAGAAGCTGCGCCTCTGCCCTGGTAATCAGAGGGCCTCTTTCATGACCTTCGCTGCTGTATACTGTCATACGCGCCCTGCCTCTGTTTTACTAGCCCAGACGTTCAAAAATCTTATCAAGCTTTTCCTTAAGAGTCGCTGCGGTAAACGGCTTTACGATGTAGCCGTTGATGCCGGCCTGAGCCGCCTCGATAATCTGTTCTCTCTTCGCTTCTGCGGTAACCATAAGCACCGGCAGCGTCTTCAGCTTGTCATCGGCGCGAATGGCCTTCAGAAGATCGATGCCCTGCATGCCGGGCATGTTCCAGTCGGTTATCACAAACTGGAAGTCTCCGCTTTTGAGCATGGGCAGCGCGGTGTTGCCGTCATCAGCCTCCTGAGTATTGTTAAAGCCCAGATCACGGAGCAAATTCTTGATAATTCGCCGCATTGTGGAAAAATCATCAACAATCAAAATCTTGATATTCGTGTCCAAAATCAGCCTCCAGGTACACTTACATATAGATTCCTGCGCAACGTACAACCGATGTACAACAAGAACACTACTCCCTTTTTAACTAATGCATTATGCACATGTCTTGACAGCTTTTCAGAGATCTACACAGCAATTTGCATTCAATTAAGGGACAGAGCCCACAAATTTAGGCAATATTGCCCGGAAAACCGCTCCCTGTGATGAAAATCCCATGAAAACAGACACCAAAAGAGACGCTGCAGGATCGGATGCCCCGCGGCATCGTCCGGAACGAAAAAAAAAGCATGACATGGAAGATGAACAAAGACAAAACGGCATGATGATAAAACGATCTGAATAATACAGCCGGAAAGCTGCCGGCGAGGAACCGGATCCGGTATCAGGCATCCTCAATCCAGTCCCGGAGCACGGCCCGGATCCGCACGGTGGCCTGAGCCATGATCTGGCTTACCCGGGATTCCCCCACCCCGATAACCGCGCCGATTTCCTTCAGGTTGAGACCTTCGTTGTAGTAGAGAGAAAGCACCTGCTGCTCCCGTTCCGGGAGCTTTTTGAGGGCCTCGGCCAGATGGGAGGCAAACTGCTCCCGGGAAATCTGGCTTAAGGGGGTGGCCATGGAGCTCTCCGGATCCGTCTCCACGGAAATCACATCCTCGCTGACCCCCAGATCATCAATGCCGATAAAATGGCTCACGGCTTCATCCGCAACCATGCGGTGATATTCGTCAATGGAGATCTGCATGCGGGCGGCTACCTCGCTGTCCCGGGGCTGGCGGCCCAGCTCGTGGGAAAGCTTGTTGATCACTGAAGCAATGGAACGGGCGTTTCTGTGAACGGCCCGGGGAGCCCAGTCGTCGCTGCGGATCTCGTCCAGCATGGCGCCGCGGATGCGAATGGAGGCATAGGTTTCAAAGGACGCCCCCTGAAGTCCTTCATAATTTCTGGCCGCTTCCATAAGACCGATCATGCCGGCCTGAACCAGATCGTCAACCTGCACCATGGGAGGCAGGCGGGCTTTGAGATAGAGAGCAATGCGCTTTACCAGCGGCGCGTACCGGAGCACCATGCTGTCGCGATTGTCCTTCTGACTGAGATAAGCCCTGGTCGGATTCAATTTAAGCTTCCTTTACATGCTGAGGCTCTGCTTTTCTTCTCCGTCACCGGCAACCGAACGCTTCACCAGATTTTCCACAAAGAATTCCAGATGCCCTTCCGGATGATACGGAATCGGCCAGGTGGCGGCCCTGAGAGCCAGAGCCTTGAAGGCCATGGCAGCGGGAGACTTGGGAAAGGCATCAACGATAACCTGTCTTTTTCTCAGTGCCAGTCTGATATTATTATCCATAGGAACACATGAGACAAGCTCCAAAGCCACATCCAAAAAGCGATCCGTGACCTTGGTCAATTTGGCAAAAAGCTCCTTTCCCTGCTTCAGGCTGCTGACCATATTGGCCACGATCTTGAAGCGGGAAACCCCGTATTCGGTGCTCAGGATCTTCATGAGAGCATAGGCATCGGTAACAGAGGTGGGCTCGTCGCACACCACCACGAGCACGTCCTGAGCGGCCCGGGCAAAGGCCAGCACCATGTCGGAAATGCCGGCGGCCGTGTCCACAATCAGCACGTCAATGGGGGTTTTAAGCTCGCTGAAGGCCCGGATAAGCCCGGCATGCTGCGCCGGGGACAGCTCCGCCATGACCTGCTTGCCCGAAGAGGCCGGGACAATCTTAAGACCGTGGGGGCCTTCCACCATGACCTCGTCCAGAGTGCATTCCCCGGAAAGCACATGATAAAGATTCCGGTTGACCTTTATGCCCAGCATGACATCGATATTCGCCAGTCCCAGGTCAGCATCCAGAAGCATCACCCGCTTCCCCTGAGCGCTCATGGCAATGGCCACGTTCAGGGAAACGCTGGATTTGCCCACGCCGCCCTTGCCGCCTGTCACCGTAATAACCTTCACCCCGCGCCCGGAAAAATTTCCGTCTGCCATTTTTCTTAATCCTTCTGCCTGATCCATAATAATTCTCTGCTCTCTCCTGCTTAGCCTGCTCCCTTCCCCAGATCCCTGGCCCAGGTCGCCTCCCTTTCATCTGCGGCGCCGAGCTCCAGCTCCGGTTCCAGATCCTCAATCTGGGAAAGAAGCATCGCTACCAGCCGGCGGGAATCGCCCACCTCCAGATCCTCGGGAACCCGCTGCCCGGAGGTGGTATAGGCAATGGGAATATCCTGTTCAATGCCGATGCTCAGAGCATCGCCGATGCTGACGCTTTCATCCAGCTTGGTGATAATGAGGCCGTCAATTCCCACCTGCCCGAAACGTCTGCAGGCATCGTCCAGCACTTTTCTCTGGGCTGTGCCCGGCAGCACCAGATAATGCTGCAGCCTGATTCTGGCATTGCGATCCAGCTCCAGAAGCTCCTCCTCCAGCCGGGTGTCCCGCTGTCCCAGCCCGGCGGTGTCAATCAGCACCAGACTGCGGTTTCTGAGCTGATACAGGGCTTCCGACAGAGTGGTGACATCCTCCACCACCTTCACGGCGCAGCCCATGATCCGGCCGTAGGTTTGGAGCTGCTCGGAGGCGCCGATGCGGTAATTGTCCGTGCTGATGAGAGCCACCTGATCCGGGCCGTATTCCAGCGCGAACCTGGCGGCCAGCTTGGCAATGGTAGTGGTCTTGCCCACGCCGGTGGGGCCGATAAGGGCCACGGCTCCGCCGTTTTTGAGGATGGCGTCCTGGCTGACCCGGACGTTGTTCTCCAAAATCCGTGCCAGCTCCCGCCAGGCCTGAGACAGGGGAGCCGAACCGTTTATTCTGTTTGTGACGCGGTCGGCTGTTTTTTCAGAAAAGCCGCCGGAAACCAAAAGCCGGGCGATCATGGCCCGCACCGGCTCCTCCCGGCTGCGCTCCTCATGCATGAGACCGGCCAGCTGATACTGAAGAAGATGCCTGATGGCCTCCACCTCCCGGGAAAGATCCGTGAGCTTTCCGGCATCGGAAAGAATTTTGTTCTCCGGAATTCTCCCGGCATCCTTGCCGCCTGCCCCGTCTCCGGCTCCCCGGGACGGCTGATAGCCCTTGAAGGCATTGCCGGATCCGATGCTGCCGGGAGGAGTGCGGCTGTAGCCGGCGCTGTCGCCGGCAGCCCCGCTCCGGGGCCGGGCCGGAGCCGCCGGCTTCGGGTTAAGCTTTTCCTGCCGAGAGAGGAGAGCTGCCAGAGAATCGGCAAATTTCTCCTGTCTTTGGGTTGAATCTGACGATTTATTGACGTTTTTGCCGCCGGAACGACGCTTTTCCGGCAGGGAGGAAGACGATAAATTGACACTGTCATCCGGAATTTCCCGTTCATAGCCGCTAGTGTCCGGGGCGGGTTTTTCAGTTTCCTTCCGGGCGGAATCATCCACAGCGGCCACGATTTCCACGCCTCCGCTGACATTTTTGCTGGACATGATAATGGCTTCCGAACCAAGCTCCTCCTTGATTTCCTGAAGCGCCGAACGCATATCCTTTGCAAAAAACCGTTTCAGATTCATGTATTACCCCTGCTACTGTCCTACTGCGCTGACTATCTTGATCTGCTTGTCATCCGGAATTTCCTGATAGGATAAAACTCTGAGCCCCGGTATGGAGTTCTTCACAAACCGTGCCAAGGTGTTTCTGAGGAGTCCCGAGGTCAGCAGAATGGCCGGCTCGCCCTCCATCTCCTGCCGGCTCGCGGCATCAGAGAGGGACTTCTGCATTCTTTCCGCCAGGCCCGGCTCGATGCCGGCGCCGTCAGCCCCGCCGGATTGCAAAGACTTGTGCAGAATGTTTTCCAGATCCCGGGACAGCGTAATTACCGGAATCACCTGAGCCGATCCCACAATATCCTGCACAATGAGCCGGCGGAGTCCGATGCGGCAGGCTGCGGTAAGCACCTCGGGATCCTGGCTCCGGGGCGCGTAATCGGTCAGAGTGGTAAGAATGGTGCGCATATCCCGGATGGGCACGCCGTCATTAAGGAGATTCTGGAGCACATGACACAGGTTCCCCAGATTAAGCACGCCCGGCACCAGGTTCTCCACCAGCTTGGGCTGGGTTTTGGAGACGATGTCCAGAAGATTCTGCACCTCCTCCTGACCCAGGAGCGAGGCGGCGTTCTGGGCCAGAATCTGGCTCATGTGAGTGGCCACCACCGTGGCGGAATCCACCACGGTGTAGCCGTAGCCCAGAGCCTGATCATTATCGGACTTGCTGATCCAGATGGCATCCAGTCCGAAGGAAGGATCCTTAGTGGGGGTGCCCTTCAGATTTCCGAACACCTGTCCGGGATTGATGGCCAGCTCCCGGTCGGGATAGACCTCAGCTTCTCCGAGACTGACTCCCATCATGGTAATGCGGTAGGCATTGGGGGAGAGATCCAGATTGTCCCGGATATGCACCGCCGGCACCAGAAAGCCCAGCTCCTGAGAAAGCTTCTTTCTGACGCCTTTCACCCGGCTCAGAAGTTCGCCGCCCTGCTTTTTATCCACCATGGGGATCAGCCGGTAGCCTACCTCCAGGCCAATGACATCCACCGGGGCCACATCGTCCCAGCTAAGCTCCTTCTTATCCGGGGAAGGAGCGCCGGCAGAGCTGACCGGAGCGTTTTTGGCAGCCTCCGCCTGCTTCTTCTCCCGCTTCTTCATGTACCAGGCCAGAGCGCCGCACAAAGCTGCCAGAATCAGAAAAGGCACATGGGGCATGCCCGGAACCACGGCGATAATGCCCAGAATGGCGGCGGCCACGGCCGGGGATCGGGAGTCCCGGAAAATTTCCCCGATGACCGCCTTCCCCATATCCTGAGCGGTATTCTGCCGGGTAATAATAATGGCGGTGGCCACGGAAAGCAGCAAGGACGGGATCTGGGCTACCAGGCCGTCCCCCACGGTAAGCTTGGTGTAAATGTCCGTGGCATCGGCGAACTTCAGATTGTGCTGGGCGATCCCGATAATCATGCCGCCGATAACGTTGATAAACAGGATCAGAATGCCGGCAATGGCATCCCCCTTCACAAATTTGCTGGCGCCGTCCATGGCTCCGTAGAAATTGGCCTCCTGGGTGACCTCGGCCCGGCGCGCCTTGGCCTGATCCTGAGTGATAAGGCCGGCATTGAGATCGGCGTCAATGGACATCTGCTTTCCGGGCATGGCGTCCAGAGTAAACCGTGCTGTAACCTCGGAAATGCGTCCGGCGCCCTTGGTGATAACCACAAAGTTAATGATCACCAGGATGGCAAACACAATAAGTCCCACCACGAAGTTGCCGCCCATGACCACATTGCCGAAGGACTCGATAACCTTTCCGGCAGAGGCGCCGCCCGCATGTCCGTGCACCAGAATTACCCGGGTGGAGGCTACGTTCAGAGAGAGACGAAGCAGCGTGGCTATAAGCAGCACTGAGGGAAAGGAGGCGAATTCCGTGGGCTTTTTCGTATAGATGGTTACGAACAGAATCAGCATGGAAATGGTGATATTGAAGGTAAAAAACATGTCCAGCAGGAAAGCCGGCATCGGCAGCATGACCATGCCCAGGCACATCAGCACCAGTATCGGCGTGCCGACTGATTTTAGCGGCAGTGTCTTAATCCTGTTCCAGATATCCAGAGCCATATTGCAACTACAAGCTTCCCATGTTTTTACCGATCTGCATTATATGATCATTGAGGTTTTTTACGGCTGCCCCGCCCCTCCGGCGCTTCAAATGTATGAAAGGGATCGTGTTTCGCCGGAAAAACAAAACCGGAAAAATCTCCCGCAAAGCAGCATGACGGCATGGCGGAGCAGCAGAATAGCGGCACCACCGCATTTTGGGTATCCAGCATATTTCATGCCGGATAGCTCAGGACGGGGAATTATCGGTTACGGCAGGAACGGAAGCCGGAGCGGAAAGGATCATGCCCCGGGTCTTTTCGGAAAGCAGGCTCAGTAACCAGTCCCCGTACAATTGCTGGAGCTTCAGGCGATCGGCAAGATAGTCCCCCCGGCTGTAGGCCTGCTGCACCGCGTTCCGGATATCATGCGAAAGATAAAGCTCCCGGGCCGCTCCGGAGATATCCGGGGGATTCATAAGCTCTATTACCGTCCGGAACACGGAACGGGATCCGTGGAGACTCATGCGTTCCCGGAAGCTTCCGGGAATGCTCCTCCGGAGAAATTTCGGGAAATAATCCGGCTTCATGTCCTGATAAAAGGGCCGGATCCGCAAAATAAGCCTTCTGAGAAGAGGAATAACCGGAATCCGGAAACCTGCGCTGTCGCCCCTTCTGGTGGACTTCACTTCAATGGCCATAACATAGCTCTCGGTGCCCGGAATGAGCTTCATGCTCTCCGCATTCATAATCACCCTGCATGTCTCGGAAATTCTGGTGCCCAAAATGAGATGGCAGATCCAGGTCAGGAACACCGTTTCAGGACATTCCAAAGCCAGAGCCGTCAGAAACTCCCGCACCTTCTCCGCCGCAATTTCCAGACTGTCGAAGTTATGGCAGGACAGAGCATAACGGTGCCGCGCCGGCACTCTCTCGCAGGTCTGATACAGTCCCAGAAAGGGATTATGGGACAGCGTGCCCCGTTTCACTCCCCAGGCGGCGATGCTGTTCAGAATGCAGATATAGTACTTGCGGGTATTATGATGCAGGGAGAGATCCAGATCCTCCGGATTGATCTCCGCCACGGGAGTGTCCGCAAACTGGCCGGAAAAGCCGCAGATCACGGAGCGGTAGGATTTCAGGGAGCTTTCCTTGAGATTATGATTCTGAACGTAAAGCTCAAAAAGCTCTCTCAGGGTAATCCCCGGGGCCGGATCCCCCAAAGCGCTCTGATCCTTATTTTCTCCGGAAAACACCGTAAGTCCCCGGAGCAGGATCTGCCGGTTCAGCTTTCCAGCCTGCTTCCGGGCCTCCCGGAGAGAGATTTCCGAGACAATGCCCAGACTCTTGTACCGGGCCCGGGAACGGCGGCCGGAATTTCCGGATCCCGCCTCCGGAGTTCTTTCCGAATACCGGAAAACATATGAAATCGACAGGCGGGAAGTGCTTTTCTGAATTCGCACAAAAAGCCTTCTTACTCCCTGAACCTTCAGCATCACTGATTTTCCGGCCCCCGGATCATAATGCTCCAGATCCTTCACATCCTTCTGAGTTTTGATTACCGGTTTAAAAGATCCCATATCCTTGCACCACCAACTCCCAGCCGCACAGGTCAGTCACGATTTAGTAACGTCAGAATTTAACAACTGAAATTGTCCGCTCCCTGCAAAGCCGGCAATATCAGGCTTCCATTACGATGCAGAATGATTTCCGAGAAACGTTTTAGTCACGTCTTCCTTACAGCATCCGGAAAATACCCGTCTCCCCGTAATTATCCATATCCCCGGAGATCCTTTGTTTTAAAGGATTTTCAGGTACCGAACCAGAGAGCAAGAAAAGCAATATCTTTCGCAGAATAATATAATGTTTAACCCTATAGGGTAAAGGAATTATTATGAAGGCAAAATGGCTTCCTTTAGCAGCTGGCGTTGCTCTCGCTGCTGGTTCTGTTGCAGCTTCCGCAACTGATATCCATGGTTACTTCCGCGCTGGCGCTCAGGCCGCTTTCGCCAAGGGCGAGGTTTACTGCCTTGGAAACGGTAATCTTGGTCACAAGGTTGGCCGTCTCGGCGATGAGTGCGATACCTATGCTGAACTTGCTTTTGGTCAGGATATCTACAACAAGAACAACACCAAGTTTGATGTTCACGCTCTTGTAGCTTACGGCACCGCTGAAGGCAAGGTTGATCGTCAGGGAAACTCCTGGCAGGGCATTGGTGGTGACGGCCCCTGGGGCGGTCAGAGAATGTCCATCCGCGAGCTGTGGACTGGCTACACTCCCGCTGAAGGCTACACCATCTGGGCTGGTAAGAGATTCTACAAGCGTAAGGACATCCACATCCTCGACCTCTACTACCTGAATGATTCTGGTTACGGCACCGGTATTGAAGATATCGACGTAGGTTTCGGCAAGGCTTCCTTGGCAGTAATTAAGTGGGGTAACGATGCCAATGGTGCTTACCCTTGGGGCGGTACAATCGAATATTGGAGAAATGTATACAAGATTGATGCTCGCTGGGATGCCATTCCTGTTGGCTTCGGCACCTTGGATGCTTCTTTGATTTACGCTCTACCTTCAGTTTCCAAGTATCAGAATGAAAACAGGGGTGCAGGCAATGCTCGCGGCGGTCAGCAGAACTCCGGTGCTCTCCTTACCCTTGACCACGCTTCCAACGTTAACGGCGACAGCTTTGGTCTGATGAATCACCTCATCTTCCAGTTTGGCACCAATGGCTTTGGATATGTTGGCACCTTTGGCAACCATGCCGGTGATAACTATACTCCTGACGTTGATGCACAGGGCATTCGTCTTATCGACTGGGGTACCTTTGATATGGGTAACTTCGGCATGGGTTACTCCCTCCTGTGGGCTCACCTGAACAACGGCAAAAAGCATACCGGCGAGACTTGGTACTATGACCGTTCCGGCTGGGAATGGAGCATCGTTCTCCGTCCGGAGTACAAGTGGACTGAATACACTCGTACTACTCTCGAAGTTGGTCTCTCTCAGATGAAGACAACTGCTTGGATCAGCAACGGTGGTGTTCCTGTAAAAGATCCTGAAGTTCACAAGGTAACTCTTGCTCAGCAGTTCACTCCGGGCAAGGGCTTCTGGCAGCGTCCTGCTATCCGCTTCTATGTTTCCTATATTGGCGGGGATCAGTTCGCTGATGGCTGGGAAGGTTATAAGACGATGAACAAGAAACGTCATAACTTCCAGTACACCTTCGGCTCTCAGGTTGAAGCTTGGTGGTAACAGGGATTTCCTGAATCCCGCCTGATGTGATGGGTTCTCTGTAAGAGACTCCCTTCATGCACAGGTATCACATCTCGAGTCTGGCTCTTTCATGGATTTTGAAAAAATGAAGTGAAAGGGCCTTTTTAATCTCACGCCTTTCCATTCCTCATATTCCCATGACCATCAGCATAAAAAATACCTGCCCCTCGCTCTGCTCATCGCCGCGCTGTTTTTTGCTTACCGGATTCTTTTCAAATACGGTTTTGCCGCCCTCTCAAATTCCTTTATCTGCCAGCTGACCATGCTGTTTGCGGTTCTGGTGTATACCGCAGTAAGACCCCCGCTAAAATTCCTGATCTCGTACCTGTCCCTGACCTTGCTTTATCTGGGTATTCCGGTTCTGGGCTTAATGTGCGGACACAAAACACCCGCTCATGAATTTCTGGCCCCGTTTCAGGCGGGAAATTTCTTCTACTTCTCCGCGCTGTACCTGAAGCTGACGCCGGAAAATATCGTAACCCCCGGAATCAGGAACCTTATCTCATACAGTGCCGGATTGCTGTATCTCGGGGCCTATTTTTATGCCATGTTCTTCTATGGGTATTATCTGGCAAACGGAGGCGTGCTGGAAGGAGACATCATTCTGGCCATTGCCCAGACAAATATCAGGGAGGCTCTTACCTATCTTGAAACCGCCTTTTCCGGATGGCAGATAACGCTGCTTGCGGCTTTATCGCTGCCGGTACTGTTCTGGGGATGGCTTTCATTCCGGGCTTTTCACAGGCTGCGCCGCCCGGAAATGCCTTCCGGAAAAGCTGCTGTAATTGAGAGAGCCCTGGCCGGAATCTTCATTGTGTTCTTTATGTTTGTTCAGGCACAGGGAATGCTGGCGCAAAGCAGCAAGGGCTACGGCTGCCAGGCGAAGCAGGTGCTGGCCTTTTCAGTCTATATGGTGAGATCCTACGGGAATTTTGAGAAAAACAGAGCGGAGATAATCAGCAGCATCAGATTTGATGAGACTGCTTCTGAAGCCGCTGAAGCTCCGGAAAAAGGCGTTTATGCGCTTATCATCGGGGAATCCGCCAATCGTGACCACTGGAGCCTCTATGGTTACCAATACGATACCACGCCCCTTATGAACCGGAGAATTGCCAGACAGGATGACGGCTACAGGTTTATCTATTTCCGGAATGCCTACTCCTCCTTCACTCATACCGTCGAGAGCGTAACCAATGCCTTAACCAATGTGAATCAGTACAATGGCGAGGATTTATCCCGAGCGATATCTCTCATCGACATTGCCAATAAGGCCGGGTTTGATACCTACTGGATCAGCAATCAGTCGGGAGACAGCATGATTGTTACTCCCCTGACCGCCATATCCATGAGCGCCGGCAGCATTAAATTCGTCTCAGAATCCCGGAACGGCGGTAAAATCTTCGATTTGGACATTCTTGATAACCTGCCGCAAAGGCTTAATCCCGACAGGAATTCTCTCATTGTGATCCATCTTATGGGAAGTCACACCAAATACCTGGATCGCTATCCGCAGGAATTCAGCAAATTTTCCGGCGCGGAAGACATCATTAACGAATACAACAATTCCATCGGCTACACCGATTATGTAATTGACCGGCTGTTCAGACACCTTTCCGAAAACACCAATCTCATGTTTATCGGCTATGTTTCGGATCACGGCGCGGATCCCTCGCAGATGGGGAATGATCACAACACCACGCATTTTGTGTTTGACATGGTCAGAGTTCCGTTTGCGCTCGGTTTTTCCGAAAAGTACCTGAAAGCCCGCGGAGACCTGGTAAACACCCTGTCCGCCAGAACCCATGAATGCTTCACCAATGATCTCATCTTTGATTTAATGCTGGGAATAACGGGACTTTCATCGGCAAACTATTACCGCAAAAGCTACGACCTTTCCTCGGAGAGCTACTCCGTAAACTGCGGCAACGCTCTTACGTTGCTAGGGGCCAAGCCTGTTTCTGAGGATCCTGGGTTAACGGGTAATACGGAATAAAGAAGCTGCCGGGTCTGGCTTTTTCAGGGATTTTGAAAAATTTCACAAAAAATGGAGTGAAAAGGCTTTTGTGAAGATCGCGGACATTAGCCCCGGCCTGTTTGCGTCCCCCTGATGCTGCGGTTTCATTAACAGGGACAGGAGCTAACGCTTCAGTCATAAATACTGTCGCGGCATCCCTTTACAGATCCTCCAGAATAAATGGCAACATGTATAGCGGATACCGTTTCAGCATTCCGTCATGGCCAAGATCCTTCTGTGATATCAGAAGCTGCTGCGCAACCTGTTTCGAGTAGTTTTTCTGAAAAGCGTTTATGGATTCATGCTTTCCCAAACCGGATGACTTAACCTCAACGGGAACAATTTTATTTCCGGAGGATAACAGAAAATCAATCTCGTAGTAATGAGTGCTGTTTTCCTTATGCCATGTATGAAAACAGAGAGCCCTGTCAACTGAGGCAATAATCTGAGCAGCCGCATTCTCGTAAAGATATCCGAGATCCGCAGAAAGAGAATCTCTCAATAAATTATCGTAGATATTCGTATCGGTTTGTGCCGAAGAGCTGAAAATCATGGTCGTAAACAAGCCGGTATCTGCAAGGTACAGTTTGAATCTCCCGGCATCTTTCGTCTGAGTCAGCGCGATGCTTGGATTAAGCACGTTATAACAAGGAAGAACGGTCTTCGAAGCAAGAAGGTCATGAAACCGTTTCAGATCTCTGTCTGTTTTTCTTTTTCCCGTTGCTGCGGATATGACATAACTTCTTTTGCCAATCGCCAGCTGCGCGGGAACGGAATCATACATGCTGCCTAAAATTCCAGTGCCGTCAATCTTGTAGAAATCATCCTTGTAGAGACTGATAATCTCTCTTTTAACCTCGTCAATTTCAGCAAAATTCTTGCCGGCAATATATGCTTCCACCGCCTGAGGCATTCCGCCGACAGCCATGTAAATTCTGAAATCTCGCATGAGCTTTTTATTCAGAGAATCCCCCAGAGGTTTCCCAAGTTTGTAAAGCTCCCTTAAATTTTGATAAGTGTCATTTCCCGCAGCTCCCATGAATTCTTCATAATCCATGGGATAGATCTGGAACTTCATCTCTTCAGAAGGAATAACAATATCCCTGACATTCTTCTTAAGACTTATCAGAGAACCTGTTTCAATATAGTCATACCGGCCATCTGCCACCAGATACTTGATTGCCTGCCGGGCTCGCGGCATCTGCTGAACCTCGTCAAATATAATGACAGATTCCCTGGTATGCAAAGTAATTCCGGTTACCGTCTGGAGTCTCAGAAAAAAAAGGTCGAGGTTTGCAATGTCATCAAAAACATCGAGCACCTCCTTCCTGACATTGGCAAAATCCACCATTATGTAGGATTTATATTCCGTTCTTGCAAATTCCTCTGCAATGGTTGTTTTGCCGACTCGCCTGGCTCCTTCCAGAAGAGCTGCATAATGCGGAGCTTTATTCTCTTTCCAGTATTTTAATTTCTCAAAAGCCTTCCTTTTGAACATGGTTATGCTCCTGCTACGATAAAACGGCGTACTCAAAGCACCTTAAAACTTGGCATTTAGCGGTAATTATACTGTTTCTTCAAAGTGATTTCCTGACAAAAGTGCAGTTTCTTCAAAGTGACTTCTTGGTAAAAGTGCAGTTTATTCAAAGTAATTTCTTCACAGAAGTGCAGTTTCTTCAAAGTGATTTCTTCACAGAAGTGCAGTTTCTTCAAAGTTGTCACATTCACCTAATGGGAAGTCACACCGAATACTGGGATCACTATCCGCAGGAATTCAGCAAATAATCCGGAACAGCAGACATCGTTAACAAATACGACAACACCATCGCCTGCGCCGATTATGTAATTGACCGGCTCTTCAAACACCTTTCTGAAAACAACAATCTCATGTTTATCCGCTAGATTTCGGATCACGGCGCCGATTCCTCGCAGATGGGGAATGACAACACCACGCATTTCGTGTTTGATATGGTTAGGGTTCCGTTTGCGACCGGTTTTTCTGAAAAGTACCTGAAGGCCCGGGGAGAACTGCTTAGTACACTCACTCAGTCCCAAAAACAGAAAACCATGACCTTAATCGGCCATGGTTCTTTCATTTCACAGGATCTTCCGCTCTTCCGGAAACGTCCTGCTATTTCTTCATGGACTGAATGGCATCCACAAAGGTCTGCTGCGCGGTAGCGGATCCGGCTCTCTGAGCCTCGCCTACCAGAGACATGGCCCGGGAGAGATCGCCGTTCTGCACGCTGTTGCGAATAAGCTTGTTGTAAAGCTCCTCGGTCTCCTTCAGCATGGAACCCGCCGGAGCATTGCCGCCCATTGCCTGGTTTTGCATATTGGAAACTCCGGAGGAAGCGTTGACGACTTCCTTGCCGTTGCCGTCCAGAGAAACCACGGCGGTGGAGCCGATAGACTGGGATGAGGTGGAAATTGCCTTGCCGTTAGCCAGAATCACATTCTCCTCCCGGTTGCTCTTTCCTTCGCCGCCGAAAAGAGGACCATCGAAGTAGCTGATAATATCGTTGGTTACGTCATCCTCCTTCTGGCGGAAACGGAACGACACATTAATCTCGCCGATAGCCGAATGCTTTATCTGAACATTCGGAAGATCAGTCTTCTGAAGATTCCGGGCCTCCTGGCGCTTGGTCTCGGGATTCATAATGGAGGTGGTGTCCGCCCGGGCCTCGTCAGTGGTGTAAATCACCATGTAGGCAAATTCATGACCCGGAGCGGCTCCGGCATTGTTAATGGCCAGTTTTGCCGAAAGAGTGCCGTCGCCCATAAAGCTGTCCCGGTAACGGAAGGCTGACGGTCTCAGGGTGCTTACCAGCTTGCGATCCTTGTTGTAGAAGTCAACACGGGGCTGAAACACGGTGGTGATGATAGTGGCTTCCATTTCGATCTGGAGATAGGCCACATTGAGGGGCAGCTGGAATATCTTGAAGAAGCTTTTTCCGGTAGGGAAGTTAAAGGCCCTGGCGTTATCAGCGTCAATAAAATACTTTTGGTCCAGCGCTGAGGTAACGCTGACCATGTCCTTATCAAAAATATTTCCGTCCGAGCAGCAGGCTTCCGCCGCCAGTAGCTGCTCTTCGCCTTCCTTGTACGGAAGAAAGGAAGGACTGGGTTTGGTAAATACATCAGTAACCGTTGAACATGCTGTCAGGGTCAAAAAAGAAGTCAAAAGAACTAACTTTCTCATAAAGCCTCCATGCTGATTGGTCATATTCTATCTTATGAGACACCAATTTCACATAAAAGTTTACCAATAACGCATTTTTGCCAAGCACCCGGAAACAATTATCCCGACCCCGCTGACAGTCCGGAGACCCGGACATCATGCCAAACCCCGCGGTGGCACTTGAAGATCAGGAAAACCAAAAAGGGCAGCTTGCGCTGCCCCTTCGTCATTCAGTTTGAACTAGTCGTCAAACTAACCTATTACCACCAGGCCTCAACCTGAGAACCGAAGGTGTACTGGAAGTTATGATGATCCTTGTTCTTAGCCTTGTAGCCAACTGCCCAGCCGTCGCCGAACTGATCACCGCCGATGTAGGAAACATAGAAGCGGATAGCAGGACGCTGCCAGAAGCCCTTGCCCGGAGTGAACTGCTGAGCAAGAGTGATCTTGTGAACTTCAGGATCCTTAACAGTGGTAGGAGCAACCCAGCCGCTGGTCTTCATCTGAGACAGACCAACTTCGAGAGTGGTGCGGGTGTATTCAGTCCACTTGTACTCAGGACGGAGAACGATGCTCCATTCCCAGCCAGAGCGGTCAACAGTCCAGTTGGCACCGTTGCCGTGGTCCTTGCCGCTGTTCAGGTGAGCCCACAGGAGGGAGTAGCCTAAACCGAAGTTGCCCATGTCAAAAGTACCCCAGTCGATGAGACGGATACCCTGAGCATCGATATCAGGAGAGTAGTTATCACCAGCATGGTTTCCGAAGGTGCCAACATAGCCGAAGCCGTTGGTGCCAAACTGGAAGATGAGGTGGTTCATAAGACCAAAGCTGTCGCCGTTAACGTTGGAAGCATGGTCAAGGGTAAGGAGAGCGCCTGAATCTTTCTGGCCGCCGCGACGGTCGTCATTGCCCATGTTCTTGTTCTGGTACTCAGCAACAGAAGGAAGAGCATAGATCAAGGAAGCATCCAAGGTGCCGAAGCCAACAGGAATAGCATCCCAGCGAGCGTCGATCTTGTATACGTTTCTCCAGTAGTTGTCGCCGTTACCGTCGTTAGCCCACTTCATAACAGCCAGGGAAGCCTTACCGAAGCCTACGTCGATATCCTCAATACCGGTACCATAGCCAGAATCATTCAGGTAGTAAAGGTCGAGGATGTGAATGTCCTTACGCTTGTAGAATCTCTTACCAGCCCAGATGGTGTAGCCTTCAGCGGGAGTGTAGCCAGTCCACAGTTCGCGGATGGACATTCTCTGACCGCCCCAAGGACCGTTGCCGCCTTCGCCCTGCCAGGAGTTGCCCTGACGATCAATGTTGCCTTCCTGGGTGCCGTAAGCTACGAGAGCGTGAACATCAAACTTGGTGTTGTTCTTGTTGTAAAGATCCTGACCAAAAGCGAGTTCAGCGTAGGTATCGCACTCATCACCGAGACGGCCAACCTTGTGACCTGCATTACCGTTGCCAAGGCAGAAAACCTCGCCCTTGGCGAAAGCGGCCTGAGCGCCAGCACGGAAGTAACCATGGATATCAGTTGCGGAAGCTGCAACAGAACCAGCAGCGAGAGCTACGCCAGCTGCTAAAGGAAGCCATTTTGCCTTCATAATAATTCCTTTTTCCCTTTTAGGGTTAAACATTATATTAAAACCAAATTTCAAATCTTGCTTCTGAGGACCACCCTCTCCGTAAGATTTGACAACATTATACTTTCACTTTTTGAAAAGGTATATTGATCTAGATCACATTTTGTCATTTATTAGCAATAATCACGTTTTTTCAGCATTTTCAGCATAACTAACCAAAACACCAATTTGTAACAGCAGAAAATGCCATAGAAATTATTTTCAGACAGTGTTTGCAAAATTTTCTGCTACATGAAAACGTTAACTTTTGCCATTTTACCCCCCTTTTGAGCAAAATTTTTTGTCAAAAAACTGAACTTTTTTTGCGACTCTCAGTCAATAGTAGTTTGAAAACGTCATTCAAATTTTTGTTTTTCTTCCATTGTTTCCCAAATTTTCAGTTTCATGCCCTCGCGCCCGCAAAAATCCTGTTAACCGGATCTCCTTTCCCTGGTTTCCAAGCCTTTAAAAACACCGTTCAAGCCTTATGGCGTAAAGAGTGACAAAAAATTTCACCGAAATCCGCTTATGCAATGCTCAGCTGCTCTGCCAAAGATCCCCTCTGGTGCCCTGGCGTTCCCCTGCCATTTGCGAAAAGCGGGAGCATAGCAGAATCTCCTGCTAAAGGCCGGTTTTTCAGTTATCTTTAAGGCGCGGCTTCACTCCTCCCCTGAAAGTGATGGCTTTCTGCCCCGCTTTCTTCCCCGTCTCCGCGCCTTCGCCACCCTGCCATAAAGCTTTCCGCAATGGAATGCCGTACTCTGCCCTGCCTCCGGAGCCGGAACAGTCTGGAAGGGATAAATAATAAGGAAAGGCGAATGATACAGAATTAGGATAGGAAGGAACAGGGCCGGTGAATAACGCCGGAGAAGAACATTTATAAAGGAAGGAACAAAGGGCAGCAGGATATTGAGAACAATGATGCCCCTATTCCGGGTGCTCCGGAAGCCTTTTAAAGGCTCACCCGGAAAAAACCCGGTGTTAACGCTGCTCCCGCTTCCGGAAAAAGCTGTCCAGCCTGTGAATGCTTCTCAGAAGCCCGAGATACCGGGAACGATCCTCATGATAGAACTCGTAGGCGTACGGGAATATCTCAGCCTTTTCCGGAAGCTTTTCTGATGCGGCCATAAGATCCCGAAGCTTCTTTATTAATACGTAGCGCAGCCATTCATGAAGCTCCATGGTATCCAGAAAAAACGGGCTGGCACTTTCAAAAGCCCTGGCTTCCGGCTCCGGAACATCCCAAAGGCCCAGCTTTGCGAGTTCGGTTTCCATTTCTGCTAGAATAGCTTCCAGTTCTTTATAATCGGACATCTCTGTTACCTAACACCCTGTTATCCATTACTCTATGACCACTACTGACAGCAATCTTGAACTCGCGCTTTCCGCCTGTGCGGATCTCGCAGCCAGCGGCAGAAATATTACTACAGCTGCCGTAAAATTCCACATTCCGGGCGGAATTCCCCTTCCTGATGCCGCAAGAGGCGTCATCACATGGCGTAAAATGCCGGATAATGAAAAAGAGAAGCTCATGGAGGAGCGCCGGAGACTTAACAGCGGGAATAAAGAAGCGGCGCCGGACACCGATCCGGCAACAGCCTCAGACGGAATAAGAACGATATCAGATGACGCCTTCCTTGATATGTCCCCCGATGACAGAATGCTCTATCTTAAGAGACTTCTGGAGGAAATCCTGCGGGAAAAACGCCGTTCTGACAAATGATAGGAGGAGCCCGCGCACCAGCCCATGATTACAGCAGCTGGCTGGCCATAAGCAGGCTCCGGGAACCTGAACGCAATTGAAAAGACCCCTGCGGGATTAACAGCAGGGGTCTTTTCATTCAGAATTCCATATATTCCTGACTGGAATACGGGTCAAAATCAGGATTTATTTCCCGAAGAGCCTTGAGAAGCTGGAACTTCCTTCTGATGGCTTCGATTTCACGCCAGCGGCTCTTTTTTCTCTTCTTGGAGCCTGAAACGGATTCATCATCTTCAAACACGCCGGACACCGCTTCATTGCTCTCTGCAAGCTCAGCGGCACGGGCCTTCGCAGCGCGATTAATTCTGGTTGCCATAAAGCCTCCTCAATCCTGAGTTCTCTCTGCATTATCCAAATCCCTGCATAATATGCCACCAGACAATTGCCAGAGTACCGGGCCATTCACATTTACATTCATGCAAATTGGTCATTATTTAAGCAATCTCCCATTTTCAGGAGATTTACGGCAAGAACGGCATGGAAAATGTATCAGATGGCAGCGGAGATGGCGCCAAAAAGGCAACGAAACCGATAAGCGAAAGCAAAATAGAGCAGAAGGGGCCGGGGCTCCGGGAGGTTTCTGAACGGGATTGCAGCAGGCTCATCCGGCCGCAGGAGACCGGAATAAAAAAGAAAAACAACGGGCCAGGTTTAGGAATCTTTGACAGCTTCTTCCGGTTCCGGCTCTCCGAACTCCCCTTCCGCCTGCTGTGCCTGCTTCACCTGCTCTTGTTCCTGCTGCTCCAGCTTCTCCGGTTCCTGTAACTCTTCCTGAAAATATCCTTCCAGGATATACACCGCAGACAGAGCATCCACCGCCCCCTTGCCCAGAGCCCGATAGCCGCCGGCATCAAAAAGCTCCGCCCGGGCTTCCTTGGTAGTCAGACGCTCATCCTTGAAGAACACCGGGAGGCGATACCTGTCCGCCAGACGATTGCCGAACTTCCGGGCCCGGTAGGTCAGATCCTGATACGTGCCGTCCATATTAAGGGGGAGTCCCACTACGACATAATCGGGCTGCCACTCCCGGAAAACACGATCCAGACTGTCGCTGTCGGGAATACCGTCCCGGGCCCGCACGGCCGTAACCGGAGAGGCCTTTCCGGTAATTTCGTTTCCGGAGGCGACCCCGATGCTTTTCACCCCAAAATCAAAGGCCAGAGCCGAGCGCTGTCCTTTAGGCTTTCTTTTCATTAATTATTCCCCCACCCTTCTGGTTTATAGGATCCCAGACTGTTAATGCGGCGGTTCCGTCCCGGTACCTCGTAAGGGAAAATCAGTGAGTAGTTCTTAATGGACTCATAGCAGAAATCTCCTACGAGCCGCGGCATATCGGCCGGAGTGGCATTGGAGATAATAATAGTGTTCTTACCGTTATTCTTTCTGGAACGGAGTATCATCCCCAGATCCCGCATCTGAGCCTCGGAAAGCTTGTTATTATCCACGGCAATCTCGTCAATCACCAGAAGATCCACGGTCTGGAGCATTTCCAGATAATTATAGTATTCCTTTTCATTGTCCCGGAGCATCTGCATTCTGGTATAGATGGTATGCCACTGACGGAATTCCACCTGCACCAGATATTCCTGCATAAGCTTGTGGGCAATGGCTCCGGCCAGCATGGACTTCCCCACGCCGAAATTGCCGTAAAGCCATAGGAGGGTTCCGGGGGTAAAACGGTATTTCAGGCCCTGAGGGTCTTTTATCACGAGTCCGGCTTCCGCCTTCCGAAAATCCTGAATCCAGTTATGGCAGAATTCAATAACCTTACTGTACTCCGGATTGCCATCGTCATTAATATTCTCGAACTGCCAGTAATCGCTGATTTCGCAGTTCTGCATCAGACTTTCCAGCTTTTTGCGGTACCGCTCGTTTTCCATCCGGGTGATATCTTCCTTGAGATGCTTCTGATAATCATCCTGGATTTCCTGATAGGAGCGGATTTTTTTTCCGGTGGCCTGTTCGACGCGGGCGGCCAGATCATCAAAGCCGTCCGGGCTGAACACCCGGGAAATGCTTTCCGGATCCTTCCGGTCGGGGCTGCCTGCGGAAGTCCCGGAATCGATGCTTTCTTTTACGAAACTGCCGTCCTCCGAAGCCGCTCCGTTTCCGGATCTGTCCGGCAGCGTCCGGGCGCTTTTTCCCAGGAGAATCTGCCGCAGAAAAGACTCGGCGTCCTTCCTGAGCTCAGGATCTGACATTACTGCATGATTATGGTCATTATTGCCGTCGGACATCGCAAACTCCGTCTCAGAACTGAAAACCTTCATTAATTATAACCTAAAGAGCGCCGGGGGCAGCCTTCGCCCTTTTTTGCTGCTCGTTACCCCGCTCTCCCCTTTTCCTTGTCTTCCTTATTGCATTCTTTCCGAAAATTTTCACAAAACCAATGTAACACATTTGCATAATTACATTAATTCCGGTAGCCTAAAGATACCCTAACCATAGCTGACAAAGGGGGTGTTATGGCTACCATAAAAGATGTCGCAAAGCGCGCCGGAGTTTCCGTGGCCACGGTGTCTCGGGTGATCAACAACTCCAGCAGAGTAACTCCGGAAACCCGGGAGGCAGTAACCAAAGCTCAGGACGAGCTTAATTACCATCCCAGCATTTCCGCCAAAATCGCCTTAAGACAGGATTCTGACATTATCGGCATGATGATCGCCGATCACTCTGACCCGTATTTCGGGCAAATGGTGAAGGTAGTGGATCAGCTGGCCACCAAGGAAGGCATGTCCCTCATAGTGAATGCCGGCTACCGCGATGCGGACAGAGAACGGCAGTGCATTGACGAGCTCATCCAGAAAAGATGCCGCATTATCATCGCTCATTCCATGAATTTGCGGGATGATATCCTGATTCGGTACATGGCTAATCAGAAATCCATGATACTTATCAACAGAAATCTCCGGGGCTTTCCGGATCGCTGCGTTTATCTTGACGATGAAGGCGGCGCCTATCTCGCAGTGAAACACCTTATCCAGAACGGCCACACCAAAATCGCCTATATCAGATCCAGCCATCAGGTAGACGATGCCGAACAGCGGTTCCGCGGCTATGTCAGAGCTCTGGAGGAGGCCGGCATCACCTTCAACCCGGCTCTGGTGGTCAGCGAGGAGCCCACCCCGCAGGGGGGCGAACAGGGTGCCGAAACCCTGCTGGGGCTCAGTCAGCATTTTACGGCCATTGCCTGCTACAACGACATGCAGGCGGCCGGAGCCATGGCCATTCTCAGCGACAATGACATCCGCATTCCGGAAAATGTCTCCATTATCGGATTTGACAATACGGCCATAAGCCGCTACCTTCATCCCCGGCTTACCACCATTATGAACCCCGTAAGCGCCATGGCCATTTCCGCCTTCTCCATCGGACTGGCCATTGTCAAGGGCGAGGATGCCTCAGTGCACTCACGGGTGTTTACCCCCACCCTGATTAAAAGGTTTTCGGTACGGGATCTCCGTTCCTTCTAAGCGGGGAATAGCCGTAAATTTGCAGGTACTGAACAACAATGGCTGAAGACACTCAGAACAAAGGATCCGGCGCTGCCGGATCCTCTTATCACAGCAAAGCGCAGGAGCACCCCCATCTCATATGGCAGATGTTTCTGCCCCAGTACTGGAAGGACTGGTTTTTAATGCTTCTGGTACGTTTCATTATTCTTTTTCCCTATCCGCTGTTCATGAAGTTCGGCCGCATGCTGGGCATTCTGTGCATGCATATTCTTAAAAGAAGAAAAAAGATCACCGAGCAGAATTTCCGTCTGGCACTGCCAGAGCTCACTGATGCTGAGGTGGCGGATCTTACCAGAGAGCATTTTGCCAACTGCGGCATGGGGATATTCGAAACTGCCATGGCCTGGTACTGGCCGGAAAAGAGACTCCGGAAGCTGGTGCATATCGATCCCGATCAGGAAAAGAAGGCTCAGGAGATTGCCAAAAGCGGCAAGGGCATCGTGGTGCTCACCTGTCATTTTGTCACCCTGGAGCTCATGGCCCGAATCTACGGCACCTATATTAAAAAGGGAGTGGGCGTCTACCGTCCCAATGACAACATCGTTATTGAGTATCTGCAGGTAAAGGGCCGCACCCGCTCCAACCTTTATCTGGTGGACAGAAGAAAAATCAAGCCCATTATCAAGGCGCTCATGCAGGGCCTCCCCATCTGGTATGCCCCGGATCAGGACTACGGCCGGAGAGCTGCGGTATTCGTGCCCTTCTTCGGGGTCAAGGATGCCGCCACGGTAACCGGCACTTCGGGTTTTGCCAGAGTAAAAAACACCGTGGTGCAGCCGTCATATACCATCCGGCTCCCGGATTATCAGGGCTACAAACTGGTAATTGACGATATTCTGGAGGATTTTCCCGGGGGCGATGAGACCGAGGATGCCGCAAGATGCAACAAAATCATCGAAGGCATGATAAAGCAGGCTCTCCCCCAGTATATGTGGGTGCACCGCCGCTTTAAAACCACCCCGAATCCGGAGGATCCCTCCCGGTATCATGACATTTAGGCGCGGCCGGAGCTCAGGCTCCGGCATTGCTCTCCGGTCTTTTCTCAGGCGCTTCATCCCGCGCTCTTTTCTGAGCTTTCCCCCATGATTCTTTTCCAGATGGCCGCCACATGCTCCCGCTCCGGAATAAGCTCCGTATCCGGCACAATTTTTGACTTTCCCAGAAGCGCCTGCCGGTTATAACGGTTTCTGATGGCCAGATAGGCCTCCTTGAGATAATTGCCGTCCTCCGGGGAGAGCAGTTTAAGCCGGACGCATTCCTCAAAGATTCTGATATTATCAGTCCAGAGCTCCATTTTCGGATACTGGGGCGCGTAGGCCAGCACCAGATACTGGGCGGTAAATTCCACATCCGTCATGCCGCCGGAGCTGTGCTTAAGGTCAAAGAAGCCCTGCCGGGCCCGATTCAGGTTCTGGGACATCTTGAGACGCATGGCCGCGACTTCTTTTCTGAGAAAATCCGGATCCCTGGGCTTTCTCAGGAATCTGTCCCGGATCCGGCCGAATTCCTTGATCATCCTCTCCGGTCCCAGGACGGCCCGGGCCCGTACCAGAGCCTGAATCTCCCAGGTCCAGGCCCGCTTTTCCAGATAGTTTTCGTAGCCGTTAAGAGTGCATACCAGGGGGCCGGATTCCCCCTCGGGCCGCAGTCTGGCATCCACGTCATAAAGAATTCCCGAGGACAGTCTGGTGCTGAAAAGGTGCATGATGCGCTGGGCCAGCCGGCCGTAAAACATTCTGTCGGAAACCACCTGCTTGCCGCCGTAGGTCTCCCCGTCCAGAGAGCTGTCGGACATGAACACCAGATCCAGGTCGCTGCCGTACCCCAGCTCAATGCCCCCCAGCTTGCCGTAGGCCACCACCATGAAGCCGCGATCCCCCTTGATGCGGGCATTGCTGGGTTCGCCGTACTTGTCGGTAACCTGATTCCAGGCCAGATTCACCACCTCCTTAAGGATGGCCTGCGCCAGATAGGTGAGATAGTCGCTGACCTTCATCAGGGGCAGTGCTCCGGCCAGATCCGCAGCGCAGATCCGGAGGAGCTGAATCAGCTTAAACTGTCTCAGAGCCTCCATCTGCTGCTCCAGATCATCATTTTCAATACGGAGCAGGAACTCCCGGAGCTCTTTGTCGTACTCCAGCGGGTTCACCGGCCGGTAAAGATTTTCCGGAATCAGAAGCTCATCCAGAAGAATGGGATGCTCGGTGATCTGCTCGGAAATGAGCTCGCTTTCATGACAGAGCTTCAGCACCTGCTCCGCCACGCCGTTGTTTTCCAGAAGGAGCTGCATGTAGGTGGTGCGCTGACTGATGCACCAGATAAGACGGGAGATTCTTTTGAAGGTGGGGAGCGCATCTTCTTCAAACAGGGCCAGCTGCCCCAGAAAATACGGCATGAGCTTATTCAGGATTTCCCGGCCGTTAGGACCGATAATGCGGTTTTTGAGATCGTTTTTAAGGCTGATGATTTCCCGGGCCAGTCCCGGAATATCTGCCTTGTCCCGGAAGGTTTTCTCCAGAAGCTCCTCCATTTCATCAGGAGCCAGAGTGACCAGCCAGAGATCCATGAATACCGGATCCTCTTCGTCCTTCTCCTCCGCGGGGTCGGTAATTATGGCGGAAAACTCCCGATGCACCGTCTGCATCACCTCCCGAAGCTTGTCGGTAAAGGCTTCATAGGTGTCAAAGCCCATGGTAAGATGAAGCCGGGCCTGATCCAGGGTATTCTGAGGCAAAGTCTGGGTCTGTTCATCGCGGATCTCCTGAAGGAGGTTTTCCGTTCTGCGGAGAAATATGTAAGACTCGCTGAGGGCTCTTAAGGATTTGTCATCAATGCAGCCGCACTCTCTTAAGGCTTTAAGAACCTTAAGGAGGTTTCTTTCCTGGAGATCCTTGATCCGGCCGCCCCGCATCAGCTGAAATACCTGAGCGACGAACTCCACCTCGCGAATGCCGCCCTCCCCCAGCTTGAAATTGCCAAAAAGATGCCGTCTCCGCACCTCGGCCTCGATGAGGGACTTCATCTTCCGGAGAGCCTCAATGGCCCCGAAATCCAGGTATCTCCGGTAAACAAAGGGGCGGAGCATCTCCCAGAGCTCCTCTCCCGCCGGAGTGGCATCCCCCAGAACTCGGCCCTTCACCATGGCATAACGCTCCCAGGAGCGGCCATGCCTGAGGTAATAGTCCTCCAAAGCCGCAAAGGAGCTTACCAGGGGCCCGCTGTCCCCGAAGGGCCGGAGCCGCATGTCCACCCGGTAGGCAAAGCCGTCGGCGGTTTTCTGCTCCAGTACCTGAATAAGCTGCTGCCCCAGACGGGTGAAAAACACCTGATTGTCCAGAGGCTTCCGGCCGCCCCGGGTTTCCCCTCTTTCGGGGTAGCAGAAAATAAGATCAATGTCTGATGAAAAGTTAAGCTCATAGCCCCCCAGCTTGCCCATGCCGATAACCAGCATTTTCTGGGGTTCTCCGGAGGCGGATACCGGAACGCCGTTAATACCGGTGTTAAGCCGGTAGAGATAATCCAGCGTTTCAACCACTACCGCCTCGGCCAGCAGGGAGGAATGCAAAAGGCTTTCGTTAAGGGCGGCCATCCCCAGGATCTCCCGGATGGCGATAACAGCCATTTTGTCATTGCGGAATTCCCGGATGACTTTTTTAAGAAGCTCGATATTCTGAATATCCCGAATTCTGACCCAGAGCTCGGAGCGGAAGGATTCATAGCGGTGCGACCATTCGTATTCCCCGGATTCCAGCATGGCGGCAAAGCGATCCCGCCATCTCAGGGCATACCAGGACACATAATCGGAACAGGCGAAGAGATCCCGGATAAGATCCCGGTTCTTTTCCAGAATTTCCAGTTCGTGTTCCCCGGCCCCGTCAAAAAGCCGGATGAGATTCTTCTCCGCCTGAGCTGCCATCTCCTCGGTGATTTTCATGGCAGGTTACCTCAGATCCGGGAGGCCTGCGGAGAAAGAGAATCCGCCGCATCAAGCTTAAGCCGGGCCAGCGCCAGATCCGGATCTGTCAAAAGGAGCTTAAGAGCTTCCCTCCTCTGGGGAAGCGGGAGATCCGGGAGCCTCTTTTCTTCGTAATTCCGGGCCAGCCTTTCCAGAGCCTCCTGAAAAGCCGAGGGCAGCGGATTATCCCTGACCTTCTGAAAAAGATCCTCCAGAGCCTTAAAGGCCCGAGCTGCCCGGATGCTGTCCTCCTCCAGGAAGCAGATCCGTTCCAGTCCGGCAAGAGCCCGGCATCTCCCCCGGTCAGAGGAAAGATCCGGGTTTTCCGGCTCTCCCGCCGGGATAATGCCGGCATAAATGGCAGCCCGCTGCATTTTGGAGACGGAACCGATTCTGAGCTTAAGGGGCATTTCACAGGCCTTTTCCGCCGCCAGAAGAATGGCCGACACATAAAGAAGACCGTTAACAGTGCCCTCCTTAAGCTCCAGCTCCAGCTCCTTTCCGGGAATGTCCCCGTTTTTGCCCTGATAAACCACCTCATCAAAACTGGCCTCAATAACAAAGTCTTCATGAAGCGGGGTAGTTCCGGCAATGATAAAAACCGTGCGCAGGCATCTCTGACTCATGAATTCCCGGAGATTGTCCTGTATCTCGTTCCTGGGAAGATTCTCAAAAATTTCTGCGGGAAAAAGACTGAGATCCGGCCTTTCCGGCTTCCCGTAAACCGCCGCATTGTACTCCGGATGCACATGCACGCCGCCGGATTTGCCGTCCCGGTCTCCGGCGCTGGTCTTTACGGTAAGCTCCCAGCTGCCGTCGGAGCATCTGGCCCGAAGAGCAATGCCGGCCTGCCGCAGTCTGAAATCGGGAGTGTCATAATAATAGTTGTCAAGACGCCGCTGCTGGGGGCGTCCCTTCATAAGACCGGCTTTGGCCGCCCAGTCCAGCACGTCTCCGGGAGAACCGGCTTCCACCATGAACTTAAATTCTGTTTCCCGTCCCATATCTGCTCCTTTCGCTCAGCTCTTCCCCGTAAAAACAATGTGCTCTTTGCTCATTCATGCGCTGCCCGCATTATGCCGCTCATTGCTTCATGATACATGGTAATGCCCGGACTCAAAAGAAACGGGATTATTTTTAGGAACAAAACTCACGGAATCCCTGATTATCAGGAGAACAGATCATCTTATGCGTTCATGACGGAGCACCGGAAACGGCAGTCTCCCCGAGGACAATTATATTGTTCAGAACCGGCAGGAAAGGTAAAATAAGCGAGGTTTTCTGTTCAAGGAGGTACCCATGCCGGTAAACTTTCTCAGCCTGTTCGCCAAATCCCCGCTCAAACCCATGTTCCATCATATTCAGAAGGTTCATGAATGCTGTCAGGATCTGCCCGAATTTTTTAACTGCGTATTTTCCGACAACTGGGAACAGGCCCTGGCCTGGCAGAAGAAAATCAGCGCCAAGGAAAAGGAAGCTGACCAGCTGAAACGCGAAATCCGCCTCAATCTCCCCAATTCTCTTTTTATGCCGCTGGCCCGCACGGATCTTCTGGATCTGGTAAACCAGCAGGACAAGATTGCCAACCGGGCCAAGGATATCGCCGGACTCATGGTGGGCAGACAGCTCCATATCCCCGCAGACGTCAAGGAGCTGTTTATGAAATACATCAACCGCTGCCTGGATGCCACCGAGCTCGCAGTCAAGGTGATTCACCAGCTGGATGATCTGCTGGAAACCGGATTCCGCGGCCGGGAAATCAGGGTGGTGGAAAACATGGTGCGGGATCTGGACATGATCGAGGACGATACCGATCAGATTCAGATACAGCTCCGGCATGAGCTTTACTTAAGAGAAAGCGAGCTCAATCCTGTAGATGCCATCTTCCTCTACAAGGTGCTTGATAAAATCGGGGATCTTGCCGATCAGGCCGAAAGAGTAGGCTCCAGACTGGAAGCCATGGTTTCAAAAGCATAACAGGTGCCGTCATGGAATTTATGTTAGCGCACAGCGGACTGTTCATCGGATTTGCCGCTGTGGTGGCCTTCCTTATGGCCTGGGGAATCGGGGCCAACGATGTTTCCAATGCCATGGGAACCTCGGTAGGCACAAAAACCCTTACCGTAAAGCAGGCAATTATCATCGCCATTATTTTTGAATTTCTCGGAGCCTATCTGGCCGGCGGCGAGGTAGTCTCCACCATCAAGGACGGGATCCTGTCACCGGAATGCCCCATCGACACCCCGGATCTGGTGCTGGGCATGATCAGCGCCATGCTTTCGGCGGGACTCTGGCTTATCGTGGCCACGCTGTTTTCCTGGCCGGTGTCCACCACCCACTCCATTATCGGAGCTCTGGTGGGCTTCGGAGTGGTGGCCTCCGGAGTCAGCGCCATCCAGTGGGGCGTCTTCGGAGGGATTGTGGGATCCTGGATAATCACCCCGGCCATTGCGGGGGTGTTCGCCTTCTTCCTCTTCGTGCATATTCAAAGGTTTATCTTCTGCAAATTCCATCCCCTGAAGCACGCCAAAAGAATCGCTCCCTACTACGTCTTTCTCACCGTTCTCATTATTTCCGTGGTTACCCTGGACAAGGGCCTTAAGCATGTAAACATCGAGCTTACCGCAAGCGAAAGCTGGCTCCTGGGACTGGGAATATCCGTAATCTCCGGCATCATTGCCAAAATTCTTTTCAAAATGCTGCATTTTGATCAGACCCTGGAGGCAAAAAAGCATTACGCCAATGTGGAAAAGCTGTTCTCCGTTCTGATGCTCATGACCGCCTGCGCCATGGCCTTTGCTCACGGATCCAATGACGTGGCCAATGCCATCGGTCCTCTGGCATCGGTCGCCACCATCCTGTCCTCCGGCGAACTTCCTGAGGGGAGTCTGTCCTTTCCCTCATGGGTGCTGCCTCTGGGAGCCACGGGCATGGTTGTGGGGCTGGCTACCTTCGGCTATAAGGTGATGAACACCGTGGGTTCCGGCATTACCGCCCTTACCCCCAGCCGCGGCTTTGCGGCGCAGCTGGCCACCGCCGGCACGGTGGTGCTGGCTTCCGGAACCGGTCTTCCCATATCCACCACCCAGACTCTGGTAGGAGCCATTATGGGCGTGGGACTGGCCCGAGGCATTGCCGCCATTAACCTTAATATCGTAAGAAACATTGTGGTTTCCTGGGTGGTAACTGTACCGGCAGGAGCATTTTTTGCCATCATCATTTACTTCATTCTGAAAACGCTGCTTATCGCCCTGTCCTGATAAGCCCTGCTGCGAAAAGGCATGATAGCTTGCGCATCGTGCCTTTTTTATTGTCCTTCCGAAAGCTGAACGCCTGCTTTAACAAAACGGCAGCTCCTCAAAGGAGTTCGTCATCTTTGAATAGATCTCCTCACCCGCATTTTACAATGCTGCGTGCCTAGTATATAATATTTTATATCCGTTTTCGCAGAAGATGTTTTGCTGTCAGAATACCAATTTACAGCATCCTGTTTCGCATACCTGTAAAATTCTTAGCAGGTACGTTTTGCATAGCTAACATCAAAATTCATCATTGGTTAAATTATCACCATTTATTTTTATTCACATTTTTGTTTACAAATCCATACCTTCTGATACAATATCTCCGGTAATTACAACTCATGCTGGAAGGATTGGTATGACAGAAGAAAAAATTGTAACACGGGACGAAGCCTGGGCTGCACTCAACAAGTCCAAGGTAAAAACTTATGACACAACATTCAAACTGATTTTCGAGAATCCTGACAATGTTGTCAGACTGTACAATGAACTGACCAATAACAGAATCGGCGCCAGGCAAATCGAAGTAATAACTTTAACGGAAGGAAAATCACTGATCACAGCACTGTGCGATGATCTGGGATTTCTGGTCAAAAACGACAACATGATTGATGATTACATCATTCTTATTGAAGCTCAGAGCACATGGAATCCCAATATGGGACTCAGAATGTTCAGATATCTGGGGATGCTCTACGAAAAATATCTGAACATGAGAAAACTGAACCCCGATATATTGCCGCCAATGTACATTCCCAAACCCAAATTTTACATTCTGTATACCGGCAGCGGACACAGGCCCGACAAAATATGGATGTCTGAGATGTACAACCCCAAAGAGGAGGTTGTTCCGGAAGACCTGAATTTTGCCATCTTTGTTCTAAGCGAAAGCAACAGCAAAACGCTCTCCGGAGAATATATCGGGTTTTGCAAAACATTCGCAAAATACAAAAAACTGTGCGATACTTTTGGTGAGTGTTATTTAAAAACAATAGCAGAGTGCAGAACAAAAGGATACCTGATCTCATTTATTGATGAACATGAAAAAGAGGTAAAAAAAGCAATGGATTTTAATTACACAGACAGGCGTGATTTTGATATCTACATGGATCATTTTGAAACTCAAGTCAGGGCTGAAGGTGAAGCAAAAGGCTTGGCTGAAGGTGAAGCAAAAGGCTTGGCTGAAGGTAAGGCAAAAGGCTTGGCTGAAGGTAAGGCAAAAGGCAGGGCTGAAGGCTTGGCCGAAGGTGAGGCAAAAGGGAAAATTACAACAACTCTTGATTTTTACAAAAAGAAACTAATCACCAGGGAAGCCGCCATCCAGCAGCTCGGGGTAACTCCTTCAGAATTTGAAGATTTGCTGAAAAATCCGGATCTGTCGGTTCAATAGAGTTCTCCTTACAGCATATACCTCTTTAGCATCCGCTCAGGCTTATGATACGGAACATAGCCACTCCATTTTGTTCTTTAACACTCTGAGCGGCTCTTCCCGCACTGTTTTTCACAACGAAGTTTACGGAATAGGAAAATGATACATGGTCGATTAGCGCTCATGATACCGTCAGCAATGACGATTGATGATATCCAAAAAGAACTGCGAAAATTTTGGGACAACGACATCCTGGATAAATGGCAATTTTTCGACCTTATAAATGAGCTTCACGCAAAATCTTTTGAAGAAGGCTTTAAATTTAGCTTTGAAATATCATTTAAAGAAACCTATGAACAGATCCTGAAAGAAAAGTGTGAAAAAATCATGAAGGAAAGATATGAAGAAAATGTGAAAAAAGGCTGCATAATAACAATTCTCGCCCTCTATAAAGAAAAAACCATCACCAGAGAAGATGCCATAAAACATCTCGGAATAACTCCTGCGGAATTTGAACATCTGCTGAGCAATCAGGAGACAGCCGTTCAATAGAGATATCCGCTCAGCATACCTGTCAAACATCTCCGCGGCCCATCATCTCCGGTTTACGAAAAATAACACATACAGCGGAACATCTCCGCATTCTGTCCGCGTCGTTTCTGCCGATTAAACAATGGAGCTTCTCATGAAAATAAGGACGACTTCTGAAATAAAAAATGAACTGCGAGAATATGCCGATAACGAAATTTTTGACAAACAGCTATTTTTAGATCTTTTTACTGAACTTCGTATAAAAGCTTTTGAAATGGGCTTCGAAGAAAGGTTTAAAATACAGCATGAAAAAGTCCTGAAAGAGAAATATGAAAAAATCATGAAAGAAAGATACGAAGAAAATGTGAAAGAAGGCGGCATAAGAACAATTCTCGCTCTCTATAATGCAAAAACCATCACCAGAGAAGATGCCATAAAGCATCTCGGAATATCTCCTTCAGAATTTGAACATCTGCTGAAAAATCAGGAACAGTCTGTTCAATAAAATACCATTACGGCATTCCCTCTTGCAGCTATTGCTCCTGCCTTGTTTAGATGTTGTTGTCCAGGCAAGTTACCGTTCAGGCAAGTTACACAATTGGAGTTTCTAATGAAATACAACAAAAAAACCCCCATGACAGAAGAAACAAGGAGAATTGCTGAGATCAAAACTGAACTCTGGGAATCCTGGTATAACGGCGTCCTGGACAAAAAGCGAATTTTCGAGCTTTGGAATGAGCTTTACCATAAATCATTGCATGAAGGCTTTTACGAAGCCATTGAAGAAGGCCGTGACAGAGCAATTATTACCCACTACCTGGAAAAAAACATCACCAGGGAAGAAGCCATAGCGTATCTCGGGATAACCCCTTCGGAATTTGAACTGCTCCTGAAAAAAGAGGCTTCCGCCCCTGCGGACAATCCTGACAATGCCAGAAGGGGCAATTAGCATTCCTGCTTTTCTTATCCGGATTCACCATCAATAGCCTTTTAACTCCTTTTTTAGTAGAATAGGCCCGTTTTTTCGATAACCAGATGAGAACCCAGGTGAACATGAAAAAAGTTAAAACAGCCCTGCTGCTGACACTGACTGCCGGAGCCCTTATGGCAGAAACCGCTCTGGCAGAGCTGGCTCCGGAGGCCATCGAAATCCCGACCCGGGATGAAGTGCTGGCAAAAAAAGCCGCCGAAGCCAGAAATACAGTTCCGGTTCCTGCAGAAGTTTCCGAACAGAAGGCAGCAGCTCCCGCAAAATCAGCCCCCGCTGATAATACCGCTCCCGAGCCTTCCGGAGAAAACGCCGCTCCGGAAAACTCCTCTACTGATAACCAGCGCTCTGCCGAATCTTCCGGAAAGTATGTTTACGTTACTGAAAACGAAGGAATCTGGACAACCAGAGGCCCCGGCACGGAGTACAAGCTTATCGGCACCGTGCGTCCCGGAGATCGTCTGGAGTTTATTTCCGAAAAGAAGAATTACTATCAGGTAATCAAACCCAACGGACAGGAAGCCTGGATCCCTAAAAAGTACGTGCAGTCTGAAAAGAGCTTCCGTTATCAGGCTGAGGAACTCGCCAAGGAAAACGCCGAGCTCAAATACAAGCTGGAGCATATTGACAGCGAAAGCGTCAAGGAACTCCGTGCGGTGAAAAAGGAGCTGGAACAGATCAAAACCGCCCACGCCGCTCTGGAAAGGGAACAGCTGTCCCAGGTGGAGGAGCTTAAGGAAGCCCGGGCTCTCAAAGCCGATCTGGATGCTCAGCTCAAAACCAGAGAGCAGGAGATGCAGATCCGCTGGTGGAAAAACGGCGGTCTTATCGCCGGAGCCGGCGCCATTATGGGGGTTATTCTGGTATATCTCCCCCGGCCCAGAAGAAGACGCGATGATGATTATTAATCCTGCGGACTTCGGATGCTGATGTCTTCATGAAAACGGCTCAAGACCTTATCTTGCGGCCGTTTTCTTTTTTAAGGGCTCACGTTTCCGCAGCCAAAGAAGCCTCTGTCAGCAAAAGAAGTCCGGACTCCGGCTATGAAGCCTTCGCAGGGCGCAGTACTTTATCCGCTGAGCTCACTGCCGGTAGTCATCCATGGCCTTCCAGCTGAAGCTTTGCCCCTGCACCCGGAACACCACATAATCCTCGCCGATCTTCACCACGTCAAGATTGCGGAACCGGCCGCCCTCCTTGACGCTGACGCCGTTAAGAGTCACGGAACGGCGGGCGCTGTCGGTGGAATAGTTATGGGCATTATAGACAAAGGACGGTACCTGACTCTTTATGCTGTCCGGAAGCGATCCCAGGGGCATGGCTTCCTGAGACATTTTCTTATCCCGGGCCTTTTGGGATCTCCCGGCCTCCGGCTGGAACGAATCCATGCCGCCGGTGCTCTCCACGGCCTCATAAAAAAGATCCTGAACCGAAAGCTTTTTGGTTTCCACCCGGTTATCCCCCCGGCCGTCCTGCCGCGCTTCGGGTTTTCTTTCGGGTTTCTTTTCAGGGACGGCGGTTTCAGAAGTCCGCGCCGTGTTCCCCGTATCGGACTTGGGCTTCTTCCGGGCCGTCACGGCAGCAGGGTCATCGTAATCATCAGAGTCAAAGCCGCCTCTGTTCTCCGTCCGGGCATCAGTCTTCCGGGGATCTCCGCTGGAGACAGAAAACTCATCCTCATTGTAGCGGATATTGAAATTATGAATATGAGGTTTCCCGATAAAGGGATAATCCGCATTCTCACTGGCTGCGGTTTCCGTTCTCAGCCTGGCGGCGGAATCCCGGAGTCCGGCCATTACCTGAGCCTTCTGCTCCTGATAAAAGGCTGCGTATTCCCCCGCGCTGCTCCTATGCCCGGCATAGTACCCGCCGGTAACGGCAGCCAGTGCCGCAATCCCGAAGACACCTCTCCAGAACCACACAATGCGGTGATCTCTTCCGGGCAAAAGATCTATGCCGGAGGGCTCGTTCCTGAGGCTGTCCGCTTCTGAAAAAAGTGACATAATTACTTTCCTCCCCTGGCAGTATCAATGTCCGGAGCCGTTGTCCCGGAACTCCCGACCTCGTTTTCCAGAACATGCAGTCTGTCCAGTCCCATGCCGGAATCATCCTCTCCGGCCGAAGCCGGAGTCTTTCCGGAGGTTCCCGGCGCCGGCGCATTTTCACTTGCGGATTTTTCGGGAACCGATTTGGCAGAAGCAGTGTTATCAGCCTTATCCCCCGGAACCGCATTTTTCATGGCCGGAGCCGCCGATCCGGCATCAGCCGAAGGAGGAGCCTTTTCCGGGTCAGCCGGAGCTGTTTTGCCTTTCTCCTGATTTAAGGAGCTTTTTCCTTCAGGAGTTTTGTTGTCAGCATTTTTAACGGGAGTTTTTCCAGCGGATTTCCCGGCATTTTTTCCGTTTTCCTTCCCCGTGTCTTTTTTCCCGGCATCTTTGCCTGACTTGTTCTCAGTCTTGGCATTATCCGTTTTGCCGGTCTTGCCGCTTTCCTGTTTTCCGGGCTTTTTCCCGGAGGATTTGGCGGCGGCTTCCTCTTTGGCGCGGGAGAGGGCCTCGGTTCTGAGATTTACCCCGTTAAGAGTACGGTCTCTGACCTCCTCCGGAAGGACGGCCTTGATAACGCCGCTGGAGGGAACCTCCTTTTCAGGAGAGGCGGGAGCATCCTGAGGGGGCGCGGCAGGAGCCATCTTTTCAGGGTTGACGTCATTATTCTTCGGAGCCGGAGCTTCCGGTTTTACGGTATTTTCCGGTTCCTGCGAAATTATGTCTGGTTCGCTGGCTGCGGATCCCGGCTCTCCGTAAACGGTTCCCGCGCTGCCGGCGGTTTTTCCTTCCGGCTTAACTGTTTCTGTTACCTCTGTTTTTTCCGTTTCAGGCTTTGCCGCGGTGTTTTTACCGCTGTCTCCTCCGGCGCTTCCGTCCGTTTCGTTAAGAAGCTCCTCCAGCATCAGATCCGCCGGGGATGGGGTGTCCGGGGTATTTTCCTCTGTTCCGGCCGCATTTCCGGAATCCGCGGCATTTTCAGAAGCCCGCTGCGCTATTCTGTAGCTGTGCCTGGCTCTCTCCAGATCCTCCGGCAGAATATACTGGTTATAAAGAGGATTCATGGTGTCCGCGTACGGCAAAAGAGCCCAGAGGGTTTCAATATCGGCCGTTCCGGTTTCCGGAAGCCCGTTATCCTGCTGAAATGATGAAACCATATTCTGCACGTCAGCATCCCAGGAGACGAAGGGATCCCCGGAACCGGAATCGTAGCGCCTGAGCATGTCAAACACCAGTTCCTGAGCCCTGGGAGAGCTGTTTTCATCCACCTCGGCAAAACCGTCCGGAAGGGGCCAGATAATGGTGAAATCCCCCTCAAAGGAATCCTCCAGCCATTCCCGGGGCATAATCCATTCCCGGCCGTTCATCAGAATCACCGCATACTGCTCGTTCATCCGGAGCAGCACCGCATAGAAAGGCGTCAGCTTTTTATCCATAAGCTGCACCACTGCCGGCACGTTATAGCGCTCGAGATCGCTCAGAGCGGACTTGCCCCTGAGACAGCGGTACCCCAAAGCCGCGAGATACTTCCAGGCCTCCCGGAGGTCATCGGGCACGCTGGTTACCCCCCAGAGCTGCACCAGGTTCTTCCAGGAGGATTCCTCAAAGCTGTTATTGAGAATATCAGCGGCAAACCGGGTCTGCTCCCGCTTTTCCGCTTCCAGAGTTTTCTGCTTCCGGCGGAGATCCTGAAGCTCTGTCTGGAGAGCCCTGACGTCCGGATCAGATCGGAGCTCGGCCACAGTCTCCTGTTCGGAAAACTCCTCCGGAGCTTTTCCGGAAAGCGTCCCCAAAAAGTACCCGGCTCCGGCCAGAACCGCAATCATCACCGCCAGGGGCGCCAGCTTGCCGGCAAACTCGAGAGTCTTAAGGCGATCCCGAATGGCTTCCCAGGGAGTCCTGGTGCCCAGAACCTCCCGGATAGCCCGCTTCATATGGCGGCGCTCCACCTTTGAGGAACGATCCACAAAGGCCGCCAGAAGAGCCCGATCCGCCACCACGTTGATAATGCGGGGGATGCCGCGGGAGCAGCGATAGAGCTCAAAAACCGCCGCATTCGTGAAAATTATCTGCACGCAGCCCGCCGCCTGCATCCGGTACCTAAGATAGGCATCCGTCTCCTCCTGAGACAAAGGCAGAAGATGAAACCGGGCGGTAATGCGCTGGGCCACCTGCCGCATATGGGATTTCCGGAACTTTTCCTGAAGCTCCGGCTGCCCTACCAGAATCACCTGCAGAATTTTTTTGTTGTCGGTTTCAATGTTGGTGAGCAGCCTGACCTGCTCCACCACGTCATCCGGAATCAGCTGGGCCTCGTCTATCAGAAGCACCGCCCTCTTGCCCTGAGCGTGCAAGCCCTTGAGAAAATCGCTGATAAGGTCAGTGAGCGCTCTTTTGCCGGCATTCTCCGGGATGCCGATGCCAAACTCCTCGCAGATCTTTTCCAGCATTTCCAGAAGCGGGAGAGCCGGGTCGTAAATCACCGCCGAGGCAATATCCTCAGGCAGGGTATTCAAAAGAGTTCTCAGTATAACCGTTTTGCCGGTGCCTACCTCTCCCGTGAAAAGCACAAAGCCGCCGGAATCCGCAATGCCGTGCCGCAGCATGGACAGGGCTTCCTTGTGATGACTGCTGAGATAAAAGTATTTAGGATTAGGAGAGATGCTGAAGGGAAGCTCGCTTAATCCAAAAAAACTTTTGTACATGGCTAAACCTTTGTCTGCAAGTAGCGGCGCTGACGACACCGATTTCCGTTATGCTATTGTCTGTAGAAGGATGATATTTTACACTGTTAAGCGGGTTTATCCCGAATTATTGCAAAAATCTGTTACCAAACCCCCGGGAGGAGCTATGCGGATTTATCTGGTAGGCGGCGCTGTCCGCGACAGGCTGTTAGGCATTAAGAGCAAGGATCGGGATTACTGCGTGGAGGGAGCCCGGCCCGAGGATCTCCTCAGTCTGGGGTACAAGCAGGTGGGGCATGATTTTCCGGTATTTCTGCACCCGGAAACCGGAGAAGAATACGCTCTTTGCCGCACTGAAAGAAAAAGCGGCCACGGCTATAACGGCTTTGTGTGCGACTTTTCACCGGACATCTCCATCGCCGCGGATCTGAAACGCCGGGATCTTACCATTAATGCCATTGCCGAGGATGAAGCCGGAAATCTCGTAGATCCCCTGAACGGCGTCCGGGACATCAGAGAAAAAATTCTCCGGCACGCAGGACCGGCCTTCACCGAGGATCCCCTGAGAGTGCTCCGGCTGGCCCGGTTCTATGCCCGGTTTTACGAACGGGGCTTTACCGTAGCTCCGGAAACGGAAAAGCTCTGCTCGGAAATGGCGGCCTCGGGAGAACTCCTGTCCCTTACTCCGGAGCGGGTCTGGCGGGAAACGGAAAAGGCTCTTAACACGAATAATCCGGAACAGTACTTTATTTTTCTCGAAAAAACCGGCGCCCTGAAATGCATCATGCCGGATCTGGCCCGGCTCAGGGAGATCCCGGAACCAGAAGGCTTTCATCCGGAAAAGGATGTATTTGCTCACACCATGCTGACCCTCCGGGAAATTTCCCGCATCACCGGAAATCCGGTTACCCGGTTTGCCATGGTTACCCATGATTTCGGGAAGCTGGAAACCCCGCCGGAATGCTGGCCCGCCCATGAAAAGCATACGGAAAAGGGAGCCCCCCGCATCAAAGCCCTGGCTCAGGCTCTTAAGATCCCCGCGGTTTACCGGGACTTCGCCATTAAGATTTCAGAAAACCACAGCTATTCCCGCATCACCGCCAAGGATCCGGAAATCCTGGATCGGGTGTTTTCCCGCATGGGTGGCTACAAGGATCCCCACAATATATCTGTTCTGGCGGAGTGCCTCACGGCCGATTTCCGGGGCCGCGGCAAGGAGACCCAGAAATATTTCACTGCCAGCTACGATCTGGTGTATATCTTCGCGAGAGCCTGTAAGATCACCGCGGCGCCGGTGATCCAAGACGGCTTTCAGGGAGCGGCAATTCAGGCCGAGCTTTCCAGAAGGCGGCAGGAGGCTATCAAAACGGCACAGGACGAGCTTATCAGACTGTGGGAGAAGCTGGGCATTTCGGAGGAGCTTTACTGAGTCCTCCGAAAGCCCGGAAGGAGAGTCCGGGTCAGGCGGATCCCAGCACGATGAATAAGGTGATCCCCAGGATCATCCGGTAAATCACATAGGGCAGAAGACCGATGCCGGTGAGGAATTTCAGGAAGAGCCGGATCACCAGAAGCGCCACCCCGAAGGACACCAGAGTGCCAATAAGAATCATGAGAATACTGGCGCCGGAAGCCGTATCTCCGGCAGCCTCGTTCCCGAAAACAAGATCCTTCACCCCCATAAGACCGGAAAGAATAATCACCGGAATGGACAAGAGGAAGCTGAAGCGGGCGGCGGTTTCCGGAGCCAGCCTCAGAAAATACCCCGCCGTCATGGTAATGCCGGATCGGGAGGTGCCCGGAATCAGAGCCACCGCCTGAGCAAAGCCGATAATCACAGAAAGAGCAAAGGCCTTGACATTGTCCCGGTTCTTCAGGGTAGCCGCAATGTGCCGGACGAAGCTTGCGTTCTCCCTGGGCTCTTTGGCCCCGCCATTCTGAGCCCCTCCATTCTGAG
>DFFT01000041.1:27513-28121 GCA_002372325.1 Succinivibrionaceae bacterium UBA3769 | reverse complement strand
ATTCTGAGCCCCTCCATTCTGAGCCGCTTCATCCTGAACCTTTTCAAAGGTTTTGTTTTCCCGGGCCGGATCCTTAAGCGCCCGGCGGTTATAGATATCCGCTCCCAGGAGAAGGAGGCCGAACACAATGGTGGTTACGGCAATCACGTAATCGCTTCTCAGGGAGGTTTCGATGAAATGCTTAAAAAGAAGCCCGCAGAGTCCCACGGGAACCGTGCCCAGAAGCACGCACAGCATCATGCGGCCGTCGGCATCCAAAGGCCTTTTTTTGAAGAACCAGGCAAAAAGGTTTTGCAGCATCCGCCGGAGCTCCTTCCTGAAGTAGATAATCACCGCCATCAGGGTGCCCACATGAACGGAGATATCAAATACCAGTCCCTGATCCGGCCAGCCCAGAAGCCGCGAGGGCAGAATAAGATGGGCGGAGCTGGAGACCGGAAGAAATTCGGTAAGCCCTTGAATCACCGCCAGAATAAACGCCTGAAAAAAATCCATGATAAAGTTCTCCTGACTCCGAACGCCATCCCCGTACCGGACGCCATCCGGAGCGCTTAAAATTCAGTTAAATCTGCGTTAAAGCCGGGCGCGGCAGGGTACCCCCCCCCCCC
>DFFT01000041.1:0-27449 GCA_002372325.1 Succinivibrionaceae bacterium UBA3769 | reverse complement strand
GGCTTCCGGAAAGTCCCCGATCCGGCCGGAAGCCGGCCCCGCCAGCGCGGCAAGATCCAGTTCCGGCACGGTATCCAGAATTTCCATGCCTTCCAAAGACACCAGATCCCGAAGATATCGCCCCCGGCCGGGCATCATAAAATCGGGACAGAGCTCCAAAACCGGTCTTATGACAAAGGGATACTTAATAAGATCCGAACGGGGGAGCTCCGGGTTTTGGGATACGGTGTCCCCGTAGGTCAGAATGTCCAGATCCAGACACCGGAGAGAAAATGTTTCTCCCGCGGGGGAGATCCAGTTTTGCCGCCCCATCTCGGCTTCGACAGTCTTGGTAAAATCCCGAAGCTCCATAAGCTGAAGTCCGGTATCTCCGGACATGACGGCGTTAAAAAACTCCGGCCCCCGGGCATTGTTGCGGGGCTGGCTCAGATAAACCCGGGAATACTTCGCATCCTTTATTGCCTCCCCGAGACGCCTCACGGCATGGGAAAGACTGGCAACGCGGTTCATATTTGTTCCCAGGGCGATATAGACTCTAGTCATTGCCGCCCCTGAACATTCTCTTTACCCGGACGCCCGCCACGGTGGTTCCCGGCAGGATATCCGGCTTCCGGATCTCCAGCTGGATCCCCTGAAGCCGGGCCCCGAATTCCTCTCTCAGGGCAGCAATGATCCGGCCCGCCAGATATTCCGCGGTACCTGCCTCCGCGGCTCCGGCAACGGCGGAAATGATCTCGGCCGCCCGGGCGTAGTTCAGGGTTTCTGTAATATCGTCATGCGTGAGGGCCCGGGAAAGATCCGTGTAAAGCTCGGCAGAGCAGATCACCCGCTGCGGGGCCACCCGTTCCTCCGGCAGAATGCCGAGAATGCAATTAAGGGTAAGATCCCTGATAATCACGGCATCCGGTTCCGCTGCGAGACCAGGATCCGCCCTGCTTTCCGCCGCGGTTTCAGCTTTCATATCAGCGGTCATATTTCTGCTCCAGAGTATCAAGAGGCCAGCGGGGCCGAACGGTCACTGCGAGATCCGCGCGCTGGCCCAGCTTAAACCGGAACATTCCGGCATAGGCGATCATGGCGCCGTTATCGGTGCAGAATTCCGGACGGGGATAAAATACCTCTCCTCCCAGGCTTTCCATCAGAGCCGCGAGTCCGTTTCTGATGCTGCGGTTAGCGCTGACGCCGCCGGCCACCACCAGTCTTTTATAGCGGGTCTGCTTTAAGGCCTTGCCGGCCTTAAGGGCCAGAATAGCGGTAACCGCTTCCTCAAAGGCCCGGGCAATATCCGCCCGATCCTGCTCCGTGTCTCCGGCCTCCCGGATGGTATTGGCGGCGAAGGTCTTCAGTCCCGAAAATGAAAAATCCAGGTTCGGGCTGTCGGCCATGGGACGGGGGAAATGAAATCTGCCGGACACGCCCTGCTCCGCCAATTTGGAAAGGAGCGGTCCTCCGGGATAAGGGAGCCCCAGGAGCTTCGCGGTCTTGTCAAAGGCCTCCCCCGCGGCATCGTCTACCGACTGCCCCATTATCCGGTAGCAGCCGGGCGCGGACACGTCAATGATCATGGTATGACCGCCGGAGACCAGAAGAGCCAGAAACGGAAATTCCGGACGTCGCTCCTCCAGCATGGGCGCCAGAAGATGGCCCTCCATGTGATTCACCGGAACCGCCGGCTTTCCCCAGGCATAGGCCAGACTGCGGGCCACGGCGGCCCCCACCATCAGAGCTCCCACCAGCCCCGGTCCTGCGGTATAGGCCACGGCATCAATATCCTCCGGAGCGGATCCGGAATCCTGAAGAGCCTTCTTGATAAGAGGCAGCGCCTTCTTTATATGATCCCGGCTGGCGAGCTCCGGCACCACGCCGCCATATTCGGCATGCATGGCTATCTGAGAATACAGGGCATTGCTTAAAAGCCCTTCCGTGTCATCATATACCGCAGCCCCGGTTTCATCGCAGGAGCTTTCAATTCCAAGAATACGCATTACGGGCGACGCCTCAATAATAAAAAGACAGTGAATTATACCCCGACACCAGCGGATTCAGCAAAATAAACGGCCCCGGCCGGCTCCGCTTCCCGGAGGTTCCGGAAAACACCGGGAGCCATCCCCGGCATCATATGCTCCGGGCCGCCTTAAGACGCTTTTTGTCTGCGTACATGCTTTTATCCGCCCGCTGAAACACCGGGGCCAGGGAGGGATCGCCCTCCAGTCTGGCCGCGCCGGCGGCAATGACAATCCCGCCGTCCCGGAGAGCCCGGTCATTATGATCCCGCATTTCCTGAAGCAAATCCTCCAGTCTGGCATAGTCAGATCCCCGAACCAGGGCCAGAAATTCGTCTCCGCCGATGCGGAACAGCTGACTTTGCCGGAAAATCCCCGCGATAATGCCGGAAGCCTCCCGGATATACTGATCCCCGGCCTGATGCCCCTTCCGGTCATTTACTTCCTTAAGGTCATTCACATCCATAATCGCCAGAGCCAGTTCCGGAGCGTTTTCTCCGGCGCTTTCGGCAAGCTGCCGGTCTATGAGGGTCTCCTCCTCCAGATAGGCATGACGGTTTTTCACGCCAGTCAGGGGATCAATCCGGGCCTCCTCATGAGCCCGGGCCAGACTCATGCGGTACTCTTCCTCCTGTCTTACCTGAGTCTGAACATTAATGACCCCCACAATAAGACGCGGCCCCTCGTTTTCCTCCACCAGCACCGCCTTAAGGAGCGCATGAACCGGAGCATCATTAATGACGAGCTGATAGCGCAGAACAAAAACGCCGCTCCGGCTGATCTCGGCCATAACGTTTTCCCTGGTAAACAGCGACAGAAAGCGATCGAGATCCCCGGGGAGGATGCAATCCCGGATCCGCTGTCTCGCATGGGCAAAAAAGTCCCGGCCCTCCCTGGGGAGGCGCAGATTGTCGTAACCGGCGGCGGAGCTGTATTCGCAGTAAGCTTCGGCAGCGGGATTCACCACATAAACGCAGATAAAATCACCGGCCAGAGCGCTGAGCCGGGTGTAGGCCACATGATCCTCATGCACCTGCTCCAATGCCTTCTGCTGCTTAATCTGCTCATCAATATCCGTTACTCCGATAACAATGAAGCGCTCATCGTCCTTCATGCGGGAAATCTTCATGCTGACATAGCAGGGAGCGCCGTTTCTCATGAGACGGTACGTGATCATAAAGTGATCTGTTTTGTTCAGGTTATCCAGAAGCGTATCCCGGTTCATAAGCCTGGCAAGGATCTCCCGGTCATCGGGATAGATCTGCTGCCCGATGTTATTTTGACACTCGGCAAAAAACTGCTGCCCCCGCCGCGTCTCGGCAAGACCGCTGCCGTACCTATCGGTATGGTACTCCCGGAACTCCTGAGTATCCAGATTGACATAAAAAAGCTCCGTGTAGCCCCGGGCCAGCGACTGCGCAATGTGAGTGAACATAATGCCGGAAAAACGGGCCTTTTCATAAGCCTCCCGGGCGGCGGCATTTTCCAGGCGAATCCGCGCAAGCTCCGTAACATCCAGACTCATGCCCAGAAGACACTGTCTTCCGGAGGGTTCCCGGAATTTCAGCTTGGTGGTCTGAAACTGCCGCCGGTTTCCGGCGGCATCCGGAACATCCTCGAAAAACTCATAAGGCTTTTCCATGGCCAGAGCAGTTTTGTCATCAGCCGCAAAATGCTGCGTCGTTTCCCGGTCAAAAATGTCCGCATCGGTAAGTCCCAGCACGCCTGCAGGACTTTTCTTGCTCGCATAATCCGCAAAGGCCTGATTGCACGCCAGATAAACCCCGGTTTCCGCGTCCTTGGAAAAGGTAATCACCGGCATATGGTTCAAAAGAGTGCTGACAGACTCCTTCTGCTGCCTGAGCTGCTCCGTAAGACTGCTGATTTCCCGGAAGGCGCGCATTTCCGCCGCCTTCAGAAAACAGACAAACAGCATGTCCGCCACAATGCCGAACAGGGAAACCCACACCTTCATCAGGTTTTCCGGTGAAAACCGGATAAAGCTGTGGTCCTGGGAAAAGAAGAACAGGGTATACCCGAACATGATAACCGCCGCCACGATGCCGCCCCCGAAGCCGAACAGAGCGGAGCACATCACCAGGCCGGAAATCAGGATCATGTTGGGGTTGGGAATGCTGAAGAACCAGACCAGAAAAATCAGCGCTGCCATCACCGCTATAGCTATGACGATCCTTTTGGAAAGAGCTATCTTAAGCTGGAGCAGGGTGGAGGATTTATGATGATCTTCTGCCATGGCGGACTCTTGCATTACTGCGGGTTATCGTGCTTCATTCATTGCGGTAACGGCCGAAGGATCTGCGCGAGGTCATCGACGTGCCGCAGCCGAAAGCCTGAAACCATGAAGCAACTAGCGGATTCTGATAAAAAAGCCCCGGGGAATGCAAGTGAGTTCCGGGATCCCTGCCGGCTTTTTGCATTTCAGTATACTACCCTCCCGGGACTCCCCTCCGGATTATGAGTCCCGTCTCCCGAAAAAATTTGCCCCCGCTCCCATTTATCGGCAGCAGGAAGAAAGCTTTCGTGAAACCGATGAAACCCCGGAAAACTTGGAAAATCCAGCTCAGTCAAGGCTTCATAAGGGCCGGCGGGATTTGTCCTCCGGAGCCGGCGTAACGCTGATATCCGAGGTCATAAGACACCTGCCAAAAAATGCACAAAAACGTTTACTTTATGACCAATTGATATTAAAATCCGCGCAGCGTTTTTTTCTGCAGCTTCTCTATTCACGTGGAGATCTGCTTAACTTTTGATATTTCTATTGAGGTGATGGCTCATGCCAGTTATTAAAGTACGTGAAAATGAACCCTTCGACGTAGCATTACGCCGTTTCAAGCGCTCCTGCGAAAAGGCAGGCATTCTTGCTGATGTTCGCAGCCGTGAATTCTACGAGAAGCCTACTACCATTCGCAAGCGTCAGAAGGCCTCTGCTGCTAAGCGTCAGGCTAAGAAGCTGGCCCGCGAGAACGCTCGCCACAGCCGTCTCTATTAATTCTTCCGCATCCTTGAGGTCTTGGAGATTATGTCGTTACGCGAAGATTTGAATGCCGCATTGAAGCAGTCGATGCTGGCAAAGGATAAGGAGCGCACCGCCGCTCTTCGTATGCTGCTCTCCGAGGTTAAGAAGACTGAAGTAGATCAGCGGGTTTCTGTGGACGATTCCCTGTTCCTTTCCATCGTGACCAAGCTTATCAAGCAGCGCGAGGAATCAGCAAAGGAATTCGCCGCCGCAGGCCGCGCGGATCTTGCAGATCATGAAAGCTTTGAGGCCAATGTGCTGAAGGCTTTCCTGCCGCCCCAGCTTTCCGAAGCAGAGGTCAGCGATCTGATTTCAGAGGCTGTCAGGGAATCAGGCGCCGCCGGCATGTCCGATATGGGCAAGGTCATGGCGCTTATTAAGCCCAAGGCAGCAGGAAGAACTGATATGGGACTTCTGAGCAAGAAGGTTCGTGAAGCTTTGCAAAAGCTTTGATCGTACTGTTCCCGCCAAAAGGTCGCTTGCCGCGGCCTTTTTTTATGGTTTGATTTCCAGCAGGCATCTGTACTGCACAATATAATTCCCGCTTCCAAGGAGGTAAGCATGAATCCCGCGCTTAAAAGTAAAATCCACAGCTTTGTTTACAATAAAAAATTTGAAATGTTCATCATGGGGGTTATCCTCATAAACTGCACCGCTATCGGAGCGGAAACCTATCAGTCCACCGAAACCATCAGGAACATCAATCTCGTCTGTCTCATAATTTACACCATAGAGATTGCCCTGAGATTTATGGTGCGGAAATCAATAAAGGACTTTTTCAAGGACGGCTGGAATATCTTTGACCTGTTTATCGTCATTTCCGGCTATATTCCCGAAGACATCTCCTCGAACTCCTCCGTAATCACTGCCGTGAGAGTGCTCCGGGTGTTCCGGATTCTCAAGATCTTCAAGACCAGTCTGGAATTCCGCCTGATTGTCTCGGTTATGATCCGGTCTCTGAAATCCCTGACCTACAATGCCCTGGTGATGTTTATCTTCATGTATGTCTTTGCCATTGCGGGCATTTACTTTTTCAAGCTTCCCAATGCCGCCACCGCTTCTCCGGAGCAGCAGGAGGCCCTGGTAAGGCTTTACGAAATCGCCCCCCATGCGCCGGGTAATTCCGATGATCCCTATGGCACCCTGCCGGAAGCCCTGTTCACCCTGCTCCGCTGCATGACCGGCGATGACTGGACCGACCTCCGCTACAACCTGGTAACCGCCTCCCGAATGAACCTCATTCAGGCCTCTCCCGCTCTGGTTACCGGCTTCCATATTCTCTGGTACATGTTCGCCGCCTTCCTGCTTATCAACCTGGTGGTAGGCGCCGTTATTAACAACTATCAGGAAATCATGGAAAAGGAAAAGCAGAATCTTCAGGAGCTCAAGAAGAAATACAAGGGCCTGCCGCCTGAGGATAATCCGGATCCGGAAAAGCTGCCGGAAAACGCCGGAGAACAGGTTTAACCTGAAACAGAAAATTTTCTGAAAACGAGAAGATACCGGAGCCGGGGCTCCGGTATTTTTTTGCTTTCAGGATGCCTCCGAAAGCCTCCCCGACACCCTTTAAAGCCATTTTTTCTTCGAAAAAGCATTTGCCGCCGCCGGGTTTTGCCGCTATAATAAAATTGTTGAGCATTTGTGCAACTATTTAATAACTGTCAGGAGACTCTGCCCTATGGAAAAGCTTTTTAAAATCAAAGTCGATTGCGCCAACTGCGCTCTCAAAATGGAAGCTGCCGCCCGCAAAACCCCGGGAGTGCAGGAAGCCGAAGTCAGCTTCATGGCTCTTAAAATGCGCCTCGTCTTTAAGGATAACGCCGACCCTGCCGCCGTGATTGCGGAGGTGCGGCAGAACTGCCAAAAGGCAGTGCCGGACTCGGACATCATCCTGTAGCAGAACTCCGGAGCCTTTTATGAACCGAGAACAGAAGGCGCTGCTTTTAAGAATACTCCTGGGAACCGGCCTTGCCGTCCTGATGAGCTTTATTCCCGCAGAGGGCGTTTATCGTCTGGGGCTTTATCTCATTCCCTTTCTCATTGCCGGGGCCGATGTCCTGAAAAGAGCCTTCCGGGGACTTATAAACCGCCAGCCCTTTGACGAAGCCCTGCTGATGAGCGCCGCCACCCTGGGAGCTCTTGCCATGGCCTTCCTTAAAACCGGCGATTATGCCGAGGCCGTGGCCGTCATGATCCTCTATCAGACCGGGGAGCTCTTTGAATCCTGCGCCGTTGCCAAAAGCCGCAAAAGCATTACCGCCCTTCTGGATCTCCGGCCGGAAACCGCTCTGATAAAAAATGAAGCGGGGGATCTGATTCCGGTTCCGGCAGCCGAGGTGGCTCCGGGCGCGGTGATCACGGTAAAACCGGGAGACCGCATCCCTCTGGACGGCGTCATTACCCAGGGGAACACCAGCATCAATACCGCCGCCCTTACCGGAGAAGCCCTGCCCCGGGAGGCCGGCCCGGGCTCCGGAGTGTATTCCGGAACCTTAAATATCAGCGGACTAATCACCGTAAAAACCACCAAAAGCTTTCAGGACTCCGCCGCCAGCAAAATCGTGGAGCTTATCGAGGAGGCCGGACTCCGGAAATCATCCTCCGAACGCTTTGTTACCCGGTTTGCCCGGGTCTATACTCCTCTGGTAACGCTGGCCGCCCTTGCTCTCGCTCTCCTGCCACCCTTTATTCTGATACTTTCCGGAGAGCCCGGAAACTGGAGCGAATGGTGCTACCGGGCGCTCACCTTTCTTATCATAAGCTGTCCCTGCGCTCTCGTGATTAGTGTGCCCCTGTCGTTCTTCGCGGCCTTGGGCGGAGCTTCCCGGCAGGGCATTCTCATTAAGGGCTCCTCATTTATGGAAAGTCTGGCCCATGCCGGAACCGTGGTTTTTGACAAAACCGGCACTCTTACCAGAGGAACCTTTGAGGTTACCGGGCTTTATCCTGCGGGAGTTACCAAGGATAAGCTCCTCATGACCCTGGCTCATGCGGAAAGATTCTCGCAGCACCCGGCGGCCCGGGCCGTAATAAGAGCCTATGGCCGGAAGGACTTCCCTTATGAACCCCTGAGAGTTCGGGAGATCCCGGGCCGGGGCATCAGCTGCGCCATCCCGGGGCTTTCCGGGGAACCGGAAAACGCCGCGCCCGTACTGGCCGGAAACCGGCTTTTCCTGCAGAATAACGGCATTACCGCGCCGGAATGCCGGCATCGCGGCACAGTAATTCATGCGGCAATCCGGGGACAGTATCTCGGTTATGCCGTGCTCTCGGACACCTTAAAGGAAGGAGCCCGGGAAAGTATCAGGGATCTCCGCGCTCTCGGAATATCGCGCCTTGTCATGCTCACCGGGGACACATCAGGAGCCGCCCGGGAAACGGCCGCCAGTCTGGATCTCCCGGAATATCATGCAGAGCTTCTTCCGGAGGACAAGCTTAAGATTCTGGAGGAAATCATAAGAAGCTGCCAGAATAATGACAACGGCGCCCCCAGCAAAAACAGCCGGGTGATCTTCGCAGGGGACGGCATTAACGATGCTCCGGCCCTCGCAAGAGCGGACACGGGCATTGCCATGGGGAGCATGGGATCCGATGCGGCGGTGGAAGCGGCCGACGTGGCACTCATGGATGACGATCCCCGAAAAATCCCCCTGGCCATCGGAATTTCCCGGAAGTGTCTCCGCATTATCCGGGAAAACATTATCCTCACCATCGGCATCAAGGCGCTGTGTCTCCTTCTGGGGGCCCTGGGACTGGCCGGACTCTGGCTCGCCGTATTCGCCGATGTGGGGGTAATGATTCTCGCCGTGCTGAATGCCCTGAGATGCTTTCTTACCGGAGATGTCCTCAGGAGCGCCAAGGCAGCGCCGGAAGGATAAAGATTAATGAGAAAACAAAGGGGAGGAAAAAAGAAATAATGCATGCGCGCAAGAGTGTGTATGCAAGAGAGGGAGAAGGAACGAAAGGAAAGACAGCCGCAGGATCAGCCCCGCCTGTGTTCAGCCCGGCATCAGCCCCATCTGTGGCCGTCGTTCATTTTGTAGCTGTGAATTCCCCTGGCAGACCTCCGAAACTTGAGAAGCTCCGTCCGGGTTTCCTCCCGGCGGCGGGAGCATTCCTCCTGAAGAGCCTGCATGCGGCTTTCCAGAGAACGGAGCTCGGGCTCCTTGCCCTCCCGAACGAGTTCATCCACCACTGCCGGCATCTCCTGAGAAAACGCGCTGATTTCCTTTGCGATCTCCGGGTAATTGCCGTCAAAATCCGTCATCAGGGCTTCCGCCTTGCTAAGATGCTGTAAAAGAACGGACAGAGCACCTTCCTCCGGACGGACGTCCGAAGCCTTTTTATCTGTCATATCCCCGGCATCTGACATCAGTTTGCTCCTTCGGCGGAATCCAGACGGGCTCTTTCCGCAAAGGCCTTTTCCTTATCCTCCAGGGAAATGCCGTCCCAGGCCTGCTTAATGGGCATCAGGAGCTTAATAACTTCATCCAGAGGCGCGGTATCCAGCTTAAGGGAGGCATCCAGAAGCCGCTGCTTCACATATTCATAGAGATCCATAAAATTCTGGGAGATCTCCCCCTGACTCATATCAAGGCCGGTCTCCAGGCCCGTAACGATGGCAATGGCCTTTTCAATGCGATCCGCCTTGTAGGCGTAATCCTTTCTTTCGATGGCGCCCTTGGCCTGGGCGATTCTCTGAAACAGGCCCTCATAAAGCATGGAAATTATCCGGTGAGGATCGGCAACGGAAATCTCAGCTTCCAGATTAGTGGTTTTATATGCCTTTAAATTACGTCCGTACATACATGCTCCGTCAGGGATCTGTCCCGCATTAACCGAAATTCTTCATTTTTCATCCGGGAATCAGCCGGAAGTTCTTACCCGGTTTTTCCCGCTGCTCACGAAAAAATACAGCACCGCACCGGTGCTGCATTATAGCTTATCCTGTCATCTAAAAACCCAAGCAAAGACGCATATTCAGCAATCAGAGCTCATCATGACGAAGATTTCTGCGAATTGTAGTTCATGGAGCTCAATGCCGAGGACAGATACGACAGCGAGGTATTCAGGGTGCCGATCATGGTATCCAGGTTGCCGTAGCGGTTTCTCAGGGATTCCTCATACTTGGCCAGATAAGTGGAATTGGCATTTTCCTGATTCTCAATGCTTCTGAGCTCGGAGTTCAGGGAGTCCTTCCGGAGATCCAGAATGCCGCCGGTCTTGGTGTAGGTTTCCAGATTGGAGGACAGCTTGCTGCAAACGCCATCCTTGCCGGTAAACGCGGCTACCACCTGATCATATTTGTTATTGATGGCATCCTCGAACTTTTCGGAATTTACCGACAGGTTGCCCTTGTTATCAATCTCAAGCCCCAGAGAGAACAGACTGAGACCGCTGGATGAGCCGCCCACGGTAAAGGAGGTCAGGAGATTGGACATGGCATTCTTAATGGTCTTGCCGGTGGAATCGCCTGCCAGATAACCGCCGTCGTCATTGCTCTGACCGTTGGTATAGGTATTGCTCTTGGTCAGATTATCCAGGTTGGTTCTGAGCTCGTTGTAGGTGCTGACAAATTCGTTCATCATTTTCTTGAGAGAGCTGGTGTCAGTGGTGATATTGAGAGTATTGGACTTGAACCCGGTTTCCGTGCCGTTTTCGCCCTCGGTCTTTTCGGTATCGGAAAGACGGTTTACCGTGATCTTGAGGCCCTTGATGCTGTCATCAAAAACGTTGGTGCTGCTGGACAGAGTATCGCCGTCCACATCCAGAAGAGCATCCTGTCCGGCCCGTACCAGACTCATGGAGGAATCCCCGGAGGCTACCTTGTTGCCGTTTTCATCCGTGGTGATAGAGGCATTAAAGGCATTCAGGGCTTCATCCCCGGAGGCCGTAACGGAAAAGTTGCTGTAGGCCTCGCCGGTGATGCCGGAATCCAGCACCAGCTTGGCGGTGCCGTCCTGCAGGGTAATGATGTTGGCGGTTACCCCGAAGCTGTCAGCGCTGTTATTGATCTTGTTCCGGATATCGTTAAGAGTGTCTCCCTCCGCTACGTCAATGCTGAAGGACTTGGCGTCGTCTCCGGAGCCGAGGGCAAAGGAAAGACTGCCGCCGGTGCCGAAGGTCTGATCCAGAGAATCGAACTTGGTGCTGAAGGCGGTGCTCTGACAGAGCTGCTTCACGGTAAGGTTATAGCTGCCGTTAGCCGCGGAATCCTTGGTCTCCACGTTGAATACGGGATCCGTGGCGCTCTGATTGGAATTAACGGCTCTCTTGTTGAAGGCATTCTCCTTGGTCATTTTGTCCAGGAGCTCCTTAAAGGTAGTAAGGTTGCTCTTCAAAAGACCGACACCGGTGATCTCCAGCTGGGTATTCTCCTTGCGGGAGGAAATCCGCGAAGTCAGGGTTGCCTTCTTGGCGGCGACGCTGGCTGAAATAATGCTTTCAAAGTCAATGCCGGATGCCGCTCCTGCCGAAGTTACTGCTGAAACCATAGTATTGTCTCCCCTGCTGATGCTCTATTCACTGCTAACCTCAAGGCGCCATTCGCCACTCTGTTATGTCCGTATCGAATGACGCTCTCTGTCAGGCCTGACTGTCCATGAAAACCCCTTTAAGCTCTTCCTCGGGGGCCTTGCCGCTGAATTCCTGCAAAAGCTCATTGAACTTCCTGGCAATATTGAGGAATTCCTCTCTGGGAATCTGTCTGATGACCTCGTCAGTGGTCTTGTTGGTTACAGTGACCACTACCTCGTTAAGATCCTTGTCCATGGCAAAGCTGAGGCCGTAGCCCGGAATAAGCTGGGACACGGCTTCGGCCATTTTATCCAGCTCCTCCTGCTCCTTTTTCTCGTCAATGGGATCTTTGCGCTCCTCTGCCGCCTTGGCTTCCTCTTCCTCAAGCAGGATAACGCTCTTCTGTTCTTCCACAGCGCTGCCGGCCACCTTGTCCTTGTCATTCACGGCCTTGGCCTGGCTCTGCACTTCGGTTGCTCTGCTGGTCTTTGAATTAGTCTGGGTACTAACAGCCTGATTTACCTCCGCTGCCGGAGAATTCTGCATCTTCCCTTTGGCCAGGAAATCGGCTGAACTGTTAACTACTGCATCAATCATATTCCCACCACCCGTTTCTTATCAAGTACTCAGAGGACTCCCTCCGATTGTTATTATGCTGAAAAAACACTCTCGGACGCACTCTTAGCGGCTGAAAAAATTTAAACTTTAGGACTTTGTTAAAAAAATTTCCCCGGAATCTCAAAAACGCCGTTCAGATCCCTGAAAACATCAGCGGCCGCCATTGTCACCGTCTCCGCCATGGGTTTGCGGCATCTCATCCCGGCAAGGCAATGCCGCCTCCGGAAAAACCAAAAAAAAAGGCCGGGGAAAAACACCGGCCAAAGGGATAGAGCTCAAACGCTCAAGAGAGAAAAAAATCTGTTTCAGGGCAGATCGGCTATCCTTGCTGTGCCGTTCTTAACCTGCCTTATTGCCGTCCCGGTTATGACTGCAGGAGCGAAAGCGCAATCTGCGGTCTCTGGTTAGCCTGGCTCAGAATGCTCTGAGAGGCCTGCTGCAAAATGTTCTGCTGGGTCATGGCCGCAGTCTCGGTGGCGAAGTCGGCATCTCTGATGCGGCTCCGGGCATCGGAGACGTTTTCAGAAACGTTAGTCTGGTTTCTGATGGTGGATTCCAGCCGGTTCTGCACTGCGCCCAGCTCGGCTCTTTTGGCATCGATAACCGCCACAAACTTGTCCACCACCGCCAGAGTGTCCTGAGAAGCAGCCTGGGTGGACACATCAAAACGAATGGCATCTGTGTAGTCCGTGATATCTCCGGTGTTATTCACGGCGCTTTCCAGCACTGCCTGTTCATCTGCTGTGGTGCAGGCATTATAGACAGTGGTATAAACGTCGTTCAGTCTGAAGCCCTGAGTGAGATCGATGCTGATGATTTCATTGGCATTGGCCCCTACCTGAAAATCCGTCTGGGTGGTAATGGATTTATCCAGAATATGAGTGCCGCCGAAGGTGGTGTCCTTGCCGATTCTGGTAATCTCCTCGCAGAGCTGATTTACCTCCTGCTGAATGGCCGTGCGGTCAGCCTTGGAGTTGGTGCCGTTGGCGGACTGGAGGGCCAGAGTGCGGATGCGCTGGTACATGGTGGTCATTTCGTCCATGGCTCCTTCAGCGGTCTGGGCATAGGAGATGCCGTCCTGGGCATTGCGGTTGCCCTGGTTAAGGCCGTTGATCTGGGAGGTAAGACGGTTGGAAATCTGAAGGCCGGCGGCGTCGTCCTTGGCGCTGTTAATACGGAGACCGGAGGCCAGACGCTTGTAGGATACGTCCAGAGCATTGGTGGCATTGGCCAGATTGCGATTGGAATTCAGGGATGAAACGTTGGTATTTACATATAAAGCCATTTTTTTTATCTCCTCAGCCGGTCTATCCTATTGTCCCGAAGCCTGTTTTTTTACTGATATGGCGCTTCGGTTATCTTGTATTTCCGGGGAACAAGCCCGTTTACAACAATGCATGAAAGAACCGTGCCAAATACCACGCACTTCAGAAAATAAATCAATCACCCCTTGGTTCTTAAGGACTGAGGAGCATGAAGAAGGAAACGACAGGGGCGGGAAAGAGAGTGCTTACGAGGGATTTCGTCTGGTCAGGTTTTTGACGGCGGCAATTTTTTACCGCAAAGCCCGTCGCCTTGATTATCACTAGTTTGCCGGACAGCAGCGGGGACGGAGCTTATGAAATCGCCGTATTGTCGGATGCCCGGAAGATAACAGGCTGCTGCCTGACAGTCAGCGAACGGGACGAAAAAGGCCGGGGATCAGCGCCGGCCGCAGCAGGAAGCATTTACGCTGCCTGAGTCAGGGACTGCTGATTCGGGGGCTCAATCAGAGACATTTAAAAAACCGCAATTGCGTATCATCGCCGCTAAGGCCGGGATTGATGGCCATTATCTTTGCCTTGGTCAGATTAACCTCCGCCTTGCATTTTTCCTGAGCATCAGCAGGAGCTTTACCGCATTGATGGCAAGCCAGATCCAGACTTTCATAAATTTTATGGGCCTCATCATCATGACCGGCGATGGCATTGCAGGCCAGAGAAAAGGCAAAAGCCGCCAGCAGTAATTTCATATGCACTCCCTTAATCACTCTGAAGATCGGTTAATCTAAAACGCATTCTCCCTGAAATCAATAGCTGAGTCACCGCTCTGTTCTCTCTATGTGTAAATGGCGGCGGGGTCAAGCAGTTTCATTCATTGAAAACAACCGCTGGCTGTTACGGGGACGCAAAAAAGGCCGAGGAATAATCTTCGGCCAAAGAGACAGAGCTTACGCTCAGGAGATAAAAGAATACTGGTGTTATCCCGCGGAGGTGCCTTCAAGGCAGCCTCGGAAGACTGCCGGAGAAGGAAAACGAATACTCGGGACTGTTACTGCTGCAGGAGAGAAAGCGCAATCTGCGGTCTCTGGTTAGCCTGGCTCAGAATGCTCTGGGAGGCCTGCTGCAGAATGTTCTGCTGGGTCATGGCCGCGGTCTCGCTGGCGAAGTCGGCATCGCGGATGCGGCTCCGGGCATCGGAGACGTTTTCAGAAACGTTGGTCTGGTTTCTGATGGTGGATTCCAAACGGTTCTGCACGGCGCCCAGCTCGGCTCTCTTGGCATCGATAACCGCAATGAATTTGTCCACCACGGCCAAAGCATTCTGGGAATTGGCCTGGGTATCCACCAGAAAGACCACTTCCGGTTCGGCTTCAAAGGTAACTTCATCCGCGGTTACGCTGTTTGCGGTAACGGTAATGCCGCTGGCGGGATCGGTAACGGAATTAGTGGCGCTGTTAAGATGGGTTCCGTCCACTTCCACAATGCAGTCCTGAGCCGTCTTATCCGTTGTCCACCCGGATGCGGTGTTAAAATCGGCAAGATCCGATCCCGTGGCGGTAACTGAAAAGGTCGCATAGTCAGTGCCGGTTTTGCCGGAATCCAGGGTGAGCGTATTGCCGTCAAGAACGGCGGAAACCCCGAAGCTTCCGGAAGCTGAATTGATTTTAGCCACAATATCATCCAGAGTATCCCCTGCGTCAACGGTTACGGTAAAGGACTCCTCGTCAGCGCCGGTTCCGGCCTTGAAGGTCAGTGTGCCGCCATTGGCAAAGGGCAGCGTGGGGTCAGTAAAATCTCTGGATACCGCAGTGCTGTCCGCCAGCTGGGTTACCTTGACGGTGTGCTCCCCTTCAGTGGTGTCAATACCGGCGGTTACCGAAAAAGCCGGCGGAGTCACGCCGGTGTCCGGCTGGGACAGGGTTTTGCCGATAGCTCCGGCCAAAGTATCCCGTTCCGGGCCGGCAGGGGTATCGTTGTAGATCTTCATTAACACGTCATCCAGCCGGAAGCCGTCTGAAAGGTCAATGCTGATGATTTCATCGTGATTGGCGCCTACCTGAAAGTCCGTCAGTCCCTGAATGGACTTATCCAGAATATGAGTGCCGCCGTAGGTGGTATCATTGCCGATTCTGGTGATTTCCTGACACAGCTGATTAACCTCCTGCTGAATAGCCTTACGGTCAGCCTCGGAATTGGTGCCGTTGGCGGACTGGAGAGCCAGAGTGCGGATGCGCTGATACATGGTGGTCATTTCATCCATGGCTCCTTCAGCGGTCTGCGCATAGGAAATGCCGTCCTGGGCATTGCGGTTGCCCTGATTAAGACCGTTGATCTGCGAAGTGAGACGGTTGGAAATCTGGAGACCGGCAGCATCGTCCTTGGCGCTGTTGATGCGAAGACCGGAAGCCAGACGCTTATAGGCGGTATCCAGGGAATTAGTGGCATTTGCCAGGTTGCGGTTGGAATTCAATGACGAAACATTGGTGTTTACATATAAAGCCATCTCGTTAATCTCCTAAGCTTGTCTCTGGCGGCTGATAATCTGATATATAAGGGGCTGGCAAAAGCGGCGCGGGCCCCGGCGCATCAGCCTTAGTAATAATCAGGGATTCCCCCTGCATCCTCTTTATGAAAAAATCGTGCCAGCATGCGCCGTCTCCTTTCCTGAAAATTGCCAAACCTTTTATTTACAAGCCTTCGTCATCATCATAAAAATTTTTCCGGAAGGATTTTGCGCCGTCGTGCCAAGGTCATGATTTTGACGGCGGCAGTTTTTTACCGGAATGCCGGAATACTTTTCAAAGTCTTCCGGCCGCCGGTGATCATCCCGCGGCATTAAGTCCGGAAATAACAGCAAAAACGGGGAGCAAAAGCAGAGACGGCAGGTTTAAGGATCAGGACGGACAGGGTGATACGGAGATAATAGGAAGCGGCCCGGTTCGGCATCCCAGACAAAAAAAGGCCGGAGGAAAAACCGCCGGCCAAAGGGATAGAGCTCAAACGCTCAAGAGAGAAAAATCTGTTAACAGGCAGAACCGTCTTTACCTGTCTATGCCGTTTTGCGTCCTGCCTTCCTGCTGTCTTTGTTTATGACTGGAGCAGGGAAAGCGCGATCTGCGGTCTCTGGTTAGCCTGGCTCAGAATGCTCTGGGAGGCCTGCTGCAGAATGTTCTGCTGGGTCATGTTCGCGGTCTCGGTGGCGAAGTCGGCATCCCGGATGCGGCTCCGGGCATCGGAGACATTTTCAGAAACGTTGGTCTGGTTTCTGATGGTGGATTCCAGCCGGTTCTGCACCGCGCCCAGCTCGGCTCTTTTGGCATCGATAACCGCCACAAACTTATCCACAATGGAAAGCGTGCTCTGGGCGTTGGCCTGAGTGGTTACATCAAAGCCGGTGGCTGTTATGGTGCCCAACGCGGCAGTTTCATCGGCTGTGATATTAGGGTCGTTGCTCACCACCGTCTTGACCTGATCCAGAGTAAAACCAGATGTAAGGTCAATGGCTATGGTCTCATTGGCATTGGCTCCCACCTGGAACAATGTCTGCGTGGCAATGGAGGCATCCAGAATATGAGTGCCGCCGTAGGTAGTGTCGTTGGCAATTCTGGTAATTTCCGTGCAGAGCTGGGTTACCTCCTGCTGAATGGCATCCCGGTCAGCCTTGGAGTTGGTGCCGTTAGCGGACTGGAGAGCCAAGGTGCGGATGCGCTGGTACATGGTGGTCATTTCGTCCATGGCTCCTTCGGCGGTCTGGGCATAGGAGATGCCGTCCTGGGCATTGCGGTTGCCCTGATTAAGACCGTTAATCTGGGAGGTAAGACGGTTGGAAATCTGGAGGCCGGCGGCGTCATCCTTGGCGCTGTTAATGCGGAGACCGGAGGCCAGGCGCTTGTAGGATACATCCAGCGCATTGGTGGCATTGGCCAGATTGCGATTGGAATTCAGGGATGAAACGTTGGTATTTACATATAAAGCCATTTTTAAATCTCCTAAGCTAATCTATCCTCTGAAGCTTATTATTATTTGCAGTGACCGCTTCAGTTTGGTACGAGAGCCGCCCCCGGGGACGGTTCTCTTTTGTTTTTATCTTCCATGAAAAATTCATGCCAGAAAGGGAGATTTGTGCTCAAAAATTTTTCAGGGGCTATGTTACAAGGCTTTATGAACTCTTTCCAAATCAGTATTGCCGCTTAATCAGGACAATAGCTCAGGCCCCGGCGGCTGAATACTGGCATTTATCAGGCGGATACCGGGAGAACCGGCAATTCGGGAGCGGATTTTTGACGGCGGCAATTATTTACCGGCATGCCGCAGCAATCACGGGAACCGGGGAATTCTTAAGACAAAGCGGCGTGAAATAATGGCGGAATCCGCATAAAACGACATTATTTCAAATGTAATCATATGATTGCATTTGTTTATTATTTTTGCTATAATAACACCAAGAAATCTAATGACTGTACCCACAAGGAGGAACTGATTATGGCAAACACACTGGTTCAGTTCAGAACAGATGAAGCAGAGAAGCTTGAAGCGATTCAGATCTGCGCAAAGCTGGGATTAAGCCTCCCGGCATATCTCAGAATGTGCATCTGCCGGATGGTTCAGGAGAAAGGCATCCCTTTCGACATGAAACTGAAAAACGAAGACAATGCTGGAATCCGAGCATTAAAAAAAGCTAGTCAGATCGCCGAAGATTACGGAATTGCAGATATGACACTTGATGAAATCAATGCTGAAATTGCAGAAGCTCGGAAATAGCAGCCAATGAAATATTACGCAGTGATTGACACTAACGTCATCGTATCCGCCGTGCTTAAGCAGGACTCTGTTCCCGGGAAGGTTGTAAGGATGGCGTTGGAAGGATCCATTGTGCCGATTCTGAATGATGTCATAGAAAACGAATATCGAGAAGTGCTATCACGACCAAAGTTCCATCTGTCGCAGAGCATCATCGAAGATATCATTTTTGCTTTTCGTGACAAGGGACTTTATGTCGAAGCGGGATCTTTCGAAATCGAATTGCCAGATCCTAAAGACAGAGTATTCTATGAAGTCGTCATGGAAAAGCGAAAAAGCGAAGAAACATGGCTTGTCACCGGAAACATCAGGCATTTCCCAGTTGAACCGTTCATCGTCACACCGCGCGAAATGCTGGATGTTGTTCTGAATGATGGAGATGCATAAAACACAATTCTGCAGAACCATCATGAACAGCAACTCCGACACCACCTGCAAAAAACACCAGAGTCAAGTACGGCATGCTGGAAATATGCTAGAAAACAATCTGCATCCAAACGGCTCTGGATTAAACCGCATCTCCCGTTTCCCTTAACCGTCCGTTGCATTTTCGGCAGTGCTCCCGCCCTGCTTTTTCTCCCAGAAATCCCGGAGTCCGTTAAAGGCCGCCTCGCTCAGCATATGCTCCATGCGGCAGGCATCCCGCTCGGCAATTTTCTGGGACACCCCCAAAAGCTTTTCCAGAAAACCCGTTAGCACCACATGCCGGGCATAGATGCTGCGGGCCTTTTCCTCACCGGCCGGCGTCAAAATGAGGTCGCCCTTTTCCCCGCGGTTCAAAAGGCCCAGATTGGTAAGCACGTCCATGGCCCGGCTGATAGACGCCCGGGACACCCCCAGAGCCTGGGCGAGATCAGTGGAACGCACCCTTTTCCCGTCCCGGGACATCATGTAGATATGCTCAATATAGTTTTCCCCGGATTCATTGAGCTCGCCGATTTCCGGGAGGTGGGAGGAATCAATGCCGCTGTCGGCGGGGACATTTTCCCTTTTCAAAAAATTCCTGATGCCCTTAACAGTGCTGGCGCTTACCACATGCTCGACACGGCAGGCATCGATATCCGCCTGCTCCGGAGAAATGCCCGCGGCATAAACCAGAAAGGATCTCAGGAGGCGATGGTAGGCGGCCACCTTCCGGGCGACTTTCTTCCCGTCCTCGGTAAGACTGATGAAGCTGCTCTTCTCCAGGGTAACCAGCCCCTTGTCCCGGAGTAGCCCCACGGCCCGGCTTACTGACGGCCGGGAAACCTTAAGCTTTTTGGCAATGTCAATGCCTCTGACAAAGGAACCGGAGCCCGATAAAAGCAGAATGGTCTCGAGATAATTTTCTTCAGATTCCGAATCTATATATGTCGCCACCGCTCCTCCTTGATTTTCCGCACTGTGCCAGACACTCATGCCGCCGGAATGCATTAAGGAGTAATGATAGGCAGTCTCCCGAGATAAAGTCAAACATTTGGAGATGCATTTGCCGGCAGCCATAAAAAAACCGGCCCGCCCTTCCGAAATTATCTTTACAGAGCTCATGAATTAAAAAGAGCTCATGAATTAAAAAAGGCCGCGCCTGTCGGCGCAGCCTCATTTTCATTGCCGGAAATTCCGGCATTTTTTGGGTCTCCTACTTAGTCACCATGACAAAAGGAATTTCCGCGCTCTCGGAGGGGCCCTTCCGGAACATCAGAAACAGGAATACTCCCAGAAGCGCCAGAGCGATGCCGGTCATGATCCCAAAGTCGTACCCGGCAAAAAGCATGGCAAGCTGGTAAACGATAAAGGCAAAACAGTAGCTGAAGCCCAGCTGATACGCAATAGCGTACCAGAAGAGCCGGCCGCCGCCGATTTCCCGGTGGAGGGTGCCTACCGCAGCCACGCAGGGAACGGTAAAGAGGTTAAACAGCACAAAGGACAGAGCTGCCAGAAGTCCGGCCGCGCCCCTCTCGTCGATGTGGAAAATGTTATTGCGCACCTTTTCATAAAGTCCGGTAACTACCTCGTCCTCGTCGCTGTCAATGGCATCCTCTTCAGCTCCGGCAAAGACGCTGAGGGTGCTGACCACCACCTCCTTGGCCGAAAGTCCGGAAACCGTAGCCACCGTAGCCCGGTAATCATCAAAGCCCAGGGGAGCAAATACCACGGACACCGGCTGCGCCACATCCGCCAGGATGCTTTCATCAGGCTCGGAAACGGTATGAATGCCCTCCTCGCTGCTGTAGCCCAGAGAAGACAGGGTCCAGATCACCACGCAGCAGGTAAAAATGATTGTACCGGCTTTTTTGATAAACGCCCGCACCCTCTGATACACCGTAAGGAGCACCACTCTGGGAGCCGGAATATGGTAAAGCGGCATTTCCATCAGCATGGGAGCCGGAGAGCTCTTAAAGTCCTGGAACTTCTGCATTATCAAAGCCGAAATGATAATAATGGCCACGGACGTAAAGTAGATGGCAGCCGGGAACCAGGCATAATCACTGAAAATGGCCGAAGCAAACAGCACAATGATGGGGAGCTTGGCACTGCAGGGGATCATGGTGGCGGTAAACAGGGTAACCCGTCTCTCGCTTTCCTCGGGCAGGGTGCGCACGGTCATAAGAGCCGGAACACCGCAGCCGGTGCCGATAATGTACGGAATAAAGGCCCGGCCGCTGAGACCGAAGAAATTAAACACCCGATCCAGGAAAAACGCTGCTCTGGTCATATAGCCGCACTCCTCGAGAAGAGCCAGCATAAGGAACAGAATTATCATCTGCGGCACAAAGCCCAGCACCGCTCCCACGCCGCCGACAATGCCGTCGCTCACGAGAGAGGTCATAAGCTCGGAGGCTTCCAGCTTCTCCATCATTTCCGCAGTCCAGGGAATAATCATTTCCCCGAACAGCGTGTCATTGGTCCAGTCGGTCAGGATGCTCCCCAGCCAGGTAACGGAGATGAAGTACACAAAGAACATCACCGCCACAAAAATCACCGGCGCCATGAAGCGGTTCAGCACCACGGCGTCCAGCTTCTCGGTCAGCGTCTTCTTGTGCGGGGCAACCTTAACGTGCCGGGACATGAACTCGGAAATGAAGCCGTAACGCTGCGCGGCCAGAGCCTCGTAAATGCTGCCGCTTTCGGTATCCGCGGCCAGAGAGGCGCGGTGCTTTTCCACCAGTGCGGCCGTCTCCGGGGTCTTGAAGCAGTCATCAGGAATGCCATCTCCCAGAAGAGCACTGGCAGCCAGAAAGGAGGCTCTCTTTTCATAAGCGGGGGCGATGCCGGCAGTAATCTCTTTTATGGCAGTGACAAATTTCTGGTTTCCGGGACAGAGCGGCGGCAGAGTCTGCCATTCTCCCTTGTTCAGGTATTCCCGGAGCTCCTTTATGCCGTCGCCTCTGGTGGCGCTTACCGGAATCACCCGGCAGCCCAGATCCTTTTCCAGAGCCGGCGCATCAATGCTGATGCCTTCCTTTTCAACATCGTCCCACATATTGAGGAGGAGCAGCATGGGAAGACCCAGCTCCCGGAGCTCCATGCTGAGATACATGCTTCTCTCCATGGAGGTGGCATCGACGATGTTCACAATGAGATCGCAGCGTCCGTTCAGAAGCTCGTCCCGGGCAATAATTTCCTCGGCGGAAGCGCTGGAAAGAGAATAAATGCCCGGCAGATCCACCATCTGGATACTGCTGCTGTATCTCCCGGTATGACGGGCCACCGTTACTCCGGGATAGTTTCCGGTTCTGACATGCAGATTGCAGAGCCGGTTAAAAAGAGTGCTTTTGCCGCTGTTGGGGTTGCCGATAAACATGACTCTTCTGGCAGCATTGTCCTGAGGAACCTCAGGGCTGTCACAGCAGCACTTGCTATTGGTATTCATGCTGATATTACCTCTACCTCGATGGAGGATGCGTCATGATTTCCGAGAATTATGCTGAATCCTCTGATTCCCACAATTATCGGAGATCCCAAGGTGGCAACATGCTCCAGAAACACCCTGGTACGGGGCAGAAACCCCATTTCATAAAGTCTGCGGGCATGAAGATCACCGGTTTTCACTGCCTTTATCACGGCAGTCTGGCCCGGCTTCAATTCACTGAGCAACATTCCTGATCCTTACAATTTCCTATGGTCATAACATGTCAACGCTTAGCATTTGCTAAATGATGTTAGCAAATGCTAATAACTGATGGCAATTGTAGCACAAAGTTTCAAATTTTCAAGAAATCCCTTGAAACGGCGGCAAAATATTTCCGGATCTTCCGGAGAAGACCGTCGGAACCGAGGGAATACAGATACCAGGCCTTATAGAACAAGGGCCGCCGAAAAACAAAGCAAAAAACGGAAGGATTCAAAAACAGGAGAAAGGGGCAGAAAAGAGCTGAAAAGAAACAGGGAAATGAAGAAAACCGGCAAACGGGAACCGGAAAAATGCGCTTCTGAAACCGAAAGACCGGTCGTCACCGGGCCGGCCCTTTTCCGGAAAAGATGTCAGCGGATGTAATCAAACAGGGTCTCGCCGTGGACGGAGCTAAAGGTCTGCCGGGCCACGTTGAGAGCATTCTGCTCCTGCAAAAGCGCCGCCACAACCTCGTAGACATCAACCTCGCATTCTTTGGCCCGCACCTCGGTTTTAATATCGGAGAGCGCGTCATTGGAGTTTATCACCGCATCAATATTGCTGAGACGGGATCCCACATGACCCAGAGCCAGGTTGACATTTTCCTTGGCGCTGTTCAGGGAGACCTGCCCCATTCTGAGCGCCTGAGCCTTGTCATAGGCGGACACGTTTTCATCCCGAAGCACATCAATAATGGCTGAGAGGGTGTTCAGCGCGTTGTCGTTGGCCGGGGGATCCAGGGAGACCACTGCATTGTTCACTCCGGCCGTCATGGTGATTTCCAGCCCTTTGAAGTTAATAACGCCCTCGGGGGACACCGTGCCGTTCTGCAGCACCTCGCCGCCGCGGCCGGTTATGGTGTAGGCATCTCCGGTCACGGAGATGCTGAGATCATTGCTGTCATAGGCATTGGTATAGCCGTTAACAAAGCTGTTGAATTCATCGCTGTTTTCATAGGACAGCGTCACCCCGGCGGTAGCGGAGGAAGCGGTGCGGCATAGCTGCGCCTTCTCAAATACCGAAAGCCCGCTGTCGGAGGTGGTAAGAGTCACCGAGGGAGATACCTTCACCTGTCTCCGGCCGCCGTCGGCATTGCAGATATACTCCCCGTCGGAGGTTCTGGAAAACGCCGGGGTCAGGGACTGATTGCCGCTGAAAATGTATTCGCCGCCGGCAGTTTTGGTATTCATGAGATTGAACAGCATGTCCCGGGTTTCTTCCAGATCCTGAGCCACGGTATTGAAGTTCGCCTGATCGTAGGTGCCGTTAACGCCGGCCTGCATGCTGGTAACGGCATGGAGCATATATTCATAAATGGAGCTCAGGGCGGTTTCCTCCAGATTCAGCTGATCCGCGGCCAGTCCGGCATTTACGGAATACTGCTTATAGCTGGCGATTTCCGCATCCAGCCGGAGCTTGGTGCCCATGCCGGTGGGATTTTCAGAAGCGGTGGCGAACTTGGCTCCGGTGTTGTACTGACGATCCAGGGATTCCAGCCGGGTGTTTGAGTTCTGCATATAGCGCACGCTTCTGTCAAAGCTTAAACCAGTAGTTACTCGCATAATATCACCCCACAGCGCTCAATAATGAATCAAAAACCGTCTGCGACACGGATATTATTCTGGCGCAGGCCTGGTAGCACTGCTGATACCGAACCAGATTGGAGGCCTCCTCGTTGAGATCCACTCCGCTGGACTCCTCGGTAATGGTGAGAGTCTGATCCCTCTTGGCCGTAGCCGCTTCCAGATTGACATTGCTCACGGATATGGTGCTGCCCAAATCGCTGACCATATCGCTGTAGGCCGCGGAAACCGTCTGATTGATCCGTCCCTGCACCAGCTGAGCCTGTTCCAGATTCTGCATCAGGATGCCGTTGGAATTGTCCGCAAAACCGTTGGTATTAAGCTCTATGACAAAGCTGTCGCCGTTTCTGACCGTGCCGGTAATGCTGAAATCAAAGCCGGGATACGTCCCCGTATCGCCATACACCAGACTGTCAGGATCGTTAACATCTGAAAGCATATTTGCCAGAATATTGCCGCCCTTTGTAGAAGCAAGAGTCGTGCCAATGATGTTGTCAGAAGCGTCATAAACCTCATAATTTCCGGCGGCGTTTATCACCACCCGTACCGGAGCTCCCGCTGCAAAAACAGCGCCATTAATGCTGTCCGAGGGCGTCATGCTGAAGGCGGAAAGGGCATCGGTGTTAGTCACCCCGTCGATGGAGATGGTGGCATTCCCCAGATTCTGCGAGTCCTCGCTGCTCCTGATAACGCTGGCCAGGGCAAAATCCTCCGGACGGTTGATTTTCAGGGAAAGGTTATAGCTGACATTAGCGGCGGGCTGAATCAGAAATTCATCCCCGGCGGCGGGCACCCCCGAAACCTCTACCTGAAAACCCAGGTCCGGAATGGTAATGGTGCCGTTAAGATCATCGACATTCCCCTGGAAGATCTCCGTAAGCTCGCTGCCGTTCTTCTCATTCAGGGTGTAGGTGCCGTCATTGTTGATTTTAATAAGATAGTCCTTGCCGGTGACGTTGCTGGCATAGCCCTCCATAAAGGACATGGTCATGCCGCAGGTGGCGCTTCTGGTGAACACCCGGGTTTCCGGAAGATTAAACAGGGCATCGCCGGCCTTGTTTTCCAGAGTAATGCCGGATTTATTCTGCTTGTTCAGACTGTCTGTCAGAGCCACGGCAACCTTGCCGAGATTCCGCTGCGTTTCCCGGAGTTCATCTCCGGCATCAAAGTATCCCCCCAGCTTGCCGCCTACATCATCGCTGAGCAGGGTGTAGCCGTTGTCGGCGTTATAGGTGAGGCCCAGATGATACTCGGTTTCGTCCAGACTGGAGGGCTCCACCATAAGGGTGGCGCAGCCGTCCCCCAGAACCAGGGTCGAGCCGGATGCCATGTTGACATAGCAGGAGCCGTTGGGCTGCTCCACGGTTTTAATGTCAATGATTTCCGAAAGCTCGGTAATAAGATGATCCCGCTGATCCTGCATCTGGAGATAGGCGGCGGAGCTGGTATCGGTGCTGGCCTCCACAATCTGGGAATTAAACTTGTAGATGCTCTGAAGGAGGTCGTTCACCCTGGTGACGGATTCTTCAATCTTGCGGTTATTGGTAAGGTACTGCTCCTGGATATTATTGCCGATGCTGTTCACCCGGTTGGTAAACACCTCAAGATTGCCCATAAGGGAATTTCTGGAGGAAAGCTCCGTGGGAGCGGAGTTAGCGCCCTGGATGGAGGCAAACAGATCCGAGATCACCGGATTAAGCCCGGTGGCATCGCTGGAAAGCATGCTGTCAATGGTGGTAATGGCTTCGGTTTTGGCAGTGTAGTAGCCTACCCGGGCATTGTCTCTTAAAAGCTCTCTTTCGGCATAGGTGTTAAGGATCCGGGAAGTGGTGTTAAAGCCGGCTCCCTGATCCAGAACATTGGTGCGAATTATGGTGCGCTGCCGTGAATAGCCCTCAGTATTAACATTGCTGATGTTATTACTGGTGGTCTGGAGCATGGCCCGTTGAGCAAGAACGCCGCTGGTTCCGATTTTCAGCATGTCCGACATAATTCTCTCTCTCCTGATAGCGTGGCAGATCAGTGTTCAGCCGGGGCGGGGGCCGGATTTTCCGGAGCTTTATTGTCCGCAGCCTGTCCCGCATAACCGCTGAAGGCGTCATGCCTGTATATTCTTTTAAGTTTCGATGCATAATTCGGGTCAGTTGCGTACCCGGCTTTCTGAATTTCTTCAAAATATTGATCCGGATCACTGCTGACAGAAGCAGCCCGGGCGTATCTGGTATTGGAGGAAATGAGACTGGCGTAATCCTCAAAGCTTTTCCGGGGAGAATTGTAGGCCCGGAAGGAGGAAAGCTCGTTAACCATCCGGCCGTTCTCGAATTCCGGCGAAGATTTGACGGCGGTACGCCCCTTCCAGGAGGAATTCCCTTTGATGCCGAAGAAATTGTTATCGGCGCCGATATGCTTGCCCCAGCCGGTTTCCAAAGCGGCCTGACAGACAATAACCACGGGATTGAGCCCGAACTTGCGGGCCACCTTGCGAGCCAGGGGCATGAGCTTGGCCACGAAGTCCCGGGGACTGTCAAAGGACATATCGGAATCATAACGGCTGTCATCAACGCTGCCGTAGGCCTTAATCCGCTCCGGCGCCTTTCTGGGGCCCAGCTCCATATCCAGAATGCGATCTCTGGTCTCATTGCCGGCATTGCGGGTGTCAGTCATGCGGAGATGAGCCGGCAGCGGACTGGCGGAAAGCGGGGAAACAGCAGATGAAGGTGCAATGCCAAAATTCCGGCGGTCAGGCTGATCCGGAGCAGCGGCAGCAGATCCGGCGCTGCCGTCAATTTCCGCGATGATCCTTTTTCCGTCGTCCCCCATGCTTCTGGCAAACTGCTTAACCAAAAGCGTGGTCAGGGAAGACTTGCTGCCGGCATTTGCTTTGGCCACGCCGGTAATAATCTGCTCGTCCAGCATTGACTGAAAAAGTCCCCCGTCAGAGGTTTTAAGAGGACTGTCCGGACATATTTCATCGTTGGCCTCCCGCATGCCCTTAAACCAAAACTGATTCAAAAGCGACTCAAACTGTTCTGCGGCCGTGTAAAGAGCCTGCTTCCGGGCTTCGTAGGAATCCTCGCGACCCATGTCGCGGAGACGGTTAAGACTGTGAACATCCTGAACCAGCCCCAGATTACGGGCATCTGATTTAATATCCATAATCGCCTCCGCCAAAAACAAATATCAGACACAACTGAAATATCTGTATGAAGGGAAGCAAACATCATGCCAAAGCATGATAAGGATCATCAGGAAAAATCAGAATAACAACTGGTAATAGCACAGGAAAAGGAAAAAGCCTGACAAGGCATGAAATGAGAATAGCAGAAACGAAAAAAGCCTTCGCAATCGAAGGCTTTCTCCACGATAAATGCCCGGTAATTACCTACTCTCACATAGCGAATGCTACACTACCATCGGCGTTACTGCTTTTCACTTCTGTGTTCGGAATGGGGACAGGTGGTACAACAGCACTATGGTCACCGGGCGAACCCTGCTTTACATAAAATAAAATCATATGCCTGACGATGACCTGCTCTC